>CAYODB010000128.1:0-11078 GCA_964402495.1 uncultured Bordetella sp.
CCTCGCCGTGCTGATGGCGGTGTGGCGCGAGTGGCTCGATGAAACGCAGGCGCAAACCGCCGCCGCGCCGTCGCGGGACGGGCGAAACCGCACATAAAAAACTCGATTCGTCGATATGAGCGCGCCATCTCGACTGCCTCGTCCAACCGAATTCGGGTGCCGTCACCGACGCCCGAGGGCGCGGCTCGCGGGGCGTGCGCGCACCCTGGGGCCGATTCTCAACGCCTATGTCGGTTTGCCCAACGGCCCGCAGCTGGTCATGACCGCGTTGGGCGCCACCGGCGCCGTGTTCCTTGGGCTTTCCGGCTATGCACTGACGAGCCGCAAGGACTTCAGCTTCATGGGCGGCTTCCTGATGGTCGGCATCCTGGTGGCTTTCCTGGCCGGACTGGGCGCGATCTTTTTCGAGATGCCGGCGCTGTCGCTCGCGGTTTCCGCGATGTTCGTGCTGCTGATGTCCGGCCTCATCCTGTACGAGACCAGCAACATCATTCATGGCGGCGAAACCAACTACATCATGGCCACGGTCACGCTCTACGTGTCCATCTTTAACCTGTTCACCAGCCTGTTACACCTGCTGGGTTTCACGAGCAGGAGCGAATAGCGCCCGCGATTGAGGCTCCCGTAAACATTCTCGGACTTAAGAGCGCGTCGGTAGTCATTGTTGACGATCAGGAGACGGCTCGAGATGCTTCAGCCCCATCTGGGCCAAGTGCAACCCAATAGATATCGCCGCGACGCAGGAAAGACTTGCGGACGGCGGGCTTACTTGTCCCAGGCTACATCGTGAGGCACGCCCTGCCACAAGTCTTCGGTATCCAGCGCGCCGGCGCTGACGAATGCCTCTTTCCACCCGTGCCGGACCACCGGGGTCAGGATGATCTACCCTCCTTTGGCCTGCACTTCGAAGTACTCTGCTGCCCCGACAGCGTTGATCACGCTCTTCGGCAGCGTAAGTTGGTTCCTGGAGCTGAGCTTGGCAAGCATGGGGAGTCCATCTTTCCGAGAGGCGGTTTGAATTTCATACATACCCGCATTTACGCGGCCTTGGCTGTCACACGCAGCTTCACGCGCGTTTTTTTCTGCAGCAAGGCCTTCAAAACCAATGGTTGCATTCACCAGGTCACGCAGGATCCCTTTGCCTGTCGCCGTGTCACCGGAGAAATAAGCGTTGATCGCCTCCGTAAAGAGTGCCTCGCGGAACCGGGCGTCGTTCTGCGTGCGCTCCAGAATCGTGCTCCGAAAATCCCGTGTCAATGCCATTTCAAGAGCAGTGAACGGTAGATTGGTGAATGGTTGCCCGTCGGTATGACAATTCCTGAGCATTTCCACGGTCGACGTCAGGTCCTGGCAATCGACAACCATTGAACCCGAGGTTTACGCCGTCCTTGCCCGCACCTTCGGCTCGGCCTTCGGCCATGTCGTTTGCCTTGCGACTCGAATGTCATAGTCGGCCTGAAGTCCCAGCCAGATTTCGGGCGATACGCCGAAATATTTGCCGAGCCGCAGCGCGGTATCCGCCGTAATCGCGCGCTTTCCCCCGACGATTTCACTGATGCGATTGGGCGGCACGTCTATTTCCCTGGCGAGTGCGTTGATGCCCAGATCGAGCGGTTTCATGAATTCCTCGCTCAGTATTTCGCCGGGAGGAATGGGTTCGAGAAGCTTCGTTGCCATGGTTTCACCTAATCGTGATAGTCGACAATCTCGACATCAAATGCGTGGCCGTCCGACCAGCGAAAGCAAATCCTCCATTGGTCGTTGATGCGTATGCTGTGCTGCCCTTTCCGGTTGCCTTTCAACGCTTCGAGCCGATTCCCGGGCGCAACCCGGAGATGATCCAGCGCACGTGCCTGATTGAGATAAAGAAGCTTGCGCCGCGCTGGCCGCTCAATGACCCTGAACCGGGCTATGAGTCTGTCCTGAAACAGTGCCTCGATGTCCGCCGATCGAAAGGACTTGATCACACGGAAAGGGTATTACGCATGGCATAACAGGTCAAGAGCCCAGTGGACGGGCAGATGGACTAGAACCACAGTTGAATTGTTCTTGCCTTTCTTTGCTTTCCTTTGCGTCCTAAAAGGGTACTCCGACGTGATTCACCCGTAGGGTATCTGCGCCTAAAAGGGTACTCCGGGCTACGCCAGGGTATCTGTGGTGGCAAGGTCTAGTCGCAGCGGTCCTGACGGCTAAGCCGCCGCGACCTTCCCGGGAGCGGAGACGCGCCGCGTCTCGCAAACCCGCCGCTTTCCCCAGCCGCCGCGGCCGACGGGTTCGATGCCATGCGCGGCCAGCGCCCGCCGCAAGTCCTCGAGCACGGCCTCGCGCCGTCGCATGAAGGCCGCGGCGAAGCAGCGCCAGAACACCCAGCCCACCCGCTCCAGGGAGCGCTGCCGGCGCATGTCTTCGATCCATTGCTGCGGCCCCTGGTACTTGTCGCCGTCGCATTCCACGGCCAGGCGGGAATCGTCCGCGCCTTCGACGACCAGGTCGATGCGATAGGAACCCACGGCGACCTGCGGCGTGACCCGATAGCCCTCCCCGTTCAGCCACTCAAACAGGTCGCGCTCGAGCGGCGATTCGCAAACGTCACGCAGGTTCTGCACGCGCGCCGGTTCCTCGCCGAAGGGACGGGCGAAATGCAATATGAGATTCCGGCGCAGGCGATCCGATTCCGAAAGGTGATGCAGCTCGACCGAGCGGACCAGCACCATGCGGTCGCGCGCGCGCGATGCCGCCACGTTGAAGCGCTGGGCGAAGGTATCGCGCGAAAGCGCCGCGCCGACGTCGTTGGGCGCGGAGACCATCGACAGGTAAATAACGTCGCGCTCGCGCCCCTGGAATAACCTGGCGTCGCCGCAGGTCACGGCGTGGCGGCGCATGAGTTCCGGCCCCAGTTCGTCGGTGAGCCGCTCCCAGATCTTGAGCGCCTGCTCTTCGCCCAGCAGGGAGACGACCCCGACCGAGCGCTGCTGCATCCTCGGGTCGGCGGCCAGCAGCTTTATGTCTTCGACGATGAATTCGATCTCGGCACGATTGACCCCGTCCTCGCGGCGGCCGTTCTCGATGACGTAGTCCAGCAACGGCGGATCGAGGCGCTCAGAAGTTCGCGCCAGGCGCAGGGGCCGCAACTCGTGGTCGTAGAACTCGCGCTTGGAGTATTCGATGATCGGCGCGACGCAACGAAAATGTTCCTTCAGCATCACGCCGCTGTGCGCGAACACGACTTTCGCCAGATCGTAGATCGAACGGTCCGGCGACATTTGCGCGCCATACAGGGGCACCTGTTCGGGCAGGTAACGCTGCATCAGCGCCTTGATGCGGTCTTCCTCGATGCCGATCGCCTGCGGAGAAACCTGCCTGTCGTCGCCGACGACCAGAAGTTTCCGGGCACGCAACAGCACCGGCAGCGCGGACAGGTCGGACTGCGAAGCTTCGTCGATGACCACCAGGTCGAAACAGCCGAGTTCGGCCGGCAGCGATTCGGAGACGCGGTAGTGCGGCATGATCCAGCACGGCACCGCGCGATGCGCTTCCGCCGCGGCGTTGCGCGCATCGCGGCGGTAACGGAATGCGCGCTTGCCGGTGCCTTTGCCGAGCCGCTGGATGGCATTCAAATAAGCTTGTAGCGCGGCGCGCACCCCGGGCGTGGCCTTTTCCACGAGCTTGAGCCAGGTGCGTTTCACCACCAGGTCGTCATAGGCGCGCGCGAGGTCGTGCTCGATGCCCGCACGCATCGCCGACAGTTTCCTGAGTTCCTCCTGGGAGTCGATGGTCTGCAGATGGCCGGCCAGGCGTTTCAGGCGCCAGTCCCGCAACAGGGATTCGGGCAGCAGCTTGTCCTCTGTAACTGCCGCGGCCTGCGTGAGCGCGTGGGCCAGCTTTGGCGCGCCAGATGCGGCGATGGCCGCCGTGACCGAAGCGATGATCTTCAGCGGCGTCGCCAGAGCCTGCAGGCGGGCCAGTTCCGCCATCAGCACGGACCATTGCGTAAGCAGCGCCGCTTCGTCGAGCGCCGGGCTGCCGAGGCTGCGGGCAACGAAATCGCGCATGCGGTCGACAATTGCGCCGCGCCTGCCCTCCAGCGCATCGCGCAGCCCTTCCAGCACACCGGAGACTTCACCGAGCTGGGACTTGTTGAGGTGATGGGCGAGGACGTTTTCCAGTTCGAGGAGCGCAGCGGGATCCTGCCCGGCCACGGCGGCCCGCTGCCAGGCGGGGAACAAGCGCAGCGCATTCGCCGACAGCGCGGATTCTTCCATCGAGAGCGCGCGCAGCTTGCCATAGAGGACGACCTGCGAATCGGCCGACAGCCGCCCGATCGCGTCGGCGGCCAGCACGGTCTGGAAACCAAGTGCCGGCGCGATCGCATTCCAGCGCGCGGTGAGCTCGCGCCTTTTTCTGAGTCGCGCGAGATGCGTGCGGACCAGGTGCCAGTCGGCGGTAATGAGCGGCGGCGCCCCGGCAATGCGTACCCTGTCGAGGCGCTCCTGCGTCGCCGACTTGCCGAACAGGGACGACAGGCCGAAGGCGCGGCGCCCGCTGGCCAGTTTGTCCACCGCATGCAGGAACGGCGCATCGTTCTCCGCCGCGTCGGACAGGAGGATCGGCCGCGTGAGCCCCTGCACACGCAGCGTGCCGGCCTGTTCGATCTCCGCGGCCAGGGCCTCGAAGACATCGAACAGTTGTGCGGGCTCGCGACGCTTCATGCGCGCGACGGCTTCTTCGTTCCAGGGCAACCGGGCTTCGGCGATGTCCGTGCGCAGCGCCTTGAGGCGGGCGATCTGCGTGGCCAGGTCCCGCGCCTGCGTGACGGCTTCGGCTCCGGATCCCGCCATCGCCGGAAAATCGATGGCGCGCGCCTCTTCAATGAGCCGGGTGAAGCGGCGCAGCTCGTCATGCGCCTGCACCAGGCGAACGGCATCCGGGAATGCGCCCGCATCGGGAAGGACACAGCCGGCGTACGCGATCTCGGGCCCGAGCTGGAAGCGCGCTTCGCGCAGGCGCGCGAGATCGTCGGCACTGAACTGCGGTGCGTATTGCGGCCCGACACCGAGCGCATCGGGAATCCATTCGTAGTTCCCGGCCTGCTGCACCACTTCGGCCGCGGCGTCCTGGGGATTGATGCTCTCGCCCTCGAGGTCGATGCGCGACAGATTGAGTTTGGCCCAGCGCCAGAGGTCGGTATCGATGCGCTTCAGGCGCCCGTGGAAAGCTTCGATGGACTCCAGCACCTTGCCGGTTTCGCGGCCCAGGGCCTGGCGGTCGAGGCTTTGCACTTCGGTGGCGATTTTCTGGATGGAGCGCTCGAACTGGTTTGCCCCGTCCTCGCCCACCGCCAGCATGGAGATCGCCAGCGGCCGGATGTCCGCGGGTAACTGGTCGCGCAGCACTTCCAGGGCCGGATCACGCATGGAGGTGACCAGCACCCGGCGGCCGTTGGCCAGCCAGTGGCAGATGATGTTGGCGATGGTGTGCGTCTTGCCAGTTCCCGGCGGCCCCTGCACCACCACGCCGTCGGAGGTTTCCAGCAACTGGACGATGTGCGCCTGTTCGTCGTTGAAGGGCTTCGGGAAAAACAGGTCCTGCGCCGGGGCCGCTGCGGCCCGCACGCGCTCGTGGTAAGCCGCGCTGACGCCGCGATACCGGGGAAGCTCGACGGGCGCACTGGAATCGGCGGGCTCGGTCACCAAAGCCGCGACCGCCCCGGGCAGCAGCGCCTCGTCATCGAGGCGGCTCAGGACCTCGCGGAAACGTTCGAGGTCCTGCAGCGCGATGCCGGCGCTGCGCGGCCGGGCGAACAGGACCCAGGCATTGCTGATGCGTAGCGGTTCATCCGCTTCAGCCGGCGGCGATTGCGGCGCCGAAGCACCAGGGATTGGTGAAGCGCCGAGAACGCCGCGGGCAATGGCGAGCAGCCGTTCATAGCTCGCCGGCTCGAACGGCGAAAGAGAATCGGCGGCCTGGGCAAGGAAATCCTCGGCGGCCTTTTCCGCTTCCGCGATGCCGGGTTTGTCGGCCTGCGCGAACAATTCCAGTTCCAGGCGCGGGTCGATGTCGCGCGGACGCACTTCGGCGGCCTGGGTCTCGGGATCGAAGCTCAGGTCGACCAGTCGCGTGATCAGCGGATAGCCGTATCCGGCGCCCGACCTGCGGGCCACACCCAGGCCCATGCCCCAGACCAGTTCGAGCTGGCCTTCCGTCAGGGCACCCGCGAGTTCCTGGCGCAAGGTGAACAGCTTGACGTAGAGCTGCGCAAGGCGCCGGCGCTTGCGCTCCGACTCGGCCCAGGGCCGCCACACCGTGTCGATGTAGCGGGCGTGCTGGGCTTCGACCTCGGCGCGAAACCCGTACTCGGCGAGGCGCACCCGGGCCCGGGCTTCCACGACCGGATCAGCCGCTTGCGCCAGGCTGGTAGCCCGCATGGCGGCATCACGATGCGTTCCGGCGGCGATCAGGTCCGCGCCGGCGATTTCGGATGCGAGTTCGGGTGCGGCCAGCATCGCGATGCCGACGTTCAACCAGGGAGCAAGCCAGGGGCTTTCAGCCTGCGGAGGAACAGCGGGGCCTTCCGGACGCGGCACCGACAGCCAGATTTCGTCGTCGCCGTCGGGCCCGCCATGGTTGAGGCGCAGGCCATCGATGGAGAGCGCCTGGTGATCGAACAGCAGGAAGCTGCCGTGGTCGGCAACATTCGAAACCACCCGGCTGCGCGTGCGCAGCGATTGCTGGGTGTAGTCGACGAGCGCGAGGAGGCGCCGCTGCTGGATGTTCAAAGCCGTTGGGACGGTTCTTTTTTGTTATGTCGCTGCAATCTTGCGTGTGTCGTCATCGTACCAAGGGTCGTCGCTACTGTCGCCAATGGGTGACGGCATCGAGAAGAAAATACTTCGACGACACCTGCGGGAAAATCAGGCGAACCTGCGGCGGGCGCATTGAAAAAACGGAAAAGGATTTCGAGCAAACAAGTCGTTACGGCGCGGACTTCGTGCGCAGCGCGACGCGCTGCGATCGGTATCAGCTAAGCGGCAGAGCGGCCAGGAATGCTTCGAGGGTGACAATTGGACAAATGAGCCTGCTTTTGATGTCGAGGAGATCCCGATCCCCCGTGACGAGGAAATCAGCCTTGCCGGCCTTTGCGAGTTGCAGAAATGGCAGGTCAAAGGGATTCCGGCACGGAGGCGTCCTGGGCAGCTTCACCGGGATAGCCACGGTCCGGCAATAAGGCAGGTAGTCGGCGAGGAGATCGCGCTGTTCGTCGGCAACAAGCTTGAACTTCGGATATCCGAGCACGCGGATCAGTTCATCCACCGTCGCCTTCGAAACGAGCGGCTCGCAGCGCCCCGCCTGCCAGGCTTCGCGCACCGCAGGCGCCCGGCCGTGCGTGAAGACCAGCGCCGAGAGCAGGACGTTCGTGTCGAGCACGACGCGCGGCGCGCGTTTCACCTCGAGCGGCGTTTTGGCTGGCGTGCCCAGGATACGGCGTCGGCGACATCCTGCTCGGTGATGTCGAGTTCCGCCAGCTTGGCCCGTACGGAGTCGGCCCGCTGGATGCGCACCGGAGTCAGGATGATCTGGCCTCCCTTGGCCTGCACTTCGAAGTACTCGACGGCCCCGACGGCGTTGATCACGCTCTTGGGCAGCGTGAGCTGATTCTTGGAGGTGAGCTTGGCAAGCATAGATTTCGCTCCATGGAGAAAGTAAGGATTCCTTACTTTAGCCGAATCCGGAGCCGGCTTCAAGGAAGGGGACCAGCCTTCGTTAAGATGGCATTCCCCATCCGCATGGCAAACGTAACAGCGATATCGATCTGATGTCGCCCGGCCTGCAGTTTAAATTCTGAGCGGCCGCCGATAGCGCCGAGGTACGCGGACCGCGGTTCGGGTAAGAGCGTAATCGCCTGGGCGCGCCTGGCCTTTCACCCCGCCCGCGGCCCTGCTTTCGTTTTTCACTACCCGCCAGCCACTAACCGCCAGCCACTGAAAAATCGGCCGATGAGGCCGATTTGAATGCCGTAAGGGCAGTGCTGCGTGCTGGGTGCTGCGTGCTGAGAAAACGGCGGAAGGCAGATCCGGACTCATTCACTTACCACGAGCCACCAGCCACTATCCACCCCGAAAAAGGCTCACGCCTTTTTCGTCGCCTGCCACGAAATGAACTGCACGCCTGCCGCGCGTTTCGCCCAGATGGCGTGGTAGAGCAGGTCCAGGGTGCGGTTCTCGCCTTTGACGGTCACTTCGAACCTGGCTGCGCCGCTGACGATGGCGACGCCGCCATAGGTGCGGACATTCGATTCGCCCTGGTGCATGGAGCGGTACTTCACATTTCCGGAGGTGATGGACTCGATGAAGCTCTTCTTGGTGTCCTGCACGGTGCTGGAGTGGATGTAGACGAGGTCGTCGCCGAACAGCTTGTTCATCGCCGCGCCGTCGGCGCCCATCTGCGCCTTGAAGCGGGCCTCTTCGGCTTTCAGCGCTTCATCTACGGTGATCGTGCCGGCGACGTCCTGGGGACCCGAAGGAGCGGCGCGCAGCAAGAAGAAATTGGATAGGCTATTGATAAATTGAAACATGTTGCCTCTCTTGTAGTTATTAGGTAGCAGGGTAAAGCGGAGAGGTTAAAGGTAAACGTAAGGGCTGGGTAGATCCTGCCTCGCCAGGCGCATCAAGGCCAACGTCGATCGCGGCAATCTGCCGGAGCCCGTCGCGGCGGGAAATTTAAAGGCAGGGCCGAGGTTCGAGGGCCGAGTAGACGCGTTAGGGCTCTAACTACTTTTGACTTTCACTCGGCCCTCGGACCTCGGCCCGATACGGCGCAAGCAAGTACAGCCCGACTTGACACTCACATGCACCCGTAGGGGTGTGTGCCGCTCGCAGCGACGCTTTCCCCTCCGCCAGGCTAGAGCCAACCGCAATTCGGATCCGGCACCGCGCTCGTATCCCTCACCATCTGCCCCCGGCTTTTGGCACCGAGCGGGCCGGTACCGACGATTTTTTTCGCCCAATGGTTTTTCCACTGGCCTTCGGTGCAGCCCAGCAGCACGTCGCCGGCGCCTGCCTTGTGCGCAAACAGCGCGCAGTCATCCACGGTGGTCGCTTCCGGCACCCAGCGGGCGGTGTTCTTCGAATTTGCGGTGTCGCCGGCGACAACCGCCATGCAGACCTTGCCTGCATCCTTGATGCCGTCCTTCTTGTCCACCCAGGCCTTGATGCCCTGCATGAGAAGTGCCTGGCGCAACTCCAGGTAGATGCTGCGATCCTTCCCGAAAGCTTCTTTCGTGATCTCGCCCTTCGAGTAGGCACGGCAGACGTCGAAGAACGCCGCTTCGACTTCCGTGTCGGTGGCCTTTAGCTTGTTCGCCTGCTTTATCACTTCCTTGAGATCGGCTTCGGAGTCGAACAGCGCCTTTACCTGCTGCGCCCCCGGCAACTGGCGCGCTTCGCCCAGGTTCGCCGGCTCGGTGCAGGTGCTGCCGTCGGCGAGCTTGATGACCCGGCCCACGTCCTCTTCGATGGTCATCCCGCCGGCCGGCTTCGCGGCCTTTTGCACCGCACATCCGCCCATCAAGCCTGCCGCCACGATAACCGCAATCAGCGCGCACGTCTTTCCACCCCGCAAACTTCTTTGCATTTTTATCTTTTCCCGGCTTGTTGTCAGAATCTGAACGTCGGCTCGCGACGAGATCCCACTTCATCTTCCTGCGGCCGCAGCACATAGGCGCGCCCGCCGAAGGCGTGGATTGTCATCGCGCCCACGCCGGCGATGGTGAGCACCGCACCCAGCACCCAGCCGATCACCGGCACCGAGCAGAATGCCAGCATTCCGGCCAATCCCAAAGCGAGCAGGAAAATGCGCAGGCCGTTGCCGGGCAGTTTCTTCGGCCTGGCGCCGACAATGGCGTCGGTGACGGACATCACGCCCATGAGGTAACCGAAGACCAGCATCACCGGCCAGAGCATGCCCAGGACGAAGGCCAGCGGGAAGCCGACCACGGTCAGCATCAGCACCAGCGCCGCCAGCGGCACGCCAAGGATCATGGCCAGGCCGATGCCAAGGCAGGCGAACTGGCGGGAGCGCACCAGTTGCCCCACCCTGGAAGTCGCGACGGGCCCGAACAGGATGCCGATCATGCCCAGGAAGAAAAGGCCGAGGGTGAAAGCGATCGCGATGGCCCAGCCGGCGAAGCTCGACATCGGCTGGAAGTCGCGGTCGAGTTCTGAGTCGGCGTGATTGATGCCGCCGCCGATCACCGCACCGGGATTCACCACCGCCTCGGCGGGACCACGGTAGGTCAGCTTGCCGGCAATGCGCGCATTCGGCCCGACCTCGAGGCTGCGCGACGCGACGGTGACGTTGCCGGCAACCTGGCCGTCGATCAGCACCTTGTCGCCGAACACCGCGAGTTGCTGCCCGACTTTTCCGAGGATCTCCACGGAACGGCCGGCGATGGTCGCCTTGCCGATGACGTTGGCTGTCTTTGCTATCCCGACGTGGCCGCCCGCCAGTCGCGCATTGCCATTGACCGTGGATTCCAGCAGCACGCTGCCGCCGGTTGCGTATAGATCGTCACCGACCGGCGCGGAGATGGACACGCTGCCACCGGACAACACCGCATCGCCCGCCACGGGCGTCTGCAGCAGCACCTGGCCGCCAGCGATGAACGCATCGCCCTCTACCGCCGCGCCCGGTGTGAGATTGCTGCCCACGCCGAAGTAGTCACCGGCGATGACGGTTTCATGCCGTCCTGCCATCTGGTCCGATTGCTGTGCGGTCGCGAGCAACGGCATCAGGCAGGCGAGCATGAAACCCGTGACGACGTGACGACGTGACGTTCGTGACAGAGTAAAAATTCGAAGTACGAAACGCGACCTTAGGGTCTGGATATCTGCTTTCATCTTTGCTCTTCCTCCTGGCCCTTACCTCGTCACGCCGTCACAACCGTTATGTTCGTCACGGCTATTTCCCCGTGAGCGCAATCCCCGTCGGCCCCACCTCCGACTCCTGGACGATGGCGCCGTCTTCGGCGGATCCGGTGTTGGCGGTGTTGGCGGTGTTGGCGGGGACGACGATAACAGTAC
>CAYODB010000129.1:0-11024 GCA_964402495.1 uncultured Bordetella sp.
GATCGTGCTTGCAATCCTGCTGCCGATCATCGAAATCAACCAACTGGTGCGCTGAACGAGGGGACGCCCTTCGCTCACACTTGTGCGAGCAATGACGGCGCCCTGCGAGTCCCTTGGTTGCCTCCCGCGTGGGGACTGGATGGATTGCGCGATTGAGAAAAAGCAATGCCAGTCCGGCCAGAACAGCCTCACAAGGCGGGCTGAGTTTCCTGGCCGGATTGTATGCTGCAGGCACGAGCCCCCAGGCGAGACGCCAGAGCCAATGAGTGCGCGTTGGAAGGTAGATATGGACGGTCGCCCATCTTCCCGCCATCCAATTTACATAACTGGAACATTCTGGTAAAAGTGGACAGGCTCATGCACTTAACCCGAGAGGAGGCTCGTGTGAACAAGCGTGTTTTGACAGGTCTGGTTCTGTTGGCGTTCTCCGCAATTTCCCTGGGCGTCTCTGCGCAGGAATCCGCAAAAGCCCCCGATGGTCCTGCATCTCTGTGGTACATGGGAGTAGGCATCGGCGCCACGGCTGCAAGTATTCCAGATCAAACGGTAAACAACGCCAATGCGGTCTTTGTGGCGGCAAACGGCGCCGCCTCGACTATCGTCGACGAGAAAAATCGCTCCACGGGGTTGAAAGTTTTCCTCGGCTACAAGTTCCATCCCAATTTTGCGGTTGAAGGTGGCTACGCGTCGCTGGGGACAACTTCAATCCACTCGGATTTCCGCAGCGCCGGGGTGCCATCCACTTCGGTCGGCACCTTCGATCTGGATTACAAGATGACCGCCCCATTCATTGACGCGGTGGGAACCTTTCCTCTCAACGACAAGTGGTCCCTGATTGGCCGTGTTGGCCTGAGTTACACCAAAACGAGTGCGAACATCAATGGTTCGCCGTTGACCTTGCTCGTTTCAAGTAACGACAAATCAGAAAACAAGATACGCGAGAAGTTTGGTGCCGGAGTCGACTACAACATAAATGCCGGATTCACGGTACGGGCGGAGTGGGAGCGATATAAAGCGCCCGATCCGCTCGGCGATAAAGTCTTCGATGTTGATATGGCATCGGTGTCCGTGTTGTTCCGCTTTTAAGGCCGGCACCCGGCGCATTTTTTCTGCGGCGTCATGGACGGCATGATGCCGGTGGATGGAGTGCCTCCGAACTTCATCTGAAACCGTGGAGCCGCGCTGACGCAACACTGCGAGGCAGAACCATTACCTGGCCCTTGAACCGCCTGCGCCGGGAAATTAAGCAGGCAGGTGACCTGCAGACAGTGACAGCGTGGTTGCCGTTGCCAATGGCGCAATCGGCATGGCTTCTTATCTCCCGGAAGCCAGGCCGAATATTCGTCCATTTCCCGGGTACATCTGTTCCTGGCTTCGCCAATTTGACAGTCAGTGACGCTTTCCGCGCGCCCGGTCGCTGAGATATCGTCAACTCGAAATGCCGATATCCGGACATCCCGTTTTTTTCGCATGTAAACAGAGCGTGTTCGAGGGGATCCTGAGTTGTCGAAGTTTCAACAGGCACTCCTGGCATGGCCGTTGCGACATGAAGCGTGCGCCCGGGGAACGTTGAGCACAGGGAGGTCGGCGTCTTTGGTGCCGACTCGCGCAAGTCCCGGGCGCGCTTTTTCAACCAATATTGCAGGGATGCGCAGCAATGACAGCGCTCTCCATTTAATTACTAACGCCCATTCCGTTACCATGCGGGAAGACAAAGCCGGGACCCTTGCTCGGACATCGCAGAGTGCGTGGCTGAAAAGGATTTCAGCCAGTGTCCTGACGTTACTTGCGAAAAAAAGAGAGCCGGAAGGACGATACGATCCTGCGCTCGGCGATCAAATCAAACTTCCACAGGAGTTTCTCGACACTGTCGCTCAATCGCGCTCGCCCGGGATGCGCGAGCGGAGCTAGCTTCTGGTTGCGGATGCGGTGCCTGGCGATGCGGTTCGCAATCCAGGCGGACGCGCTCAGCGAGTTGCCGCATTTCTACTCATCCCGGGTCCGCAGAAAAATCGATGCAAACCCCTTCAGGATCTCGTTGATCTGCTCGCGAACGATCGCAGGCGCCATTTCTTTCGGACCGTAGCCAAACGATACATCGTCAATGATGTTGAAGTGGGTCGACGTCGAGACGTGGCACCTTACCTGGAATACCGCCGGCGTGTTCCTGCTGTCAACCCAGATCCTGCAGAACAATTGACCCATTGAATCGGCGATCCGGGTATCCGCCTGTCCGGATGCGTCAATGCCACGGTACGGGATGTCAGGAAGATAGTTGGCGACTTGAAGCCGCAGATACTGCGTCAGCTCCTCAAATGAAAAGTCCGGGTTAACTTCGACCTCAGTCACACCGGTATTGTGAACACTAACGGAGACGGCGCCGAAGAATGCAATGGATTTCAGCTCCCGGTAGCGTTCCGGATTGCTGTCCACGGCATAGGCGAATGGGGCGCAGTGAAGGCAGATGACCAGCAAGGTCATCGCCCGGGAGAGCATGTGGTTACGATGCGGCTTTTGCCCGATGTTGATAATTCCGCCCAGATTCCGTACGGGATTTGAACCCCGACGACCGCCCACAGCAGGCGTTCCGTGCCGATGATGCCACAGGTTCTTGCCGCCTGCGTCCAATGAAGTAGTGGGCACCTCGCCCTTTTTCGCGCCCCAGGCCGGGCTGGCCTTTCGAGCGCCTTGTCTGGTTCGAGCTGTCCTGCACCTACCCGGGGATGCACCGATCCGGCCGTGAGGTCGAGTCTTGATCGAAGCAAGGTGAAAAAGGCGAGCCGCGGGTCAGATTCCTCCGAAGTCCAGGGAGGCAAGACTTATGCGAAAGGCATCCGACCTGTTGCGACTCGCACAAACCGAAATTCAGTGGTGCAGCGTATGTTGCGCGCCTGCCAGCAGTTCTGCCGCGCGCTCATTCACAATGGGATAAAACTCCAAATGCCTCGGATCGATTCGGCGCAATGCGTGAACCGACTGGCTGAACGTCCTGTACTGATGAGGGCTCGCCGGATTGTCCTGACGAAAATTCAGCATCACGGACTGACGAATAGTGTCTTGGAGCGCCAAAAGGCCGCGAGTGCCTGTCTTGTCCCTACGGTCCGGCACCTTCAGGCAATCAAGCCTGCCCAGGATGCGCCCGTGGCCGGCTGACCCTGGATTTCGGCAACCAGCACCGAGGGCATGACGCAGTGCTAAGCGCACTTTTTCCCGGGAACGCTTGGGCCGCAGTGGAGAAATGTTGACGAGTATTTGAGTGGGGGCCACAACGTGGCACTCATTGACCATGCCGCAGGCGGCGAGTGTGGTAACGGCTTGATTGACCATGATGGGTGGTAACCATGGTGGGTGGTACTGGGATCGAACCAGTGGCCCCTGCCGTGTGAAGGCAGTGCTCTACCGCTGAGCTAACCACCCGCGCGAGTGGGGGCATTTAACCACAGCGCCCCGGGCAGGGTCAATTTGCGACCTCACGGAACCCTTTGTTTGCAAGGCGTGAAGCACCGAGGCATCGCGTACAATAGCGCCTCTTTTCGCTCCTGCATTTCCGAACCTTTCGATGGTCCGCGCCCGTTTCGCCCCCAGTCCCACCGGATACCTTCACATCGGCGGCGCACGTACGGCTTTTTTCTCGTGGGCCTACGCGCGCAAGACCGGCGGTATTTTCATCCTGCGCATCGAAGACACCGATACCGCGCGTTCCACGCCGGAGTCCACGCAGGCCATTCTCGACGCCATGAAGTGGCTCGATCTGGACTACGACGAAGGGCCTTTCTATCAAATGCAGCGCCTGGAACGTTACCGCGAGGTGGCGAAGAAGTTGCTGGACGAAGGCAAGGCCTACTATTGCTACGCAAGCAAGGAAGAGCTCGACGCCATGCGCGAGGAACAGCGCGCGAAAGGCCTGAAGCCGCGTTACGACGGCCGCTGGCGGCCGGAGAATGCGAGGGGCAAAACGCCCCCCGCGGACGTCGCTCCCGTCCTGCGCTTTCGAAATCCCGACGACGGCGATGTGAGCTGGGATGACCTGGTCAAGGGGCCGATTTCCATCAGCAACCAGGAACTAGACGACCTGGTGATCCTGCGCGGCGACAATGTGCCAACGTATAACTTCGGCGTGGTCGTGGACGACTGGGACATGAACATGACCCACGTCATCCGTGGCGACGATCACGTCAACAACACGCCTCGCCAGATCAATATCTTCAGGGCGCTAGGCGCGCCGCTGCCGCGATTCGGCCACATTCCAATGATTCTGGGCGCCGACGGCGAGCGGTTGTCCAAGCGTCACGGCGCGGTCAGCGTGATGCAGTATCTGGATGAAGGCTATCTGCCGGAAGCCCTGCTTAACTACCTGGCAAGATTGGGCTGGGGCCACGGTGACGCCGAGATGTTCACGCGCGAGCAGTTCGTGGAATGGTTTTCGCTGGAAGCGGTGAGCCGTTCGCCGGCCAAGTTCAATCCCGAAAAGCTGCAGTGGCTGAATGCGCAATACATCAAGGCAGCGGACAACGCGCGTCTCGCGGTGCTGGCCAAACCTTTCCTGGAGCGCGATGGCTGCGATGTCTCGCAGGGCCCGAACCTCGAAGCCGTCATCGCGCTGCTCAAGGACCGGGTCAACACGATCGTGCAGCTTGCCGATGAGGCCGTGTACTTCTATCGTGCCCTGCATCCGACGGAAGAGTTGCGCACGCAACACTATTCGACCGAAATTCTCCCTGCGCTGAAAGTTTTGCGGGAAAAGCTTGCCGGCGCCGAATGGGCGCGCCCGGCTTTGAGCGCGGTATTCAAGGAAGTGATCACGGGGCATGGTCTCAAGATGCCCAGGCTGGCCATCCCGCTGCGGGTCATGCTGACCGGGGAAATGCATACGCCCTCGATCGATGCGGTGCTGGAGCTGATTGGCCGCGAAGAGGTTCTCAAGCGCATGGACAGCGAACTGGCAAAATTCCCCACCTGAATCCCGCCTCCCATTCTTTCCCGACTTTCCCCCGATCTGCGCCTCCGGATGCCGATAGAGGCGTAAGGTCGGCCGGTGCTGAATCCAAACCCGCGTCTGCCGCGTAGGAGCCAATAGCGGTCGTGTGAGGAAGGTCGCGGTCCGGCCCTCCCGTCCGTGTCATTTTTCTGTCGCATCCTGCAACCGGGCCGTCCTACCTTGGAGAACCAGCAATGAACAAAATTTCCAGATCGACCACAATGACGATGGCTTTGGCTGCAGCTACCTTGTTTGCGGCGGGTTGCGCGTCGCAGGGCGGCGGCGCGAATTCGGTTGCGGATAGCAGCGCCGTCAAAGTCAAGTGTTACGGCGCCAATGCGTGCAAGGGCCAGGCCGCCTGCAAGACAGAGATGAACGCCTGCAAGGGACAGAATGCCTGCAAGGGGCAGGGTTTCACGAGCGTGAGCGACAAGGAATGCGTCGATCAACTTGGCCGCACTTGATGCCATGAAACGCGGCGCGGCAGTGGACTAGCAACCAAGGTTGCGCGAAGGACCGCCACGCAAGGAACGCGTAGCGTCCAAGCCGACATTCACCGGATGTCGGCTTGTCGAACCTTGCAGGTTCGATCCCCGTGGGGATGCGTAAAAAAGCAAAAGAGCCACGCGAGGTGGCTCTTTTGCTTTTTGGCGTCCCCACGGGGATTCGAACCCCGGTTACCGCCGTGAAAGGGCGATGTCCTAGGCCTCTAGACGATGGGGACTTGATCTTTACGACTTCCACTTACTACAACTACGTGGTGGAGGTAAGCGGGATCGAACCGCTGACCTCTTGCATGCCATGCAAGCGCTCTCCCAGCTGAGCTATACCCCCACGAAAGGCGCGCATTATACGGGCCGCGTTTACCCCTGTAAAGAATGGGAAATCCACAGTGCCGCGCGGCTAATAGGGCAATCTCCGGTAGATTGTCCCATATAGACAAACAGACAAAAAGCCGCGCCAGTTGCCGTGATCGAGACAAGGCGATGGCCCCATTGCTTCATCTACTTACGCGGCGATTTCCGTGAATCCCGACTATCGGCCCATCATTCCCGCCAACCCTTCATTCCGCGACGATGGAACGCTGTATTCGGCTCAGTTCGACGACGTTTACGCCTCCTCCCATGGCGGCCTCGAACAGGCGCGACACGTTTTCCTGAGCGGAAACGGCCTGCCGGAACGCTGGCAATCGCAAGCGTCGTTCGTGATTGTGGAAACCGGCTTCGGGGCGGGACTCAATTTCCTGGCGACCTGGCGTTTGTGGAAGAAAACCGCACCAGCCGACGTCCGCCTGCATTTCATATCCGTCGAGAAGCATCCTTTCGGCGTTGCCGACCTGCAGCGCATCCATGTGGCAATCCCGGAAATGCTGCCGCTCGCCCGGGAACTGCACGAGAGCTGGCCGGTGCCGCTTCCAGGCTTCCACCGCCTGCATTTCGAGGGCGGCCGGGTGACCCTGACATTGTTGTTCGGCGATGCCGCGGTGATGCTCGAGCAACTCAACGCCGCGGCCGATGCCTTTTTTCTCGATGGTTTCGCGCCGGCGAGGAACCAGGCCATGTGGACAGAACCCGTATTCCACGAAATTGCGCGAGTCGCCAAGCCTGGTGCCACTCTCGCGACATATTCCGTGGCAGTCTCGGTCCGCGAAGGCCTCAGCGCCGCCGGATTCACAGTCGAGAAGCGCCAGGGCTTTGCCGGAAAACGCGAAATGCTGGCTGGCCGATATGCCGGCGGTGCTACCGCCATAGCCGCATCGGAGGACAAGCGTGCAATCGTGATCGGCGCGGGGCTGGCCGGCAGCACCTGCGCGCAGAGGCTGACGGGGCGGGGATGGGCTGTTCAGGTCATCGAGGCACATCGAGCACCCGCGCAAGAGGCGTCGGGCAATCCCGCCGGCCTGATCCGCCCGGTGATATCGCTCGACTGGAATTCCCACAGCCGTTTTACCACTGCGGGATTCCTCTACACGTTGCGTCACCACGCCGCGCTCAGGTCAGGCGGCAATGCAATGACTACCGGTGAGGGTGGCGTGCTCCAGATCGCGCGCGATGCCACGCGTTTTGAGAAGCAACAAAGGATCGTCGAGGAATTCTCACTGCCGCAGGACCTGTTGCGGACCCTTGATGCCGGAGACGCTTCCATGCTGGCCGGTGCGCCCGTGGCGGGGCCGGGCTGGTGGTTTCCGCAGGCGGCCTGGGCCGATCCCGCCAGCATGTGCATAGCCAACCTGGCAGCGGGCGGGGCGGCATTGACCGCCAGTTACGGTGTGGCGGCGATGGAAATCAAGCGCAGCCAGGACGAGTGGCAAGTCATCGATGCCGGCGGCCTTGTCATTGCGTGTGCACCGGTACTGGTGCTGGCGAATGCTCATGCGGCCACGTCTTTTGCGCCCGCGCAATGGCTACCCCTGCAGCCGGTACGCGGCCAGGTCAGCCTCGTTCCGGAACGGGAGGGGCGTCCGCTACGCATCGCCGTATGCCGCGAAGGCTACGTCACACCCTCAATCGGCGGAATGCATTGCCTGGGCGCCAGCTTCAACGAGGGCATGTCCGACACGTCCGAGCGCACTGAGGACCATGAGGGGAATCTGCAGCGCCTCGAGAAAATGCTTCCCGGTTTCGCCAGTGGACTGGGTGCCGGCGGGCTGCGGGGCCGGGTTGCGTTCCGGGCTGTGGCCCCGGATCGCCTGCCAGTGGTGGGAGGCCTCGGTCAGCCAGGGCTGTTTGCCTGCCTTGGCCTGGGTTCACGGGGAATGACCTGGTCGGGGCTCGCGGCGGAACTGGTGGCAAGCCAGATCAACGGGGACCCCCTGCCGCTGGAACGCAATCTGGTTGCGGCGCTCGCGCCACAACGATTTCGCAAACCGTCAGCGAATCAGGTCTGAGTGCAGAGGCCGGTCCCGGCCATCCACTGTCCGATGGCCTTCGCCAGATCGGAAGCCACTGCGGAGAACGCAGCCGCGCCGCCCGCCGCATCCGGTGTCGGGGCCTTCGCCTCCAGACGGAATTCCTTCTGCAGCCGCTGCCCCTGCGCGCCGGTGGCGGCGAGGACCGCATGGACGTGCAGCACCGCGCGGCTCGAATCCGAGGCATCGTAGGTCTGGCTGAATTCGGCCAGGCTGGACGAGAAAATGCATTTCGCACCGGGCACGTTGCCGAGCTGCTGGCGCAGGCGCAGTGTGAGCATCGACGCCGGCGTGCCAGCCCAGCGGCTGCCTGAATAGGGTGTCAGTGCGCGGGGATCGCGATAGGCCAGCCGATAGAGCATCTGGCTGCCGTCCAGCCACTCGGGTGCCCGCATTTCGACCACTTGTACGCTATTCGCTCCGGTTTCGGATTGGCCGACCGGTCCGAAATCGTAGGTCTGCGGGGCAGGTTCGCGGTTCGTGGCGCAACCGGCTGCAATCAGCGCCATGCACAGAATGGCGATTGCCGCTCTCATATTTCCGCCCCAATCCCAAAATCAGCAATTCGAACCGCAGAGGCGCAGAGGCGCAGAGGCCGCGCGAAGAAAAGCGCATAAATGGAATTCCTTGTGACTCCCTGGCAGAAAGAACGGGACAATTTCCCGGCAAGAACGTCCATACCGTTTTCCTTTGCGTTGTTTTTTCCGCACCTCTGCGCCTGCTCCGCTTCAAGTGTGCCCTTGTCCGCGGTGAAGGTTTTGTCGTGGGGAAGGGTCATTTCCGTCCCGCATTGAATCCCGGTTCACCCGGGCCGGGTTGTACCGGCCGGCGTCCGAATACCAGGCTTTGCGGTTCCCGTTCGATCTGCAGCACCAGGCGGCGGAAATCCCGCGAATCGCGGTCGAGCTGTTCCACCAGGTCGTTGATCCTCGGCAGGGTGCGATCCGATACTTCGACCGAGATTTCGGTCGAGATCTGGTCCAGCTTTTCCGATAGCGCGCGCATGTTGGCCATCACCTGGCGCGAATCCTCGGCAAATGGCTTGATCGCGTCGGTCGCCTCCGCCAGATTGGACAGCGACCGGCGGATGCTTTCCTGATTGTCTTCGCCGAGCATGCGCCGGGCACGCTCGGCCACCTCGGGTATGGCGGCGAGCGCCGGCTCGAGCCGCGCCGAGGCCTGCTCGAAATTCTGTAGCGTGCGTTCCAACCGGAGCTGATTGTCTTCGCTGGCAATCGCGTTCATGCGTTCGAGCAGCGAGGTGGCCTGGCGCAGCAGCACTTTGCTGGATTCGGCCAGATCGTCAAGGGCGCTGCCGCGAAGCGCGATCCGCGCCGGCCCGGCGCCAGTAGGCCGCAGAGGCGCCGGATCGGACTGATCGTCATCCAGTTGCACGTGGGCGATGCCGGTCAGCCCCTGGGTGCCGAACTGGGCAAAGGTGCCGCGCGTGATCGGCACGCTGCCCTCAACCAGTATCCGAATCAGAATGGTAGTCGGATCCTTTTGGTCCAGCCCGATCTCGGTGACCTTGCCGACTTCCACGCCGCGGTAGCGCACCGAAGCCTGGCTGTATAGCCCGGACGCCGGCAGTTTGGACACCACCAGGTATTCGTTGTACTCCCGGGTGTCGCCGCGGAACCAGGCGAACGCCAGCGCCAGGGCTACGCCGAGCAGAATCGTGAACAAGCCGGTGAGGATGGCGTAGGAACGGTTTTCCATTTCAATGCGGCGTCGATTGATCGATGCGTATTCAAACCGTTGCCGAGTGTAGCAGCGGCGCGGCAGTGCCGAAGAAGTTCTTCACGAAGGGGTGCTCGCTCTGTTGCACTTGCGCCAGCGGACCATCGGCGACGATGTGTCCGTCGGCGAGCGCCGCCACCCGGGTGGCGAGTGTGGCAAGCGTGTCCACGTCGTGGGTCACCATGAACACGGTGAGCCCGAGTTCCCGGGAGCGCACCTTGATCAAATCCACGAAACTGCGGGCGAGGTCCGGATCCAGCCCGGCAGTGGGTTCATCCAGCACCAGCAGTTCCGGGTCGAGCGCCATCGCCCGGGCCAGCGCGATCCGCTTGACCATGCCGCCGGAAAGCTCGGCCGGCATCTTGTTGGCGTGTTTGGCCTCGATCTCGACCATGTGCAGCTTCAGCATTACCAGGTCGTGAATCAGGGCTTCGTCCAGGCACTTCAGTTCGCGCAGCGGCAGCGCGATATTGTCGAACACGCTCAGCGCCGAGAACAGCGCGCCCTGTTGAAACAACATGCCGAAACGGCGTTGCATCTGCGTTCGCCGGATACGCGGCGCACGCAAGGGATCGACGCCGAACAGGCGAATCCGGCCCTTGGCCGGCGCATCCAGTCCGATGATCACCCGCAGCAACGTGGTTTTGCCGCTGCCGGATCCGCCGACCATGCCGACGATCTCGCCGCGCGCGACCGTCAGGTCCAGATCGCGATGAATGTCATGGCCGCCACGCCGGGTCCAGAGCTTTTCCACCAGGATTATCGGGTCGGTAATGATCGGATCAGTGACGACCGGATCGCCGGGCATGCCTAGAACCCCACGCTGCGAAACAGTATTGCGTAAACCGCGTCGATCAGAATCACCGCGGTGATCGAGACCACAACCGCGCTGGTGATGGAGCGGGAGACGCTTTCGGTGTTCGGTTTGGCGCGCAGTCCGTAGTGGCAGGAGATCAGCGCGATCACGATGCCGAAACTCAGCGCCTTGACGGAGGCAATCCAGATGTTGGCAGCAGGCACCGCGCTGGGCAATGATTCAAAGAAGAAGATGTAACTGATGCCGAGCTGCACGTAAGCCGCGGCGGCGCCGCCGGCTAGCGCGGCGGTGGTGGACCATATCGAAACCAGCGGCAACGCAATCGCGAGGCCGATAATCTTGGGCAGCACCAGACGCAGCGTCGGTGAAATACCCATGGTGGCCATCGCATCGATTTCCTCGGTCACGCGCATCACACCGAGCTGCGCAGTCATCGCCGAGCCCGAGCGTCCGGCGATCAGGATGGCGACCAGCAGCGGACCAAGCTCGCGGATGATCGAGATGCCCAGGAGATCGACGATGTAGACATCCGCGCCGTAGGCCTTGAGCGTGTCTGCCGACAGGTAGGAAAGCACCACGCC
>CAYODB010000130.1:0-10982 GCA_964402495.1 uncultured Bordetella sp.
TCTCTCCGTTGCCCATGCCCCGCCCGCCCGACACGATCACCCGCGCGGCCGTCAGTTCAGGCCGCGCCGATTTCGTGAGTTCCTGCCTTATCAGCGACGAAAAGCCGGTGTCCGGGCCGGCGCCGATGTTCTCCACCGTGGCCGAGCCGCCCTCAGCGGGCGCCGCATCGAATCCCGTCAACCGCACGGTGATTACCTTGATCGGATCGCCCGACTGGACCGTGGCAAGGGCGTTGCCGGCATAGATCGGCCGCACGAAGGTGTCGGGCGATTCGACCTTGATGATGTCCGAGATCTGAGCCACGTCCAGCAGGGCCGCCACCCGCGGCAGCACGTTCTTGCCGAAACTCGTGGCCGGGGCGAGGACGTGTGTGTAGTTTTTCGCGATGGAGACGACCAGCGCGGACAGGTTCTCGGCCAGCGAATGCGCATAATGGGCGGCATCGGCGACGAGGACTTTCTTCACACCGGCGATTTGCGCTGCGGCCTTCGCAACCGAGGCACATTGGCTTCCGGCAACAAGGAGGTCGATGTCGCCGCCAATCTTCGCCGCGGCGGCGACCGCGTTCAGGACCGCGGGCTTGAGCGCGGCGTTATCGTGTTCGGCTATGACCAGGATGCGCATCGGGATAGCCTCTGATTCATATGATCTTGGCTTCGTTCTTCAGTTTCTCGACCAGTTCCGTCACGCTTTTCACCAGCTTGCCGGCGTTGCGCTTGGGCGGCTCCTGCACTTTGAGGGTTTTCAGCCTCGGCGCCGGGTCCACGCCGAGCGCTTCAGGCTTGAACGTCTCCAGCGGTTTTTTCTTCGCCTTCATGATGTTCGGCAGGGTCACATAGCGCGGTTCGTTCAGGCGCAGGTCCGTCGTCACCACCGTCGGTAGTTTTACCGAAATCGTTTCCAGCCCGCCGTCCACTTCACGCGTGACTTCGGCCGATCCCGAGCCGACTTTTACCTTCGACGCGAACGTCGCCTGCGACCAGTTCAACAGCGCGGCAAGCATCTGCCCGGTCTGGTTGGAATCATCATCGATGGCCTGCTTGCCCATGATCACCAGCCCCGGCTGCTCCTTGTCGACAATCGCCTTGAGAATCTTGGCGACCGCGAGCGGCTGGGTCTCGACCGTCGTTTCTACCAGGATGGCGCGGTCCGCGCCGATCGCCAGCGCCGTGCGCAGCGTCTCCTGGCATTGAACCGTGCCCACCGACACCGCGATGATTTCCGTCGCGGTGCCCGCTTCCTTGAGACGCACAGCCTCTTCCACCGCGATCTCGTCGAATGGATTCATGGACATCTTGACGTTGGCAGTCTCCACGCCGGAACCGTCGGATTTGACGCGCACCTTGACGTTGTAGTCCACCACCCGCTTGACCGGGACCAGTACCTTCATTTCAGGAGCCTCTTGCCGGATTGAAGAATGCGGATTCTACCGCAGCGCGTCAGGATATCTCGAATACCGAACGTTCAACCCTTAACCGCAAAGGCGCAAAGACGCGAAGGGAACGCAAAGGAAGGCAACAAGACGATTCTTGATGAAGTGAAGTAAGCCATGCCAATGTATACGATGGATGACAAATTCGATCCCCATATGCCAAGTTGAATTCCTTTGCGTGCCTTTCTTTGCGCCTTCGCGCCTTTGCGGTTAGGGGCTAGACGGCCTTCGCCTGTTCCCGCAAAACATTCTTCTGGATCTTGCCGGTCGAGGTCTTGGGCAAAGGGCCGAAGATCACCTTGCGCGGGCATTTGAAGTGCGCCAGGCGGTCGCGGCAGAAAGCGATGATCTCGTCTTCCGTCACCGCGGGAGCACCCGGCTTCAGAGTGACAAAGGCGCACGGCGTCTCGCCCCATTTTTCGTCGGGTTGTGCGACCACCGCCGCCTCGAGGAGGGCCGGATGCCGGTACAGGACGTCCTCGACTTCGAGGGTGGAAATGTTCTCGCCCCCGGAAATGATGATGTCCTTGGAACGGTCCTTGATCTTGACGTAGCCATCGGGATGCATCACCGCCAGGTCGCCGGTGTGGAACCAGCCGCCCTCGAAAGCTTCTGCCGTGGCTGCAGGATTCTTCAGGTAGCCCTTCATGGTGATGTTGCCTCGAAAGAAAATCTCGCCCATGGTCTGGCCGTCGCGGGGCACAGGCTGCAGGGTCTGCGGGTCGAAGACGTCCATGGCTTCCTGCATTTGGTAGCGAACCCCCTGCCTGCCGTTCATTTGAGCGCGCTGGTCTGAGGGCAGATCGTCCCACTCCGGATGCTTCGCGCAAACTGAGGCCGGGCCGTAAACCTCGGTCAGTCCGTAGGCGTGGGTCAGGTCGATGCCGATGCGTTCCATGCCTTCGATCACGGCCTGCGGCGGCGCGGCGCCCGCTATCATCGCGCTCACTTTATGCCCGATGCCGGCGCGCAGGTCCGATGGCGCGTTGATGAGCATGTTGTGCACCACCGGTGCGCCGCAGAAATGCGTCACCTTGTGGCGGCGGATCAGGTCGAAGATCGGCGCCGCCTCCACGCGGCGCAGACAGACACTGGTGCCGGCTACCGCCGCCAGGGTCCAGGGAAAACACCAGCCGTTGCAATGGAACATCGGCAGCGTCCACAGATACACCGGAAAATGCGGCATCGCCCAGGTAACGATATTGCCCACCGCGTTCAGGTAGGCGCCGCGGTGATGGGTGACGACGCCCTTCGGATTTCCAGTGGTACCGGAGGTGTAGGACAGCGCAATCGCATCCCATTCATCTTCAGGAAGGCGCCATTCGAAGTTCTCGTCGCCAGATTCCAGGAAAGCCTCGTAGTCTGTTTCACCGACGAGTCCGCCGCCGGGACCCAGGGGATCGTCGATGTCGATCACCAGCGGCGGATGCTCGACCATGGTCAGCGCCTTGGCGATGGTCTCCGAAAATTCGCGGTCCGTTATCAGCACCTTTGCTTCGCCGTGATTGAGCATGAAGCCGATGGCCTCCGGATCGAGACGGGTATTGAGCGTATTGAGCACCGCGCCGGTCATTGGAACGCCGAAGTGGGCTTCGAACATGGCCGGAATGTTCGGGGCCATGAGCGCCACGGTATCGCCCGCCCCGATCCCCCGCCGCGCCAGTGCCGAGGCCAGTTTCCGGCACCTGCGATAGGTCTCGGACCACTTCATTGGCATGTCGCCGTGAATAACCGCGATCCGGTCCGGATAAACCTCCGCCGAGCGGGCCAGGAAGGACAGCGGCGAGAGGGGAACGTAATTGGCGGGATTCTTGTCCAGGCCGACGTTATAGAGGTTGATGCGGGTCAAGGCTGCTCCAGACTGGGGGTGGTGGACTGCGGAAAGGGGATCGGCGGCGCCAGCCGTTGGGTCCAATCAAAGGGCACCAATGATAAAGGAAGGCCGCCCGGAAGCCGCGTTATGAGGCCTGGAACGAACCTCGAAAGACTTAAAGGAATACTCGCAAAACGCTTGACGCAAGTAGGATTTTTAACAAATAAGGCTTGCGGAAAGGCAAGCGATTGGTGTTAAGATTACCGTCCCCGGAACCCGGCACGCCAAGGAAGAACTTTGACTGTGAAGCCACAGGTAATGCTCCATGATGCCTGAGCGCGCCAATCGCACGTTTATCTGCAGCGTGCTGTTCCTGGATATCACCGAATACTCGCGCAAGCCGGTTTCCGAACAGATCCAGCTCAAGGACCAGTTCAATACGCTGATCGCGGAAGCCATTCGCGACATCGCGGCCAACGACCGCATCATTCTCGATACCGGAGACGGCGTAGCGATCAATTTTCTGGGCGATCCCGAGGACGCGCTGTTCGTTGCGATGAGCCTTCGCGAAGCCTTCGCGCCCCGGCCCGGCGAAACACCGAAACTGCCGGCGCGCATCGGCATCAATCTCGGACCGGTCCGTCTGGTGCGCGACCTGAACGGCCAGCCCAACATCATAGGTGATGGCATCAATGTCGCCCAGCGCGTGATGGGATTCGCCAAACCGGGCCAGGTGCTGGTTTCGCGATCTTATTTCGAGGTGGTCTCGCACATCTCGGAAGGCTACGCGAAGCTCTTCAACTACGAGGGTTCGCGTACCGACAAGCATGTGCGGGAGCACGAGATTTACAGTGTCGGCTATACCCAGAACCGAGGCAGCACCGTGCGCTCCCCCGCCGAGCGCGCCGAGGTGTCCTCCCATGAAAGCCGCCGCCAGGCCGCGGCCGCGGGCATTGCAAACGGCACCGGCCGCTGGCTGCGCGGTGTCGAGTCGTGGCTGAACAACCGGACCATCGCATACGGAACTGCCACACTGTCATTTGGCGCCTTCGCCCTGGCAGTGACGCTCAATTTCCTCGGCCACAGCGACCTGCCCGCCGCCCAGGAGAAGCCGGGCGCCGAGGCGCCGCAGAAAAACCTGCTTTCCGAGAAGTCGGCGGCAGCCGTCATCGGCCTCCCCCGCCGGGACAAGAAACATTCCTCATCCAGGCCGGCTCCCGCGCAGGCGGGCGATGGTACAAGTCCACCAACCCGTACCGCCGAGCCGGTTTTGGAGGAAAAGAGGGAGTCCAAGGGCGGGCCTTTGTCGTTCTTCTCCAGGCATGAAGAACCGGCCGGCGAGTCTTCGCCGCCACCGTCCGCCGGCATAGCGATCATCGCGCTGGCCGTCGCCCCCTGGGGCGAGGTGTTCGTGGACGGCAACCGGGTCGGAGTCAGCCCGCCCGTCAATGAAGTCGAAGTCGCCCCCGGCAAACGCACCATAGAAATCCGCAATGCCAACTTCCCCGTGTTTTCGCAGGTGGTGGAAGTCAAGGCGGACCAGAGAGTCCGCATCAAACACAAGTTCAACTGACGCGACAAATGATGCCCGCTTTCCGACTCCTGCTGATTTTCGCCTTCGTCGCCGCATTCCTTGGCGGTTGCGCGGAAGGCCCGTTCAAGGACCTTCGCGCAAGCCGCACCGCCGGCACAGGCTATCTGGAGGATGGCGTTCGCAACTACGAGGAGGGCAATTACCGTACCGCGCAGCGCCGCCTCCAGTTCGCCCTCGAGGAAGGCCTCGGCCGCCCCGATCGCGTCAAGGCGCACAAGTACCTCGCGTTCATTGCCTGTGTCTCCGGACAGCAGCTTACCTGCCGCGAGGAGTTCGGCATCGCTTTCGAACTCGACCCGGACTTCGACCTCGGGCCGGCGGAAGCCGGGCACCCGATCTGGGGCCCGGTATTCAGAAGCGTGCAGTCCAGGCAGAAGAAGCGCTGAAAATCCCGGCATGAATCCCAATGCAGCAGTCGCCACACTCGGCCGCTACGAAATCATCGGCGAACTAGGCCAGGGTGCCATGGGCGTGGTCTACAAGGCACGCGACCCGATGCTTGACCGCATCGTCGCGATCAAGACCGTCAATTTGACTCTGCCGAAAGATGAACTCGCCGAATACGAGGCCCGCTTCTACCAGGAGGCCAAGGCGGCGGGCGGCCTCTCCCACCGCAACATCGTGGTCATTCACGACATCGGACGCAGCGAGCGCGTCGCCTACATGGCGATGGAGTTTCTCGAAGGGCAGGAACTGCGCCGCATAATGCAGGCACGCACGCCCATAGCCCTGCAGCAGGCGATCGATATCACCGCTCAGGTGGCGGATGGCCTGCAGTATGCCCACGACCACCAGATCATTCATCGCGATATCAAGCCCGCGAACATCATGGTCCTCGCCGACGGCTCGGTGAAGATCACCGACTTCGGCATTGCGCGCATGCGCAACAACGAAGTCAAAACCATGACCGGCATGATCCTGGGATCGCCCAAGTACATGTCGCCGGAACAGGTCTCCGGGAAGCGCGCGGATGGCCGCTCGGACATATTCTCGCTGGGAGTGGTGCTCTACGAAATGCTGACCGGCACCTCGCCTTTCGTGGCGGACAATATCCACGGCGTGATGTACCAGACCATGAACTTCAACCCGCCGGCGCCCAAGACGCTCAATCCGGATCTGCCCGAAGTGTTGAATTTCATTGCGGCCAAGGCCTTGGCGAAGAATCTCGATGACCGCTATCTGAATGCCAAAGACATGGCGCACGACCTGCGCGAAATTCTGGCATCGGCGAAAAGTCAGGCCCCACCCGCCAATCTGCTGGCAATGCCCGCACAAAGCTCGCCGTTCGTGCAGCCCGCTGCCCCCCTCACGCGGCAGGAGGACAAGGCAGAGCGGATTTTTGCCGCCGCCGGCGCTGGAGCCGACACCGCACAGAGCGGCAGCGACGGGCCTAAGCAGGGCCAGGAATCGACCCAGCCTTCGCTGGGGCTGGCAGAAGGCTTCGACAACTTCAGCGCCACCATGCGACTCGCCGCTCTAACCGGCACCGAGAAGGAACTCGATCAGTTTTCCGAGACCCAGAAGGTCGCGCGCCTGAAGGCGATAGCAGACGCGAAACGCAGCGGCGCCAATCCGCCGAACCTGTCAGACAGCACGACCTGGCAACAACCCGGCGCACTGATGCGGCCTGGCGCCGGCGCCTCGGGAACTGGCGGCATGAACCTCAGGCTCGTTTGGGCAGGCAGTCTGGTACTTGCCACCGCCGCCGTCGCCTTGCTGTTCCTGCGCTGAACCGTCCGCGCCTCAACTCAGGCGGGCGATCGCTTCCTCGACCCGCTCCACGGTCATCACTTCGATTCCCTCGATTCCGCCTTTCGGCGCATTTGCCTTGGGAATGATGGCCAGACGGAATCCCAGCTTCGCCGCCTCCCTGAGACGCTCCTGGCCGCGCTGCACCGGGCGAATCTCCCCTGCCAGTCCGATTTCGCCGAACGCGACCAGTTTTTCCGGCAGGGGCTTGCTTTTCAGGGATGACACGATCGCCAGCAGCACCGGCAGGTCCGCCGCCGGTTCGTCGATTTTCACGCCGCCGACCGCATTGACGAATACATCCTGATCGAATGCGGCAATGCCGGCGTGACGATGCAGCACCGCCAGCAGCATCGCCAGCCTGTTCTGCTCCAATCCCACCGTCAGCCGGCGCGGATTCGGCGCATGCGCCTCGTCAACCAGCGCCTGGATCTCGACCAGCAGAGGACGACTGCCCTCCTGAGTGACCATCACGCAGGATCCCGGAACCTGCGTTCCATGCTGGGACAGGAACAGGGCCGACGGATTGGACACCCCGCGCAGCCCGCGGTCGGTCATGGCGAAAACACCGAGTTCGTTGACTGCTCCGAAACGATTCTTGATCGCCCGCACCAGACGAAAACTCGAATGCGTGTCGCCCTCGAAGTAGAGAACCGCGTCAACCATGTGCTCAAGCACCCTTGGCCCTGCCAGCGCACCTTCCTTGGTGACGTGGCCGATCAGCAAGATAGCCGTGCCCGAAGTTTTGGCGAAGCGCGTCAACTGTGCCGCGCACTCGCGTACCTGTGCGACGCTGCCCGGGGCCGATTGCAGGGCTTCTGAATAGACCGTCTGGATCGAATCGATGACCGCGACGTCGGGTTTCTGCGCGGCGAGTACGGACAGGATTTTTTCTAGCTGGATTTCGGCAAGGAGATTGAGGGAATCGGGCTCAACCGCCAGGCGTCTGGCGCGCATGGCGATCTGCTGCGGGGATTCCTCGCCGCTCACATAGACGGCGTTGCATGAGGCGTCCATCAGCGACAGCGCCTGCAGCAACAGCGTGGACTTGCCGATGCCGGGATCGCCACCAAGCAGGACCACCGCGCCACGCACCAGGCCGCCGCCGAGCACGCGGTCCAGTTCGCCAATGCCGGTCGGCCGCCGTTGTTCCTCTTTTGCCTCGACCTGGGACAGTTTCTGCAGCTTGCTGGGTTCCGTCAGCACCTGGAAACGCGAGGCGGTCTTCTCGGCGACGGTCTCGACCAGCGTATTCCACACCGTGCAGTGCGGGCACTGCCCCTGCCATTTGAGCGTCTGGCCGCCGCACTCGGTGCAGGTATAGATCGTCTTGGCCTTGGCCATGGCTATTCCGTGTTGATGTCTTCGACCGGCACCCGGCGCGCCAGTGCGCATAACAATTCGTAGCTGACCGTGCCGGCCGCCGCCGCCACCTCTTCGACCGGCAGGTCCGCGCCCCACAACGTGACCGGAGTGCCGACTCCAGCCCTGGGGACATCCGTCAGATCCACGCTCAGCATGTCCATGGAAACCCGCCCCGCCATTTGCACGCGCACGCCATCCACCAAAACAGGGGTGCCATTCCAGGCATGGCGCGGATAGCCATCGGCGTAGCCACAGGCGACCACGCCGATGCGCATTTTGCGGTCCGCCATAAACAGGCTGCCATAGCCGACCGTGTCGCCCTTTTTCAATTCCTGTACCGCGATGATGCGGCTGGTCAGGGTCATTACCGGCTTGAGGCCCAGGCTCTGGGCCGAACAATGTTCCAACGGTGAAGCGCCATACAGCATGATTCCCGGCCGTACCCATTCGCCACGCGCCTCCGGAAATCGCAGCAGCGCTGCGGAGTTGGCCATGGAGCGCTTGAACCCCGGCCGCGCCACCAGGCTCCCGAAAGTCCGGATCTGGAAGTCGATGCCGCTTACGCCTTCGGCATCGGAGAAGTGCGTGGCCAATACCTTCTCGCCCACGCACGCCAGCGCATTGAGCTCCTGCAGCACGCCCGCTGCGGATTGCGCCGGAAAGCCGAGGCGGTTCATCCCGGTGTTGAACTTTACAAAAACATCGACCTTGCGATCGCCGCGCAGCGCCTTGAGCATGTCCAGTTGCTCGCGGCAGTGGAGAACAACGGCGAGGCCGTTCTGCAGGATCGGTTCCAGCTCCGCTTCCGCGAAGAAGCCTTCCAGCAGCAATATCGGCTGACGGTAGCCGGCATCCCGCAGCCGGATTGCGTCATCCAGTTCGAGCAGCGCGAAGCCGTCTGCAGCGGCGAGCGCCCGGGCCGCGCGCAGCAAACCGTGACCATAGGCGTTGGCCTTGATGACGGCCATGGTCCGGGCATTGCCGGCGAGCTGCCGGACCACACCAAGGTTGTGCTTCAGCGCGGAGAGGTCGAAGGAAGCCCGGATCGGACGGCTCATGCCGACTTCAGATAGTGGTTGATGGCGACAAACGGCAAGCGTCACATTCTACGGGGTTAACCCGCACTGCGCCCGGGTTCGTCGTCGCAAAATCTGCCTTGCTTGTATGGTATAAAGCGCCGGCTCGCGTCCATGCGGCCGATCCGACCCAGCACAAACCGTCCCCCATCCGGCAGAACGATGAATCGCGGGTTTTACACAATCCTGGCCGCCCAGTTCTTCTCGGCGCTTGCCGACAACGCGTTGCTGTTCGCAGCCATCGCGCTACTGGCGAGCCAGCACGCCCCAGACTGGCAAACGCCGGTGCTGCAGCAGTTCTTCGTATTCGCCTATATTGTCCTGGCGCCGTTCGTCGGCCCGTTCGCGGACGCCCTGCCCAAGGGTCGCGTCATGTTCATCAGCAATGCAGTCAAGCTCGTGGGCTGTGTCGCGATGCTGGCGGGGACGCATCCCCTCTATGCTTACGGAATCGTCGGCATCGGCGCCGCCATGTATTCCCCGGCCAAGTACGGAATCCTGACGGAGTATCTGCCCCACCAGAAACTGGTGCTGGCCAATGGCTGGATGGAGGGACTTACCGTCGCCGCCATCATCCTTGGCGCCATTCTCGGCGGCATCATGGTCGGTCCGCAGTTCGCCACTTACGTTTTCACCAAAGGCGACCTGCCGGGGGTTGATCTGTGGATAGACACCGCCCCGGAACTGGCGATCGTGTGCATCCTGGTTTTCTACTTCATCGCCGCCCTGATCAACCTCTACATTCCCAGAGTGGCGATCGACCACAAGCTGTCCAAGCGCAATCCGGTTTTCATCCTGCAGGACTTCTGGCACAGCTTCAGGCTGTTGTGGCGAGACCCGCTCGGACAGGTCTCGCTCGCGGTCACCACCTTGTTCTGGGGCGCGGGAGCGACCCTGCGCCTTATCATCCTGTCGTGGGCCGCTCTTACCCTCAATTTCAGCCTTGAACAGGCGACCCAGCTCACCGCGGTAGTAGCTTTGGGCATCGCGATCGGTGCGGTTCTGGCGGCGCGTTACGTGACACTCAAACGCGCAGTGAGAGTGCTGCCGGTCGGCATCGGCATGGGCCTCGTCGTCATGGCAATGGTGATGGTAAAGGATTGGCGGATTGCGCTCGGCATGCTGGTCCTGATCGGCGCAATGGGCGGATATTTCGTCGTGCCAATGAACGCCCTGCTACAGCACCGCGGCCACCTGCTGATGGGCGCCGGGCATTCGATCGCCGTGCAGAACTTCAACGAGAACCTGTCCATCCTGGTGCTGCTTGGCATCTACGCGCTGATGATCAAGGCCCAGCTCTCTGTCAACACCATCATCATCACCTTCGGCCTGTTCGTAGCGGGATCCATGTATTACCTGACTCGCAAGCACTGGCATGATCAGGACGAATCCCGTCGTCCGGAGGCATGATCCTCGTCTCCGCTTTTACCCGTCACTAGAGCACAACGGGGCGGTCCGGCAATTCATTGGCGGCCTCACCGCCACGCGGGAAATGGGTTTCAAGGTGCCGCGACACGCGACCAATGCCGGCAGTGACGCCTGCCTCGAACTGGCCGGTACGGAATGCAGTTTCCATTTCCCGGCAGATCTCCTCCCAGCCTTGCAGACCGACACGCGCATGGATGCCACGGTCGGCGACGATTTCGACGTCCCGGTCGGCGAGCAACAGGTAAATGAGAACACCGTTGTTGTGTTCGGTGTCCCAGACCCGTAGCAGCGAGAACACCTGCAGCGCCCTCTCCCCTGCGCTCTCGCCGCGCCAAACCGCGCCAGGCTCAAGCGCATGTTCGACGGCGAAACGGATCTGGCCCGCATGCCGCGATTCGGCATCGCGAATGGCCTTCTCGATGGCTGCCAGGGTGGCGCGGTCGTGCGGTTTGATCAGCAACTGGCGGGCCTCAGGTACCTGGAAACCGGCAAGCTGCTGGAGCGGCACCGTCGAGCCGTAGTAC
>CAYODB010000131.1:0-10903 GCA_964402495.1 uncultured Bordetella sp.
GTGATGAAAGAGGCGGTGGCCCACCTGATTCCCTATATCGAGGCGGAGAAAGCGAAGTCCGGCACCAGCGGCCAGAGCAAGGGCAAGATCGTGATCGCCACGGTCAAGGGCGATGTGCACGACATCGGCAAGAACATCGTGTCCGTGGTGCTCCAGTGCAACAACTTCGACGTGGTGAACCTCGGCGTCATGGTGCCTGCCGAAAAAATCCTCCGGATAGCGCGCGAAGAGAAGGCTGACATCATCGGCCTGTCCGGCCTGATCACGCCTTCGCTCGAGGAAATGGCGCACGTCGCCAGGGAAATGGAGCGCCAGGGGTTCACGCTGCCGCTGCTCATCGGCGGTGCCACGACATCGCGCGTCCACACCGCGGTGAAAATCGAGCCCAACTATTCGGGTCCGACGGTGTGGGTGCCGGATGCATCGCGCGCGGTCGGTGTATGCACCAGCCTGATCTCGAAGGAAATCCGCGAGGACTACGTGCGCAAGGTCAGGGAAGAAATGGAGAAGACCCGCAGCCAGCACAAGGGAAAGAAAGGCCAGGGCCCGCACTACCCGATCGCGCAGGCGCGCCAGCATGGGCTGAAGACCGACTGGAGCGCCTATGTGCCGCCGGTACCGAAGCTCATCGGCCTCAGGGCGTTCAAGGATTACCCGCTGGGCGAAATTGCGAAGGTCATCGACTGGACGCCGTTCTTCCAGACCTGGGAACTGGCCGGGCGCTATCCGAAGATCCTGCAGGACAAGGTCGTAGGCGAAGCGGCGCGCAACCTGTTCGACGATGCACAGGAAATGCTGGCCCGGATCATTTCCGGCAAATGGCTGGGCGCCGCTGCGGTGATCGGCCTGTTTCCTGCGAACAGCGTTGGTGACGACGTCGAGGTTTACACCGACGAGTCACGCGGCAGGCTGGCGGCCACCTTCCATTTCTTGCGCCAGCAGATGGTCAAGCCTCAAGACAAGCCGAACCTGTGCCTTGCCGACATGGTGGCTCCGAAGGATTCCGGCGCGCGCGATTACATTGGCGCCTTCGCGGTGACCGCCGGCGTCGGCATCGACGAGCGGGTGGCGGCCTACGAAGCCAAGCACGACGATTACAACGCGATCATGCTAAAGGCCCTGGCGGACCGCCTGGCCGAAGCCTTTGCGGAACTGATGCACCGGCGCGTGCGGCGAGAGTTCTGGGGTTATGCTGCCGAAGAGGCCCTGGGCGTCGACGATCTGATCGACGAGAAGTACCGCGGCATCCGTCCCGCGCCCGGTTATCCCGCGTGTCCGGAGCATACAGAGAAGGGGTTGCTGTTCGATCTGCTGGGCGCGCCGCAGGCGGCGGGCATCACATTGACCGAATCCTTCGCCATGCTGCCGACTGCCGCGGTCAGCGGCTTCTACTTCTCACATCCGCAATCGCAGTATTTCGCCGTCGCGAAAATCGACCGCGACCAGGTGGAAGACTATGCCCGCCGCAAGGGCATGAGCCTGCCGGAAGCCGAACGCTGGCTGGCACCGAATCTGTCGTACGAACCTGGCGCGGCCCTTGCCGCCTGAGCGCGGACCTTCCACCCGAACTTCCTTGCGCATCGTGGCTCGAATGCGCATGTGGCATGCTGTCTGCGGGGATAGTGCATATGTGGCTTGAAGCTTGTGGCTTGACCAGGCGGATCCTGCGCGGAATCGCGGCGGGGCTGTTGTCGGTCGTCTGCGTCGCGCAGGCCGCCGAACCGCAACGCCTGCACAAGTACTCGATCACGATCGACCCTGAACTTACCGTCCTCAACGTCCGCGCCTGTTTCGATGGCAAACCGCCGGCAGAACTCGTCGCTGAATCGCTCGACGCGTCCCTTGCGCTGATAGAGGCCCGGGTGGAGGGCAGCCGCAGGATCATCGAGCCCAGCGGTTCGATCAGCCTGCGCCACGTGCCCGACAACGGCTGCCTCCTCTACTCGGCGAATGTATCGAAACCGATTCGCCAGCACGATCGCACGGACGGCAAGATCCGCCGCCTGGGAAAGGACCTGCTGACTTCAGTCGGCCTGTGGCTGTGGCGTCCCGCCAACCTGGCGGACAAGGAGGACATCGAGATCAGCTTTCTGCTGCAGGACGGCCTGGCGGTCTCCGCGCCCTGGAAGCCGCTGGCAATGCTGGCGGACCGCGCGGTATTCCGTCTCGGGCACGCGCCCCACGATGAGCCCGCGTATGTTGCGTTCGGCCGCTTCCGGGAGCGAGAGGTTGCGGTGGGCAGCTCCAGGGTGCGGCTTGCGGTCCTGGAAGGGTCACCACCGGTTTCCGCCGAGGAAATGCAGGATTGGATAACCGATGCCGCGCAGATCGTAAGCAGACTCTACGGCCGTTTTCCTCTGGCCCAGGTGCAGGTTCTCGTGGTGCCGGATACGCGCGGGGCCGAACCGACTCCGTGGGCGCACGTCGTGCGGGGGGGCGCGCCGGCCGTGCATTTCTTCATCAACCAGCGCCGGCCCATCCACGAGTTCTACGACGACTGGACGGCGGTTCACGAGTTCTCGCACCTGCTGCTGCCCCTGGTCAATCGCGACGACGCCTGGTTGTACGAGGGCGTGGCGACTTACTACCAGAACGTGTTGCGCGCCCGCGCCGGACGAATCTCGGCGCGCGATGCCTGGGCCATGATGCACGCCGGATTCCAGCGCGGGCGAGACGACGCGACCGGCATGACGCTGGCGCAAGCCACCGAGAGCATGTATCGCAGCGGCGCCTATATGCGCGTCTACTGGGAGGGCACGGCGATCATGTTGATGGCGGACGTGCGGCTGCGGCAGATGACAGCGGGCAAGCAGTCGCTGGATACCGCGCTGGCGGCCCTCAACGAATGCTGCAGTTCGCCGGAACGTGCGTGGAGCGCGCGTGACCTGCTGGGCAAGCTCGACGAGATCACCGGAACGCGGGTGTTTCGAGAGCTCTACGACAGGCACGTTGCTTCGATGGATTTCCCTGAACTGGGATCGACCTACCGCGCGCTCGGACTGTCGACGGGGGCTGGCGGAATCGAATTGTCCGAAGACGAACGGGAACGCGGGTTGCGCGAGGCGATCATGGAAACCGGCGTACTGACAGTCGGCGAAACACCGGCCCAATAGACATGGTTGACGCATTGCTTGCCTACTTCCACTACACCGCAATGGTCCTGATCGCGGTATTCCTGGTTATCGAATACCAGACCTGCAGGCCCGGGCTGACGCCGCAGCGCATCCGCTACCTGGCCCGAGTCGATCTGTTCTACATGCTGGCGGCAATCCTGGCGCTGGCTACGGGAGTTGTGCGCCTGATCTGGTTCGGCAAGGGCGCGGCCTTCTATCTCCACAATCCCGTGTTGTATATCAAGCTGGCTTTGTTCGTGGCTGTCGGACTGATGTCGATTCCGCCGACGCTCCAGTACCTGCGCTGGACGCAAGCGATGACTTCCGGCGGCGGCGCTCCGGAGCCCTGGCAGGTCGCGCGCGTGAGCCGCTACCTGCAGGTGGAGCTGATCCTGTTCGCACTGATTCCCTTGATGGCGGTGATGATGGCGCGCGGCATCGGCACCCAGCCGGCTCCCCACGGCTCTCCATGAGATTGCCGTGGTTGCCTGGCCTGCTTCTGGCTGCGGCCGGCGTGGGCGCCGCGCAGGCGGCGCCCTTGCATCATTATCAGGTGGAGGTGCAAGAATCCTTCGACCGGCTTCGGGTGCGCGCCTGCTTCGAGGGTGCTGCACCATCGGAACTGATGGCGGAGACCAGCGGAGCGCGGGCATTTCTCGAACAGTTGAAGTTTGCGGGGAACGGCGCCGCCCGGCAGCCCGACGGCGACCGGATTTTGCTCGACGGCCTTGGTGACAATGGTTGCGTCGAGTATCGCGTAAAGCTCGAAGCGGCGCGTGGAGGCGTGCAGTCGGGCGGTCCGGAGTCGCGATGGGCGGGCCGCGACCTGCTTAGTTCGATCGGTGACTGGCTGTGGCGCCCGCCGCTGGAGGCCGGCGAGATCGAGATCACTTTCAAGCTGCCTGCCGGCGTCAACGTTTCCACGCCCTGGCAGCGGAGCGCCGGAAACCGCGGCGCGCACGTCTATCGAGTGGGACCCACACCGGTCAACTGGGCGGGCATCGTCGCATTCGGCCGCTTTACCCAACGGGACCTCGCCGTGGACGGCGGGACATTGCGTCTGGCGATCCTCGACAGTCCGCCGCCGCAGCAGCAGGCGTGGATCGAGCGCTGGATCGCCGCCGCGGCGCGCAATGCGTCGACGCTGCACGGGCGTTTTCCGGTGGACTCGGCGCAGGTGATCGTGGCGCCGACGCCACGTGGCAAGGGTCCGGTGCCCTGGGCTTATGTCTCCAGGGGCGGTGGACCGGCGGTGCACCTGTTCATCAATCCGGCGCATCCCGGGGAAGCTTTCGAGAGGGACTGGAGCGCCACCCATGAAATGTCGCATCTGTTCCTGCCCTATGCCGTGGCGCGCGATGCCTGGCTGACGGAAGGACTGCCAACCTACCTGCAGAACGTGCTCATGGCGCGCGGTGGCGCGATCGACGAGCGCGAAGCCTGGAAGCGCATGATCGTGGGCTTCCAGCGCGCGGCGAAAGTCGGCGCTGGACTGAGCCTCGCCAGGGCTTCCGAACGGGTCGGCATCGGCGGGGTGTACCAGCGGGTTTACTGGGCCGGTGCGGCGCTTATGCTGGAGGCGGATTTGCGTTTGCGCGAACAGTCGGGCGGAGCGCAGTCGCTCGATACCGCCCTGGAAGCGATGGCGCAATGCTGCTTTCGCCAGGACCGCCGCTGGACGGCGGTGGAACTGATGGAGCAACTGGATCAGGCGACCGGCACCACCCTCTTCGGCGAACTCGTCAGCGGGCGTCTCGACGACATCGAGTTTCCCGACTTCAAGGCCGTCCTCGTGCGTGCCGGCGTAACCGTGGCCGATGGCGAGGTCGTGCTCGACGACTCCGCACCCTGGGCCGCCGCCCGCCGGTCCCTGATGCGCCCGCCGGACAAATAGGGCCTTACTAATACAAGCGCTCACCGCAGAGGCGCAGAGGATTCGGAGGAAGACAATGGCGAGAAACACAATGTGACTGCCCGGGCGGACTGGGAGCGACAGTCCCCATGGCTACCGGCTTTTTGACTTTAGTCCGTTTCTCCGCGCTTTTCCTCTGTGCCCTCTGCGCCTCTGCGTTGAGAGTTGATTTAGATTCACCCGCCTCTAAAGGAACCGCGATTCGGCTACCATGTGCGCTTTTCGCGAAACCCCGCAGCCGATGACGAGCACTGCCGAAATCTGCTTCATGACGGCCGCCGAACAGGTCCGGCGCATTCGCGCGCGCGAATTTTCCGCGCTCGAAGTTCTGGAGGCGCACCTGCAGCAGATCGACCGCGTCAATCCCAAAGTCAACGCAATCGTGACCTTGCTGCCGGATCAGGCCAGGGCCGCGGCGAAGGCGGTGGATGCGGCGCTGGCCCGCGGTGAGGATCCGGGGCCGCTGGCCGGCCTGCCGGTTGCGCACAAGGATCTTGCGGTCACCAAGGGCGTGCGGACGACCTTCGGGTCGCCGATCTTCCGGGACTTTGTGCCTGATGTGGACGCCATCATTGTCGAGCGCCTGAAGAAGGCGGGCGCTGTTTCGATCGGCAAAACCAATACACCTGAATTCGGCGCCGGTTCGCAGACCTTCAACAAGGTGTTCGGTGCCACCCGCAATCCTTACGACCTGTCGAAAACCTGCGGCGGCAGCAGCGGTGGAGCGGCGGTGGCACTGGCTTGCGGCATGCTGCCGATCGCCGACGGTTCCGACCTCGGCGGCTCCCTGCGGAATCCGGCAAGCTTCTGCAACGTAGTGGGCCTGCGTCCTTCAGCAGGGCGGGTGCCGAACTGGCCGGGATTCTCCGCGTGGTTCCCGCTTTCGGTGGTGGGCCCCATGGCGCGCACTACGCAGGATGTGGCGCTGATGCTTTCGGCGATCGCCGGCCCGGATCCGCGCGCGCCGATCTCGCTGCAGGAGCCGGGACTGTCGTTCGCCCGTTCGCTGGTGCGGGATTTCAAGGGTGCGCGCATTGCCTGGAGCTCCGATCTCGGCGGACTGCCGCTCGAACCTGAAGTCAGGAAAATCACCGACGCGCAGCGCGGGGTGTTCGATGCGCTCGGCTGCGAGGTGGAAGATGCCACCCCCGACTTGCGCGACGCCGACGAGATCTTCGGCGTCATGCGCGCCTGGAACATGGAGCTTAGTTTCGGAGAACTGCTGAAAACCAGGCGCAGCGACATGAAAGATACGGTGATCTGGAACATCGAAGAGGGTGAAAAGCTCAGCGGCCCGCAGGTCGGCGCTGCGGAGCGAAAACGCACCCAGCTGTTCCAGCGCATGCGGGAGTTCATGGACAACTATGATTTCCTGGTTGCCCCGGTGGTGCAGGTGCTGCCCTTCGACGTGAGCATGCCCTATCCCACCGAAATCAATGGGACGAAGTTCGCGAACTACATCGAATGGATGCGTTCGTGCTACTACATAACCGTCACCGGCTCCCCGGCACTGTCCGTACCTTGCGGCTTCAGCACGCAGGGCCTGCCGGTGGGCCTGCAGATCGTCGGCCGTTACCAGGACGATTTCGGCGTGCTGCAGATGGGACATGCATTCGAGCAGGCAACCGGTTTCTGGAAGCGCCGTCCGGCAATCGCCGGATCCTGAGCTGTTTCACCGATTCACAATCATGAAGAATCCACATATGACCCCAAGCATCCGAAAATTTTGCATCATCGCCCTCGCCGTGCTGTGCAGCGCTACCGCGCTGGCGCAGACTGCCACCCCGCGCAAGGACCGCGTCTACCTGCGCGATGTCGAGGGCATCTGGATCAACGAGTCCTACATGAAGGCGCTGACGCAGTTGCGCAGTCCGCATGCCGCGGCGAAGAAGACGGCGCCGGTGGTCATCGCCATGAAGCGCGAAGGCCGTGCTTTTCCGATCGTGGTCACCGATTTCAACAAGGCTTCGATCCAGTCCGTCCTGGATGTCGAGCCCGATGGCAAGCCCGGGTCCTATCGCCTGGTGGTGGCGCCGGACGACAAGCCCGTCAGCAGCAACGAGGTGAAGTACATCCCGTTCCAGGGAACGAGGAATGCCCAGGGCGGATTCGACAAGTTGCGCGTGGCCGAACCGACCTTCATGAAGGGCAAGTGGAGCGACTACCTGCCGCTGCCCGGGGAGCTGAGCCCGTCCCTGAATCGCATCGTCATCGCCGGCACCTACAAGGACGAAAAGGGTCGGGCATGGGAGTTCACCGACGCAGGTGAAGCGCGCTGGCCTGATCAGAAATTTACCTACGAACTGTCGTTGAACGATCCGACGGCCGGCTGCGAGTACCTGCACACGGAGGACATCCGGGATGGCGAGGAGAAAAAGCGCTTCGGCTATGCCTGGAAGGCCGGCAAGCTTTCTATTTTTCCAGCCCGTCTGGCGGGCAAGAAAGTCGTGTGCGAGCCCAGGCCGCTCGCGGTCCTTACACCTGTGTAGGGGCCTGTGCACCAATTCGATCTACGCCGCGTTAAGCGGCGGCAGCAGGCCGTCGCCCTCGAGGGCGACGGAGTTTTCAAGCCACGAAACGACAATAAACGGGAGGAACATGAAAACGCTGAAGGGACTGTTGGCCGGTTGCGGATTGCTCGGTGTGTTGGTGTCCGGTGCAGTTTTCGCGGAGGAATGCGGCGGGCCGGTCACTGCCGATGAAGCGCGGGCGGCGGAGGATGCCCGCTATGCGGCGCAGACGGGCGATGACTTTGCCGCCATGGAGACGCTGTTTGGCGGCGACCTGGTTTACATCCATTCGTCCGCCGTGGTCGACAACAAGGCGAGTTATATCGAATCCATGCGTTCCGGCAACGTGAAGTATCGCAATATGCGGCGCAGCGAAGAGACCGTTCGCACCTATGGCTGCCTTGCGATCATCACCGGCCTCGCCAACTTCGACGTAACGGTCAAGGGCCAGGACCTGTCGGTGGAGATTCGCTTCCACAGCATCTGGGCAAACCGCGACAAGGGACTGCAGTTCATTTCCTGGGAAGCGACCCGCACCCCGCCCAAGCAGTAAGACGCAAGGTCCCCTCGCGCGCGGCGTCCTGCCGCGCGCGCAAGCGCGGCGGGCATGTCCGCCCCTCCGAAATGCGGCCGCGGCGTTAGGTGTTTGCAAACTTCGTTGCATACAATGAGTTCTTCGACCGCCAGCCCGCCGAACTGATTCCGTCCATGCCGCCAGCAGCAGAACGCAAGCGCCAGGAAAGCGTGCAGGAAGCCCTCGACCAGGTCAGGGAGCTGCTGCGGAAGCACCGCATCGTGGAAAGCATTGTCCGCAAGCAGGAAATGCCGAAACACGACCTGGTGGAGTCCCTGGTCCACAAGCAGAACCTCGTCGAGCTGCAAAAGAAGCTCGACAGGCTGCATCCGGCCGATGTTGCCTACATCCTGGAAGCGCTGCCTCTGGAGGAGCGCCTGGTGGTGTGGGAACTGGTCAAGGCAGACCGCGACGGGGACATCCTGCTGGAAGTCTCCGATGCGGTGCGAGAAACGCTCATTGCGGACATGGACCGCCAGGAGCTGGTCGCCGCGACGGAGCAACTGGACACCGACGAGATCGCCGACCTGGTCCCGGACCTGCCGCAGGACGTGGTCGCGGACGTCTTCCAGTCGCTGTCCACGGAGGAGCGCGAGCAGTTGCGTTCCGCGATGTCCTATCCGGACGATTCGGTGGGCGCGCTGATGGATTTCGACCTGGTCACCGTCCGCGAAGACGTGACGCTCGAGGTCGTACTGCGCTACCTGCGGCGCATGGATGAGTTGCCCGGACACACCGACCAGGCCTTCGTCGTGGACCGCGACGAAATCATCCGCGGCGTCCTGCCGATCAACCGCCTGATCGTGACTGACCCGGAAGTGCTGGTCGGCGACGTGATGAGCACGGAATTCATCACGCTGCTCCCCGACGACAAGGCGCAGAAAGCCGCCCAAGCCTTCGAGCGGTACGATCTGGTATCGGCACCGGTGGGAGACGCCAAAGGCCGCCTGGTCGGACGGGTTACCGTCGACGTGGTGGTGGATTTCATCCGCAGGAAAAGCGAGAACGAACTGCTCAGCCAGGCGGGCCTGCTGGAAGAGGAAGACATTTTCGCTTCGGTCTGGAAAAGCGCCAAGAACCGCTGGCTGTGGCTGGCGGTGAACCTGGTCACGGCATTTCTTGCCTCGCGCGTGATCGGCGTATTCGAAGGCACGATCGAGAAACTGGTGGCCCTGGCCACCCTGATGCCCATCGTGGCGGGCATTGCCGGCAATTCCGGCAACCAGACTGCCGCGCTGATCATACGGTCGCTGGCACTGGGACTGGTGAACCCGGATAACGCGCGCCGGCTGATCAAGAAAGAACTCGCCATCAGCCTGCTGAACGGCCTGGTCTGGGGCAGCATAACCGGACTTTTCGCTTATCTGCTCTACAGGAGCCTGCCGCTGGGCCTAGTTTTGATGAGCGCCATGTCGTTGAACCTTATCGTAGGCGCTCTGGTCGGAATGCTGGTGCCGCTGGTTCTGCAGAAAATGGGCCGCGACCCGGCCATCGGTTCGAGCGTCTTGCTGACCTTCACCACGGACAGCATGGGGTTTTTCATCTTTCTCGGGCTGGCCACCGTTTTCCTGCTCTAGGCCGCATCCGGCGCGCGGTTCTGCCCGTATGAAGTTATGTCCGACCTTCAATCGATTCCGGAGCCTTTAACTTGTTTCCCGTATTACGAACCCTGATAGGGGCTGCCGCCCTGATGGCGGCGGGATGCTCGCCGCTTTCATTCCTGAATGCAGTCGCCCCTGGCAAGGGGTACGCCGTGCAGACCGGCATTCCGTACGGATCCCTGCCGCGCCAGAGACTGGATCTCTACTTGCCGCGGCAGGCTGCGGCGCCGGCCCCGGTCGTGATTTTTTTCTACGGCGGCGGCTGGGAAGAAGGCAGCCGGGGCGACTATCGCTTCCTCGGCGCCGCGCTGGCAGCCAAAGGGATCGCCGTGGCGATCCCGGATTACCGTGTCTACCCCGAGGTTGTGTTTCCCTCCTTCGTCGAAGACGGCGCCCTGGCGGCGAAATGGGTGCAGGACAATGCCGCCGGTCTCGGCGGCGATGCGCGGCGCCTTTATCTGATGGGCCACTCGGCCGGCGCGCACATCGCCGCCATGCTGTCCCTGAACCACAAATACCTCGAGGCTGCCGGCTTCGACCGGCGGGCCGTTGCCGGCCTCATCGGGCTTTCGGGGCCTTATGATTTCCTGCCCCTGAAGAGCGCGCGCCTGAAGGAAATTTTCGGCGATCCGGCACCGCGGCTGACGCAACCGATCGACTTCGCGGATTCCAGCGCGCCGCCGGCCCTGCTGGTGACCGGATCGGCCGACGAAACCGTGAACCCGGGCAACAGCAAGCGCCTTGCCGAGGCGCTGAGGGCGTCAGGAGTTCAAGTGGAACACCGGGTGTATCCTGATATCGGACACGGCCGCACGATCGCGGCGTTTTCCCGGCCCTTGTCCGGCGGCGTACCCGTGCTGGAAGAAGTGCTCAATTTCATCGGTGCTGCGCCACGTGTTGCCGCCAACTAGCTTGCAGCAATGCTGCCCAGATTTGCAACGAGGAGAGTCGTCATGCTGATCCGCCGTCCGTCCGATATCCGTCCATCCGAGATCACCAGCGAGGCGCTGTACCAGGGCCGGCGCGATTTCATACGCGCCGCCGCGGCCCTGGGTGCCGCGAGCGGGCTGGCCGCCGCCGGGCTGATGTCGTCGCGCAACGCGCATGCGGCAGCCAAGCTCGCCAATGTGCGCAAGAGCAGCTACACGGTTGAGGACGCGCCGACGCCCTACGGGGACGTCACGACCTATAAT
>CAYODB010000132.1:0-10802 GCA_964402495.1 uncultured Bordetella sp.
ACGACTATGTCTGGCAGAGAAGTGCGAGCGGGCAAGATCTGGCGGCGGCGTAGCGGGTGCGAGGAGATGGACAGCATGAGCACCAGAGGCGGGAGGCCTAACAACAGCACGCAGCGGACGGCGCTGCGCGCCGCAGCTGATGCTGGGCGTTGGGCGTCGATACCCCTGCCGTATAATTAGCGAATGGACTTCGAGTGGGATTCGGCCAAGGCGGCTGCAAACGTCAAAAAACACGGCGTTTCGTTTGAAGAGGCTGTCTCCGCTCTAGCAGCCTGTCGGACTTAGGATGATTCGGCTGCAACGGTGGGAGAGCGGTCCATATCTCGCCGCTTTCTCCTTACATATTCCCGATATGCGCGTCGAAATCGTCAAGATCTGTCCTCGCTCTCCCACCGTTTCGCTATCGAACACCTAAGTCCGACAGGCTGCTAGGAGATGATTTCGCCGCTACCGCATGCGACCTCGCGCACTCGGTGATAGAGTTCCGCCTAATCACCTTTGGCGTCTCGGCCAACGGTCGATTACTCGCGGTTTCCCACACTGAACGCGGGGATCGAATTCGAATTATCAGTGCACGCTTGGCAACTCGTGCAGAAAGGAAAATATATGAAGAAAGTTAAATCAGAAACGAACGACTGGATTCGTCCAGAATACAAACGCAGTGACTTGGGGCCTATCGTGCGAGGAAAATATGCGCGTCGCATGGCAACCGAGTCGAATGTCGTCGTAATTGACCCTGCCGTATCAAAAGCATTCCCCAATGAAGCAGCCGTCAACGCCGCGTTACGTGGCTTGCTAGAACTCGCAAAGTCAAGCACACGCCCAACCACGCGTTCAACGCGGACACGCGCAAAGGCTGCGCGCGCCGGTTAACTCGACGTGTGTGCCGGACATGGCACGTAACTATGTCGGTGAAAGTCCGGCAGCCAGGTTTAAGCAGAGCCGAAGGCTAGGGAAACGGCAAGGGCGTCACCGCGAGGTGGGGTCTGAAGGAAGCTGAACCCGAAGCTGCGGGGCGACGAACAGAAATCGGATATTAGGCGTGATGCATCTGGGGCGAGCGGGCACGTGACTGCGAAGCCCTCCATCTGCGGTTTTGGGGTGCATTTTGTAAATCCGGCGCTCATGCAGTGAAAGTGACGTGTCTTACCCCGGGAGATCTCCCCGGTGCTTCAGAGGATCGAAGCTGGGCGCTGAGTGATTGGCGCTGAATACCGTGGAGAAGTCAGCAAACGGCATAGTAGGCGGGGGGCACCGCTGAAGGCCTTAACGATGAATGACAAGGCAGACAAGTGAAGAGGGACGGCAACGCATCTGACATCAACTTCAGTACGATCTATGGCAGGTTCAGAAACAGCGCAAGAGTCTGCGGGTAGTGAAGTTCGCGGCGTGAGCCGAGACACGCCCAACCCGGCGCTGGTTCGGACCGTCCGCCTGCGGCGTTCGGCCGCACAGCTAGCGCGTTGGACAACGCGAGAGACCGCGTATCAAAGCGACCCTGGAGGGCGGCATATGAAAGCAATTGTGTATGAAAGATACGGGCCGCCCGATGTTCTTCAATTGAAGGAGGTGGAGAAGCCCATCCCCAAGGACAACGAAGTCCTGATAAGAATACATGCGACAACGGTAACATCCGGCGACTGGAGGGTGCGCAGTCTCAATGTGCCTGTCGGCTTCGGACTTATCTCGCGTTTGGTTTTTGGAGTCTCGAGACCAAGGCAACCTATTCTGGGAACAGAGCTCGCCGGCGAAATTGAGTCGGTGGGTAAAAGCGTAAGCAAATTCAAAGTCGGTGACCAGGTCTTTGCATTTAGTGGTGCCGGCATGGGCTGTCATGCGGAGTACAAGTGCATGCCGGAAAACGGGGCGGTGGCGCTAAAACCGCCCAATCTGACCTACCATGAAGCCGCCGCACTATCTTTTGGCGGAACAACGGCGCTGGATTTCCTCAGAAGAGGAAAACTGCAAAGCGGAGAAAAAGTACTCGTCAATGGCGCTTCCGGCGGGGTAGGCACCGCCGTAGTGCAGCTCGCCAAGTACTTCGGGGCAGACGTGACCGGGGTGTGCAGTACCGTGAACGTGGAATTGGTGAGATCTCTGGGCGCCAATCATGTGATCGACTACACCGCAGAGGACTTCGCGCAGAATGGTGAAACCTACGACGTCATTGTCGATACCGTCGGCACGGCGCCGCACTCCCGCAGCAAAGGTTCGCTAAAAGAACGAGGACGCCTGCTTCTGGTTTTAGGTGGGCTGCCAGACATGCTCAAGATTCCATGGGTGTCGATGACGAGCACCAAGAAGGTCATCGCCGGGCCGGCACGCGAGCGCGCAGAGGACTTGCTTTTCCTTGCGGAGCTGGCCAAGGCGGGACAATTCAAACCGGTCATTGATCGGCGCTATCCATTCGAGCAGATCGCCGAGGCACACCGCTACGTCGACACTGGCCGCAAGAAGGGAAATGTCATCATAACTCTGGAGCATGACGACTGAACCCAGAGGACGAAGGCGGCCACATGAGGCGGCATTGTCCAACAACCGATTGGAGTGGAAGAGAGTGGAAGAGGAGTGGAAGAGGGTCAGGCCTGCATAATTGCATAAAGTGCTACGAGCACCTCCAATATGCAATTATGCAGGCTCGACATGCGAGCCGCAGGGTCAGGCCTTGCCTTTTGACTGCCTGACAGATCGATAGAGTGAAGTGTCGCAACTTGACGGGAATCCGACCATGAGTGCACCGAGCATCCGGGCAGCGATTGAGAACGTGAGCGCCGCCATATCCGCCGATCTCGCCAAGGCCCGGTCAAAGAACGCGCCGGCGACGGCGCGGCTGACTGCGGGTTTGCAGTGCGAACTGAGCGGTCCGTACAATGAACGCCTGGTCACCGACATGCCGCCGGCGATGGGAGGTGCGGCCACCGGCCCGAATCCGGGATGGTTGCTCCGGGGCGCGTTGGCTTCGTGCACCGCGACGGTCATAGCCATGCGCGCGGCAAAGCTGGGCGTGGCAATAAGCAGCCTCGAGGTCACGGTCGAAAGTGATTCCGACAACCGCGGCATCCTCGGACTTGACGAGAATGTCTCGGCTGGACTCGCCAGCGTGCGCATGAAGGTGAAGATCAGCGCGCCGACGGCATCTCCCGAAGTCTTGCGGGAAATCGTTGATTGGGCCGACGCCCATTCTCCCGTCGGGTGCACGCTGAGGCAGGCGCCCGGATGCTCGCTGGATGTGGAGGTCTTGAGCACCATGAACACCCCGACGTCATAGGTTCACGTCTTGGTTCAGGGTTAACGATTATGCAGACCCTGATCTTTGTTTGAACAGTGGATGGTCTAGACGGGAACCTGCGGCGCCTGGCGCATGCCGACGATGTGATTCACCACGAGCGCGCCGATGACGATTCCGCCGCCCACCATCGCGGCGTCGCTCGGCCGTTCTCCGACGAACAGCCAGGTCGAGACCACGCCGAAGATGATCTCGAGGATGGTGATCAGCGCAATCTCCGCGGAAGAGAGATGCGGTACGGCCAGCATGTAGAGTAGCAACCCCATGCCGAGCTGGACGACGCCCATCGTCGCCAGCAGGCCGAGGTCGCCCGCGCTGACGCTCAGCGGCAGCGCGAATGGCAACGTCATGATCACCGAAAAAATTCCGGCCAGCAGGATGGAAGGAATGAGGTCCAGGGTGGCATGGTGTTTCCGGAGCAATACAACGTTGCAGGCGAATGCGACGGGAATGCACAGCGCGATCAGGTTGCCCGTGCCGCCGCCACCCGTCAGCGAGTCGTAGAACATCACGATGACGCCTCCCAAGGCCGCGATCATCGCGAACCACGTGCGCGGCGCCACCGCTTCCTTCAGGAAAATCCTCGCCGCCAGCGCAGCGACGAAAGGCGAGATGCTCCCCAGCACCAGCGTGTTCGCGACCGTGGTGCGCGACAGCGCGAGAATGAAAGAGATGAACATCAGCGCGAACATCGCGCCCGAAAACACGCCCGGCCAGCCCATTGCCCGGATGCGCTGGAACAGTTGGCCGCCGTGCTGGCACAGGAGCACGATCAAAAGGAACACGGCCATGAACAACGAACGCCAGAACGTGATCTTCCAGCCGTCGCTCACCTCCATGTTCCGCACCAGGACCCCAGCGCTCGCCCAGCACAGGCAGGCGCCGACCAGCAGGACAACGCCTTTTCTGTGTTGCGCGGCCGTGTGCATTATCGAAAGCCTGAAGAATAACGCTCACCGCAGAGGACGCGGAGGACGCAGAGGAAAAGCAAAAACGAGAGATATGTAGAAATGTTGAACAGTGCCAATTTACGTAATCCTGGTAGGGCCAATGGAATCGCCGAACTAGATCATGCCGGCTTTCTTTCAAACTCTGCTTTGTTCTTCCTCTGCGTCCTAAAAGGGTACTCCGACGTGCTACGCCCGTAGGGTATCCGCGTCCTCCGCGTCCTCTGCGGTGAGCGCTATTCTTAATAAGATCTTAAGGGATAGGTACAGGCGAGGCTATGCCGAGTTTTTCGTTCCAGGGTTGCAGCGAAGGAAGGATGCTGGGGTAGAGTTCGACGCCTTCCTTCAACTGTTTCTCCCGGCGGCGCAGGCCGGATTCACCGGGCAGGCGTACGCGGTCGAAACCGGGCCGGGGCGGTGTGGTGCGGCAGGCATTCGCGATATGTTCGGTCTGGCGGGTGAAATCCTCCATGCCGCCGAACAGCGCCGGATCGAACACCTGCACGCAGACGTTCGCCGCCCAGCCTTCGATGGGATCCGCGCGGCCGTGTCCCGACAGGCCCTGCGTCAGTGCCTCGACCAGCAGCCCGAGCGCGTATCCCTTGTGGCCATGGTCGAGGCCACCGATCGGCAGCAACCCGCCTTTAGGTTCATTGAACAAGACCGCGGGATCGTCGGAGGGATTGCCAAGGCCGTCGAGCACCCATTGTCCCGGCAACTTGCGGCCTTCCTTGTTCAGGCGGCCGGTCAGTCCGTGCGTGGTGATCGACATTGACACGTCGATCATCACCGGATCGCCCTTCGTCGGCCAGGCGGCTGCGATCGGGTTCGGCGTATGCGTACCCGTTCCCTTGCCCCCATGCGGTACCACGCCGCCGGTTTCCGGACCGGACGAGAGCACCATCACCATCATGCCCTGGTCGGTGACGCGCTTGAGGTAGGCAGCGAGGCAGGCGATGTGATGGCTGCGCCGGATGACCACCGTGCAGGTGCCGAATTTCTTCGCGCGCTCTACCGCCAGGTCGATGGCACGCGCGGTCAGCCAGACGCCGGGGAGGCGCATGCCGTCCCAGGTCACCGCCGCCGGAAAGTCGGCGATCACCTTCGGCATGCCCGATTTCGTCATGCCGCCCTTTTCGAGATCGTTCAGGTAAGGCGCGAGCAGTTGCAGTCCGTGCGTGCTGTGCCCGAGCAGGTCGCCCTCGACAAGGACCTCGGCGACGATTTTCGATTTATCGGATTCGAGGCCTGCCTTGTCGAGCAGGCTGGTGGCGAAGCGCGCGAGGTCTTCGGCTCGGTAGCGTGTGGTGTCAGGCATATTAGGGATATCTCAATCTCAACGCAGAGGCGCAGAGGACGCAAAGGTCGCAGAGGAAGACAAAAGGAGGGAAAGTATTCTGTGAATCGCTATCCGTGTCTGCAATACCAACGAACCCGGAAACAACAGACGCCTATTTTCTATCTCTCAATCTTTTTTTTCTCTGCGACTTTTGCGTCCTCTGCGCCTCTGCGTTGGGTGTAATCAGTAAGGTGTAGCGACTACATCATTATGATCTGGCGGACGGTGTGACCCGAAGCGAGGCGGTCGAAGCCGACATTGATTTCTTCCAGCTTGATGTGGTCGCTCATCAGCTTGTTCACCGGCAGCATGCCGCGGCGGTAGAGGTCGATGTAGCGGGGGATGTCGCGGGCCGGTACGCAGGAGCCCATGTAGCTGCCCTTGATGGTGCGTTCTTCCGCAACCATGTTGACGTGCTGCAGCGGCCAGCGGTGATCGGGATGCGGCAGGCCGGCTGAAACCGTGGTGCCGCCGCGACGGGTGATGCGATAGGCGAGTTCCATGGCCTGGATGGAGCCGGCCATTTCCAGTGCGAAGTGCACGCCGCCGCCGGTCATATCTTTGACCTTCTGGATGGCGTCCGGATCTTTTGCATTGACGGTGTCGGTTGCGCCGAGCTCCCTGGCCAGCTTCAGCTTGTCGTCGTGCAGGTCGATGGCAACGATCTGCTGGGCACCGGCCACGATGGAGCCGAGCAGCGAGTTCAGGCCGACGCCGCCCAGTCCCAGCACCGCGACCTTGGCGCCCGGGAATACCTGTGCGGTATTGAATACGGTACCGACACCGGTAAGTACGGCGCAGCCGAACAGCGCGGCCTCGTCGAAGGGCAGGTCCTTGTCGATTTTCACCACGGAGCCGCGATTCACCACGCAGTACTCGGCAAAGGCGGAAACGCCGACGTGGTGATAGACCTCCTTGCCATGCTGGTGCAGGCGCATGCCGGCATTGAGCAGCTTGCCGGAACCGTTGGCCTGCTGGCCCGGCTCGCAGCGGCCCGGACGGCCTTCGACGCAGGAGATGCACTGGCCGCAACTCGGCGCGAACACGAGCGCCACGTGGTCGCCAATTTTTAAATCATTGATGCCCGGCCCGACTTCCTGAACGATGCCCGAAGCCTCGTGGCCCAGCACCATCGGCATCGGCCGCGGACGGTCGCCGTTGACCGAGGACAGATCCGAGTGGCACAGGCTGGCGGCCTTGATCTGGATCAGCACTTCGCGCTCGCCGGGCTTGTCGAGTTCGACTTCCTCAATGACCAGCGGCTTGCTGTCGGCGTACGGTTGCGGCAGGCCCATCTGCCGGATTACGGCGGCTTTCATTTTCATTTGTCTACACCTCTAATTCTGGAACCACGGAGGACACGGAGAGCACGGAGGAAATACAGGAGAAAACGAAATTAATGTATGGAGGTTCCGCAGACTGATGATCCTATTGTGGTGATATTTGGCCGCAAGGATTCGCGAACCGACACCCCAACCCATACATTGGTCCTGTCTCGTTCTTGTCTTTCCTCCGTGCTCTCCGTGTCCTCCGTGGTTCACGATCTGGGTCTGGATTCGTCTTAGTAAGTAGCGCGGCCGCCGGAAAGGTCGAAGGCCGCGCCGGTGGTGAAGGAGCAGTCTTCGGTGCAGGCCCAGGCGACGGTCGCAGCGATTTCTTCGACCAGGCCGAAGCGGCCCATCGGGATTTTCGACAGCATGTAGTCAATGTGGCTTTGCGCGACCTGATCGAAGATCGGCGTCTTCACCGCGGCTGGTGTCACGCAGTTCACGGTGATGTTGTTCTTGGCCAGTTCCTTGCCCAGGGATTTGGTCAGGCCGATCACGGCTGCTTTCGACGAGCTGTAGGCCGAAGCATTGGGATTGCCTTCCTTGCCGGCGACCGAGGCGATGTTGACGATGCGCCCGTAGTTGTTCTTGACCATGTGCGCGGCCACCGTGCGGCAGGTATAGAAGGTGCCGTTCAGGTTGATGTCGTGCACGCGCAGCCATTCGTCGACCGGATACTCCGCGACGGTGGCGTTCTTGCCGGCGACGCCAGCGGAATTGACCAGCGCGTCGACCTTGCCGAATGCGGCCAGGGTGGACTTGAATGCCGCTTCGACCTGGTCGATCTTGCTGACATCGACTTTGGCGGTATGGGTCTTCGGCGCGCCCAGCGACTTGGCGGCATCGGCCATGGCCTGCTCGTTGAAATCCCAGATGGCGACGTTGGCGCCCGACTGCGCGAGCCGTTTGGCGATCGCCAGGCCGATGCCCGAGGCCCCGCCGGTCACGATGGCGCTGCGGCCCTTCATATCGAGTTGGTTCATTGCTCTCCCCCTTTTATTTATTCTGGTCTGTAAGCCGTGCCGCTGGGATAGCCGGACATGGAAGAGCGCCATTTTAGTGCAGGCGGGCCTGGGCGGCCAAACCCAATTTAGGACGTTACCGACTACACCCAACGTGGAGGCGCAGAGGACGCAAAGGACGCAAAGGACGCAGAGGAAGACAAGAGAAAGTTGAGGAAAGGAAAGAAAAAGTTGAATGGTTCGCTACTTGTGTTCCGGAATATCCGATGCAGGAAAAATGACCGGGAACTCACGTTCAATTTCATTGATCTTGGTTTTCTCTGCGTTCTCTGCGCCTCCGCGTTGGGTGTGGGTTTTAGACAACCTGACCGGCGGCGAAGCCGGAAGCCCAGGCCCACTGGAAGTTGTAGCCGCCGAGGTGGCCGGTGACGTCGACCACTTCGCCGATGAAGTACAGGCCGGGCTGGTTGCGAGCTTCCAGTGTTTTCGAGGAAAGCTCGCGGGTATCGACCCCGCCCAGCGTGACTTCCGCTTTTTTATAGCCGACTGTACCGCTCGGCCGGATGCGCCAGTCGTGCAGGCGATCCGCGATTTCTCGCAGCCGGGTAGCGCCGAACCGTTTCACCGGCTGGTTCTCGTAGTGAACTTCCACCCAGCGCTGGGCGAAGCGCTGCGGCAGGAATTCGTCGAGCAGGTTGGCGAGCATTTTTTCGGAAGCCTGGGCGGTCTCGAGGATTTCCCGCGCATCCCGGTCCGGCAGCAGATTGACCGACAGATCCTGTCCCTGCCGCCAGTACGAGGAAATCTGCAGGATGGCGGGTCCGGACAGGCCGCGATGGGTGACGAGCAGGTTTTCGCGGAAGCTTGCGCCGTTGCAACGGACCACCGCATCGACCGAGAGGCCGGAAAGGTCGGCGAACTGCTTCAGGTCGTCCGGCGCGAACGTGAGCCCGACGAGCGCCGGGCGCAGCTCGGTGACCTTGAGCCCGAACTGCTCCGCGATGCGATAACCGAACGGGCTGGCGCCGATCTGCGGAATCGACAAGCCGCCGCTGGCGATGACCAGCGACTGGCAATCAAAGCTGCCGCGATCGGTCCCGACCTGAAATCGCCCGGCCTTTTTAACCGAGCTGACTTTCGCCGGCATGCACCATTGCACCCCTGCGGCGTCGCACTCGGCCTTGAGCATGTCTATGATCTGTTGCGCGGAGCCGTCGCAGAACAACTGGCCGAGTTTCTTCTCATGCCAGGCGATGCCATGCTTTTCCACCAGGCCGATGAAATCGCGCGACGTGTAGCGCGCCAGCGCCGAGCGGCAGAAATCCGGATTGGCGGAAAGGAAATTCTCCGGCCGCGCGCCGCTGTTGGTGAAATTGCAGCGACCGCCGCCGGAAATGCGGATTTTCTCTCCCAGCTTCCCGGCATGATCGACCAGCAGCACGCGGCGTCCGCGTTTCCCTGCCTCGATTGCGCACATCATGCCGGCGGCGCCGGCGCCGATGATGATGACGTCGGCGCTCACGGCGCCGGCCTGCCGTTCACCTGAACTGGTACAGCACGACCAGCAGGAGGAGGATGCCGCCCAGGGCCCACAACCAGCCGGGCACTGTCGCCCGATGCGCGATCGGTGTGGCCGGTGACTGCGCGGCCGGCGCCTGCGCCGCGGGCGCGACCGTGCTGTTGAAGCGCGCGAAGAAATCGTCGGACATTTTCTTCGCCACGCCGTCGATCAGGCGCGAACCGATTTGCGCCAGCTTGCCGCCGACCGTCGCCGAAGCCTTGTAAGTGAGCAGCGTGCCCTTTCCGTCCGGGGTGAGGGCAACCTGTGCCGAACCTTTGCCAAATCCGGCGGCGCCGCCGGAACCTTCGAACGCCAGGGAATACGAGTTCGGCGGGTTCAGGTCCGACAGCAGCAACTTGCCGGCGAACTTCGCCTTCACCGGACCGACCGTGGCGGTCATCGCCACCTTGTATTCATTGTCGGCAACCCGGTCGATGCTTTCGCAGCCCGGGATGCAGGCCTTGAGGATTTCCGGATCGTTGAGCGCCTCCCATACACGCTGTTGCGGAAGGGGGATGCGCTGTTCGCCGCTCATTTCCATGTTCTGCCTTCTTTCCTTGATGTTTCCCTGATGGGTTGCATGCACCGCCTTGGGACGGCACCGGGATTATGCGCCCGCTTTTGTGGCGTTCAAGGGCGAAATGCGGGTCATAACAACTTACCGCAGTCATCAATAACAACTACTCATTATCTTTTTCGAAAACCGGGCGCTAGGCTCTTTTCGCATAAGCATTCACCACGACCGTCAAACCGTCCGGAAGGCAGCGCGGGGTCCGGGTCAACATGGAGATTCTCGATCATGAGCGAACGCATTGATACGAAAAAAGTAACGACCGCAGTCGATGGCGAAGTTGCGGCACCCGAAGGCGTCGATGGCACCCGGCGCTCGATCCTGAAAGGCGCGGCGGCAGTTGCAGGCGTCGCCGGCGCACAGGCGATCACCGGATTCCCCCTGATCTGGTCGCAGGAAATCAAGAACATCGAGTTGCGCCACGTCGGCGTGTCCTACTCGGTGGTCAAGGCGATAGGCGACCAGGCCTCGAAGGATCTCGGTTTCAAGGTGACCATGCAGAACCTGGACACCTCCGCCTCCATCAACCGCTTCGTCACCCAGCCGAACACCGTCGACATCGCCGACGTCGAAGGCTGGCAGGCCAAGCTCGCCACCAAGCGCGGCGTGCTCCAGGGCATCGAACGCAAGAAGATCAAGGAGTTCGAAAATATCCTGCCGATTTTCACCAAGGGCGAGCTCAGTGGCAAGGTCGTATCACGCCAGGGCATTTCCCCCTACGAGGCGATGTACATCTCCAAGCCGGACGCCACCGAGCTGCATGAGGGCGTGACGGACTGGTGTACGTTCCTGCCGCAGGTCTACAACG
>CAYODB010000133.1:0-8542 GCA_964402495.1 uncultured Bordetella sp.
AAGCTAGGGGCTAGGGGCTAGGACGGAGTTTAGTTTTCTTGATAGCGGTGTCCACTCAATTCAGCTATGGGAAGCCTTTAGTCTTACCTGGCCCCTGACGCTAACCCTGGTCCCTGATTTTTGTAACCCCATCCCTCGCCAGTCGCGCAATGTCTTCATCCGAGTAGCCGGCTTCCTTGAGCACTTCCGCGGAATGCTCTCCCAGCCTCGGAGCGTGACGCTGCGCGCCTGGCGGAGAATGGGACCAGTTCGTCGGTGTGCGCATGGTGCGCAGCGTGCCTTCGCTCGGATGTTCTTCCATTGAGAAGAAACCCGTTGCCGTGAGGTGGGGATCGTCGATGAGGTCTGTCACATCGTTCACGGGAGCGACCGGAATGTCCACCTTCTCCATCAGCGCCGTCCATTCGGCCGTGGTACGGGTAATGATGACGCCGGCGAGCCAGCCGTAGATCTCGGCAATATGCCGTGCCCGATTTGCCTGCGTCGCGTAGCGCGGATCCTTCATCAGGCCAGGCTGGCCGATCGCATCCGCGAAGCTCTTCCACTGCTTGTCGTTGTAGACCAGGATGCAGAGGTAGCCGTCGCTGGTCTGGTAAGGCTTGCGTGCCAGCAGGCGCGCGTAGCCGGTATCGCCGCTGGGTGGATCGAAGGTCTGGCCCGCCGAATGGTCGCCGAGCACGAAATGCGCGAGGCTCTCGAACATCGGCACTTCGACCGACTGGCCCTGGCCCGTGCGCTCGCGGTGGAACAGGGCCGCCGTCACGGCGTACACCGCGTGCAGGCCGGTGACGCGATCGGCGAGGTTCACCGGCGCATAGGCCGGCACCGCGGCGCCGGATTTCTTTACCAGGGACGGAATGCCGGAGATGCCCTGGATCAGGTCGTCGTACGCCGCCTTTGCGGCATAGGGGCCGCGCTGGGAATAGCCATAGGCCCCAACGTAAATGATCTTTGGATTGACCTTGCGCAGGTCTTCGTAGGACAGGCCAAGGCGCGCCATGGCCTGCGGCCGAACGTTGTAGATCAGCACGTCGGTTTTCGGAATCAGGCGTATCAGCGCCTCGTGTCCTTCCGGTTTCTTCAGGTCGAGCACGATGCCGCGCTTGCCGCGATTCAGGTTCAGAAAAATATAGCCCATGCCCGGATTCTTCATCGGCGCGGGATGGCGCATGTTGTCGCCGTCGTGGGGTTCCACCTTGATGACGTCGGCGCCGAGTTCTGCGAGCAACTGGGTCGCGAACGGACCCATGACTACTGTGGTGAGATCAAGGACCCTCACCCCGGAGAGCGGACCTGGCATTTTTTTCTGGCCTTTTTATTCGGGTTGGATGTTTGCGGCGCGTACGAGTTTACCCCAGTGCGCAATCTCGCCGCGCATGTAACGGTCGAACTGCGAGGTGCCCATCGGCGCGATCTCGAATCCGATCGCCGCGAACTTCGCCTGCGTCTCAGCGTCCGCCAGCACCTTCAGGCTGTCCTTCTCCAGTCGCGAGAGGATGGCGGGCGGCGTGCCGGCCGGTGCGAATATGCCGTTCCAGGAAGTCATGTCGAAACCTTGCAGGGTCTCGCCGATGGCGGGCGCATCCGGCAGCAATGCGGAGCGGTTCGCCGTGGTCACCGCCAAGATGCGCAGTTTCCCCGCCTTGACATGCGGCATGGCCGTGGTGAAGTCGGCAATCATGACCTGCAACCTGCCCGCCACCAAATCCAGGATCGCCTGCGGACTCGCCTTGTAGCCGACGCGCACCAGATCGAGTCCTGCCATAACGTTCAGCGTTTCCGCGCCAATCATGGACGCGGTGCTGGCCGTGCCATAAGAAAGCTCACCCCGGTGCGCCCTGGCATAAGCAAGAAACTCCGCTGTCGACTTCACCGGCAGGTCGGGATTCACCACCAGCATGAAAGGCAGCATGCCGACCCGGACGATGGGATCGAAATCCCTGACAGGATCGTAGCCCAGCTCTTTGTACAGATGGGGATTGGCGCTGTGTGTGCTGTTGGTCGTCATGAACAGCGTGTAACCGTCGGCAGCGCTGCCCGCAACAGCCATTGCCGCGATCTGGCCGTTGGCGCCGGCCTTGTTCTCGACGACCACCGGCTTACCGAGTAGCGATCCGAGCTGATGTGCGAGCAGCCGTCCCGCGGAATCCGTGGCGCTCCCGGCGGCAAACGGGATGACAAGACGAATGGGCTTCGCGGGCCAGGTTTCGGCAGCCTGGGCGATAGCACCCCCTGCAGCGATGAGGCATGCGACGAACAGCGCCAGCAATCCTTTCATCGAACCACCCGCTCGGGCTTTTCCTCGTACGGCGGCGAATAGATCACCAGCACCCTGGCCGGCGTGTCGCTGGTAACCGTAAAGACATGGGGAACGTCGGGCGGGAAGAAGCAGCAGTCGCCCGGCATCAGTTCACAGACCTCGCCCCCAACCTCGGCACGGGCGCCGCCTTCCAGCAGATAACAAACCTGTTCGATCCCGGGATGCGCATGTGGCAGGGTGCCTTTGCCTTTCTCGATCACGCCCAGCACCACCTCGAGATTCCTTGCGCCTACGTTCTGTGGCCCGATCAGGCGCCGGTTAACGGTGCCAGTGTGATTCGCCGGAAGGTAGGCAGGCACGTCGCCCTGGCGCACGAAATAGCGGGATTTTTCGCTTGTTGGCATGGTTGTTCTCCGGGCGGAATTTTAACCGGGCGCCGGTAGGTGCGAGAGAAAAGACAAGGGAACACTTGAAGCGGAGCAGCAAAGGTAAAAACCTACCCGCCTTTTTTCCATCGTTCCAGCGAACCACCCGACAACCCACCTGGCGGCGTGCCGTCTCTTTTCTCTTTTCTCCCTTCTCTCGTCTCTTGCTCTTCCCTCATTCACCCCCGTCGCCATTTAAGCGATAATTCCCCACCAAATCATTAGCGCAGGAACGTTGCCATGGCCGAAAACATGCCCGAACTGAAAATGGACCCCGCGAACCTCTATCGCGAGGAAGTCTTTACCGACCGCAAAATTGGAACCATCCGGGTCATGACGCCAGTCGGCAGGGACAGCGCCGCCGATGCCGCGCGCAAGGTCCTTTACGTCGGCGAGACCCAGCTGATGACACCCGTAGGCGCACTGCCGCTGGCCTTTGAGATCGAGGCCGGTTCGCTCGGCGATGCGGCGCAGAAGTTCGCGGAATTCGCCGCCGTGGCGGTCGAGCGCGCGGTCAGGGAATTGCAGGAAATGCGCCGGCAGCAGAGTTCATCGATCGTCATTCCAGAAGTCATGCCAGGTGGATTCGGCGGGCCCGGCCGGCTGCCGGGAAAGATCAAATTACCGTGACGCACCGGAGGCGATCGGCAGCAGGCGGGTCCGGGGGTGGTACTCCCCCGGGTCGATCAGTGGAAAAATACTTACGGAATGCCCCGCAATGAAGCAGGATCCGCGTTTCCCCAACCTGTTCATCCTCGATCACCCGCTCATCCAGCACAAGCTCACGCACATGCGGGACAAGACCACGTCAACCCGCACGTTTCGCGAGCTTCTGCGCGAAGTCACGCTGCTGATGGGTTATGAAGTCACCCGCAACCTGCCGCTGACCACGCGCGTGATCGAGACGCCGATGGCATCGATGCATGCGCCGGTCATCGCCGGGAAGAAGCTTTCGATCGTGCCTGTGCTGCGGGCCGGCATCGGCATGGCGGACGGACTCCAGGAACTGATTCCGTCAGCCCGGGTCGGGCATATCGGGCTCTACCGCGACGAGAATCACCGGCCGGTCGAGTATCTGGTGCGCCTGCCGGAAGTCGATGGTCGCATTTTCATCCTCTGCGATCCGATGATCGGCACCGGCTATTCCGCCGCCCATGCGGTGCAGGTCCTGAAGAATCGCGGCGTGCGGGGGAAAGACATCCTGTTTCTCGCCCTGGTCGCCTCGCCGGAAGGCGTTGGTGTCTACCAGCAGCAGCACGCCGACGTGCCGATGTTCGTGGCAGCGCTGGACGATCACCTTGATGACAACGCCTACATCATTCCGGGACTGGGCGATGCCGGCGACCGACTGTTCGGAACCAAGAACTGATGGTGAGTGATCAGCAATCGGTGAACGGTGAACGGTGATCAGCAATCGGTGAACAGCGAACAGTGAACAGTGAACGGTGGAAACCAAAAGCCCGAAGCCTTTTCCGTTCGCTGTTCGCTGTTCACTGTTCACTGTTCACTTTTCGCTGTTCACTGTTCACCGTTCACCGTTTCACCGTTTCACCGTTTGCGGATCACCGGTCACTCACCGTAGGTGAGAGACCTGGCTTTGCCCCAGAACACACGGTAGGAAAACAGCGTGTAGGCAACGATCATCGGCAGCACGATGCAGGCACCGACGAATACGAATCGCAGGGAAGACTCCGCAGCAGCGGCCTGCCAGATGGTCATACGGTCGACGACCAGATAGGGGAACAGGCTGTAGGCGAGGCCGGCGAACGCGAACACGAAAATCCACACGCCGAGCACGAACGGAAGGTACTCGCGCCTGCTTTGCCCACGCTGCAGGCGCGCCAGGGAGATCAGAATTCCGGCGAACGCTGCCGCGCTCAGGATGGGCAACGGTGACAGCCACAGCAGGCGTGGCCATGCGAACCACTTCTCCATGATGTTGGCGCTGGCGAATGGCGTGGCAAGGCTGATGGCCGCAACGCCGGCCGCCGCGAGGAACGCGGCGCCTTTGCCCCAGCGCAGCGCCCTCGCCTGCAGATCCCCTTCCGTCTTGATCACCAGCCAGGTCGCGCCTAGCAGCGCATATCCCCCTGCGAGCCCCAACCCTACCAGCAGTTCGAAGCCCACGAACAGCGCACCTTTCCCGAATCCTGTCACTACGCCGCCCAGCATCATCCCCTGCGCGACCGCCGCGCCGAGCGAGCCCACAAAAAAGAGTCGGTTCCACAACTGTTGGTGCCAGCCGGTTGCCTTCGCGCGAAATTCGAACGCGACGCCACGCAACATCAGGGCGACAAGCATGAGCGCCACCGGCAGATACAGCGCCGTGAGGATCACGCCGTGGGCCTGCGGAAAGGCGACAAGCAGAATGCCGACGCCGAGCACCAGCCAGGTTTCGTTCGCATCCCAGAACGGCCCGATCGACGCCACCATCATGTCCTGCTCGTCCGGCGTGGCGAGCGGCACCAGGATGCCTACCCCGAGGTCGAACCCGTCCAGGATCACGTAGGCCAGGATGGCCAGGCCCATCAGCATGGCGAAAATCAGTGGCAGGTCCATGGCGAATCCTCAGGCGATGCCCGATTGGAATGCGGGGTTCACGGGCTCGGGGGTTTTCTCTCCCGCGGCCTCCTTGATCGCCAGTTGCGTGACCACCACCATGTACGACACCAGCAGCAGCGAATACACCACCGCGTAGCCAACGAGCGTAATGGCAATGTGCGATGCCGGCACGTCCGACGCGGCCTCGGCGGTGGTCAGCACGCCGTAGACCAGGTAAGGCTGACGGCCGATCTCGGTGGTCAGCCACCCTGCCAGCACGGCCACCCATCCGGAGAACGTCATCCCCGCGAATGCCAGCAACATCCAGCGCGGCGAGGGCTTGCGCCGGAACACTTGCCAGATGGCGCCCCACGACAGCAATAGCATCAGCATGCCGACGCCAACCATGATGCGAAAGCTCCAGAACACCTGCATGACCGGCGGGTGCTTGTCGCCGAACTCGGAAAGTCCCTTCACTTCGCCTTCGAAATCATGCGTGAGGATGAAGCTTGCCATTCCTGGTACCGCGACCGCGTAGTCGTTGCGGCGCTCGGTGTTGTTCGGCAGGGCAAACAGCAGCAGCGGCACGTTGCGCCCGGTTTCCCAGATGCCCTCGATCGCGGCGATTTTCGCCGGTTGGTGTTTGAGGGTGTTCAACCCGTGCAGATCACCCACGAAAATCTGGACCGGCGTCAGCACCGCCGCGACGACGATGCCAAGGCGCAACATGCGACGGGCGGGTTCAAACTGCGCATTGCGCAGCAACTGGAACGCCGAAATGCCCGCCACGAGAAACGCAGCCGTCAGTCCGGACGCGATCATCATGTGGGTGAAGCGGTAGGGAAAGCTCGGATTGAAAATGATCGCCCACCAGTCCGTCGCATGGAACTGGCCGTCGATGATTTCGAAGCCCTGCGGCGTCTGCATCCAGGAATTCAGCGCAAGGATCCAGAACGCGGAAAACGAGGTTCCGATCGCGACCATGAATGACGAAAGGGTATGCAGCCAGGCCGGCACGCGGTCGCGGCCGAACAGCATGACGCCAAGAAAAGTGGCTTCGAGAAAAAACGCGGTGAGCACCTCGTAGCCCAGCAGCGGTCCGGCGATGTTGCCGGCCTTCTGCATGAAACCCGGCCAGTTGGTGCCGAACTGGAAACTCATCGTAATGCCGGATACGACACCCATGGCGAATGACAGGGCGAAGATCTTCACCCAGAGCCGATACGCGCCTTTGAGCCATGCCTCCCCCGTACGCTCGATGCGCACCCGCAGATATACCAGCACCCAGGCGAGGGCAATGGTGATGCTGGGAAACAGGATATGGAAGGCGATGTTCAGCCCGAACTGGGCACGGGCGAGAAGGAGCGGATCTGCGAACATTGGAAACCTCGTGGCTATGGGTAGTTTACGCCACGGCCGGCGCAGCCGGTCAGCAGCCGGTCATCCGGGCTGCAAGAACAGGTTAAAGGTCAAAGCCAAAAGGTGGAAGTAAGATCAGAACCGAAACCCGATTCTGCCCTTTACCTTTCACCGTTCACCTTTTTGCTCGTGTCTCTGCGGGGCTTGACCTTGTGCATACATATATGCATACTTCTTTCCCGATGACGACTGCACCCGGAGATCGGTGATGGGCAAATCCTCTGCGCCGGGCATTTCCGGCAAGCGGGCGCGGCGGTTGTCCGGCAGTTCCACGCGTGCGGTGGATCCCGCTTCCGCCGGAATGCTCGACCTTGACGGCAAGACGCTGCCGCGCAACAAAACCCGCCTGACGATGTATCTCGACACCGCGGTCGTCGAATATTTCCGTTCCCGCTCGGGCGGGCGCGGTTACCAGACGATGATCAACGAAGCCCTGAAGCAGGCGATCGAGCGCGAGAATCTTGAAGATGTCCTGCGGCGGGTAATCCGCGAGGAAGCGCGGCCCTACAAGGCCGGCAAGGGCTGAATGGGCGCACACCACCCGTGCCGGATTGCTGGCGCCGCAACCCTTCCGACGACCTCTTCCGGGCACATTCTCCGGTGATCCTGCCTTCCCTTCGCGACCTGAAGCCGTTCGCCGCTCCGGGCGCAATCATGCTGCTGGCTCTTGTCGTTGTTCTGGCCGGCCGCAAGCTACCCGTTACGCTTTCGGGTCTGGGGATCTATGGCCCCTATGCCCTGTGCCTGACGGGCGTGCTGATAGCGCTGTGGTTCAATCGCGGGCGGGCCTTCCTCACCCTGCTGTCGCTGCTCATCGCATTCACCGGCTACCGCCTCGCGCTCCTCGACGGCAGTGGCAGTTTCGCGGCGCGCGCGGCTTTCACCGGCATCGCGCTGTTCGTGCCGCTGAACATCCTGGTGCTGCTCGTGCTTCCTGAGCGTGGCATCCACTACTTCCGCAACTATCGCTGGCTGCTGCTGGTGCTGGTCGAAGTCCTGTTCACCGCCTGGATTGCCAGCTCGGGGAAAACCGCACTCTCGGGAATCGCATGGCACAGCCTGCTGGACAACTGGCTCATCAAGGCCGATCCGGTGCCGCTGCTGGGTCGCCTGGTGATGGCAGTTGCTTTCGTCGTCGCATTGGTCCAGTTGTGGACCCGGCGCAATCCGCTGGACATCGGCATGGCCGGCGCGTTGATCGCATTCTTCATCGCCTGCCAGTGGCCGACATCCGAAATAGTATTCAACACCTTCGTATCGGCGGCCGCGGCCATCATGTTGATCGCCGTCCTCCAGGAATCCCACCGCATGGCATTCATCGACGAGCTGACCGGGCTTCCTGGCCGCCGCGCGCTCGAAGAAAGGCTGGTCGCGCTGGGACCCGTCTATACCATCGCGATGGTGGACGTCGACCATTTCAAGAAATTCAACGACACTCACGGGCATGATGTCGGCGACCATGTTCTGCGCATGGTGGGCGCCCGGCTTGCGGAAGTCAGTGGCGGCGGCAAGCCGTTCCGCTACGGCGGTGAGGAATTCTCGGTCCTGTTCCCGGACCAGACCGTCGAGCAGGCCTTGCCGCACCTGGAAGGCCTGCGAGCGGCCATCGAGAATTGCAAGGTCGCCAACCGTACCGAGGAACGGCGACAGGGCTCGCGGTCGAGCAATGACCGCCGCTCCACGGTGGTGCAAAAACGCAATGCCGAAACCGGGCAGGATGTCCACGCTTTCCGCAAACCGGACCAGATGCTTTCCGTGACTGTCAGCTTGGGCGTGGCGGGACGCAGCGACATGCTCAACATGCCGGAGAAGGTGCTCAAGGCGGCGGACGAGGCCCTGTATCGCGCCAAGGAAGGCGGACGGAACCGCATAAGCAAATAACCCAAGGGCCGAGGTT
>CAYODB010000133.1:8642-10710 GCA_964402495.1 uncultured Bordetella sp.
CGCGCCAAGGAAGGCGGACGGAACCGCATAAGCAAATAACCCAAGGGCCGAGGTTCACCCTTCCGGGTGAACCTCGGCCCTGTTTTAGCAAAGCAGGAACAATAAGTCTCAATAACGCGGAGGAGTACCCGATGGACGCATTCAACCTCGATGGCAAAGTCGCCATCGTCACCGGTTCCAGCCGCGGCATAGGCCGATCGATAGCCGAACATCTGGCCGCCGCCGGCGCCCGGGTCGTGGTATCGAGCCGTAAGGCGCCAGCCTGCGAGGAAGTGGTCGCGGCGATCCGCAAATCCGGCGGTGAAGCGATTGCGATTCCCGCGCACATTGGCGATAAGGCGCAACTCGAGGGCCTGGTCGGCGAAACCCGCAAGCGCTGGGGAAAAATCGACGTACTTGTGTGCAACGCCGCCTCGAATCCCTATTACGGGCCCATGGCCGGCCTGTCGGACGATGCGTTCAACAAAATCCTGCAGAACAACATCGTCGCCAACCACTGGCTCGCCAACCTGGTGCTGCCGGAAATGGCGCAGAGAAAAGACGGCTCGGTGATCATTGTCTCTTCCATCGGCGGCCTCAAGGGCACTGCGACTCTGGGCGCTTATGCGATTTCGAAGGCCGCCGACATGCAACTCGCCCGCAACCTGGCCGTGGAATGGGGGCCGCACAATATCCGCGTCAACTGCATCGCGCCCGGCCTGGTCAAGACCGACTTTGCCCGCGCGCTCTGGGAAAATCCCGAAACCCTCGGTCACTACGAATCACAGACGCCGCTGCGGCGCATCGGCCAGCCCGAGGACATCGGCGGCATCGCTGTGTTCCTCGCCTCGAAGGCCTCCGCGTTCGTGACCGGGCAGACCATTGTTGCGGATGGCGGGGTGACGATCGCCGGCTGACCTTCGCAGGCGCCAGGCTCTAGGCGCGAGGTATTGTATTAAGAGCCCTGAGCTTCAAAACGTAGTGCCTCGTGCCTGGACCCTGGCGCCTGGAACCTGATGTTTGGAGGAACGCAGTGAACGAAATAATTCTCCACCACTACCCTGCCTCGCCCGTCTCGGAAAAAGTCCGCGTCGCGCTGGGCATCAAGAAGCTGGCCTGGCGCTCGGTCGAAATTCCGCGAGTGCCGCCTAAACCTGACGTGATGCCCTTGAGCGGTGGATACCGGCGGACGCCGATCATGCAGGTCGGCGCCGACATCTATTGCGACAGCCATTGCATCTTGCGTGAAATTCATCGCCGCTATCCGAAGCCTGCTTTTTTTCCAGGCGAGAGTGAAGGCGTGACGTGGGCGTTGGGCCGCTGGACCGATGCCCTGTTCGACACTGCGGTCAGGCTCTCGATGGGTGCCAATGCCGACCAGTTGCCGGATGCTTTCCTGCAGGATCGCGGCCGCCTGTTCTTCGGCCCCACCTGGAATGCCGGAAAACTGAAGGGAGACGTCCCCCACGTCGCTTCGCAGTTGCGCGCGCAGTTCGCCTGGATCGACCTGCAGTTGGGCGACGGGCGCGACTATCTGCCCGGCGCGGCGCCAGGACTTTTCGACGCCATGTTCTACTATCTGGTCTGGTTCGTTCGCGGCCGCTGGCAGGGCGGGCCGAATCTCCTCGCCGAATTTCCGCAAATTGAAAAATGGGAGCAACGGGTCAAAGCGTTGGGGCACGGCAAGCCTGCGCCAATGACTCCGGCCGAAGCGATCGAGATAGCCCGGAAAAATGAGACAACCACGCCGGAGCAAGCGGACCCGCAGGATCCCCTGGGCTTGCGCCCGCACCAACGGGTCGGCGTAGTCGCCGAGACAGACAGTGGAGAAACACCAGTCGAGGGCGTGATCCGGTTTGTCAGTGCGGACACCATCGCCATCCTGCGCGAGGATCCTCGCGTGGGGACGGTCTGTGTTCACTTTCCGAGGGTCGGCTACCGCGTAGCGGTGGGCTAGGGGCTAGGGGCTAGCCCCTGTCCTTCGCAACTGGCGCCGCCGCTTCCTTGAGCCGAGCGCGAAGAACGGTTTTCAGAACTTTCCCATAATTGTTCTTCGGTAGCTCGCTGACGAACAGATAGGACTTCGGCC
>CAYODB010000134.1:0-10666 GCA_964402495.1 uncultured Bordetella sp.
ACGCCGCCCCCTCTCACAAAACAAGGCCCATGAGGATGGCATCCTCACGCCCCCGCGTGGCCGGGTAGTAGCCGCGCCGGACCGTGATGTCGCGAAAACCGCTGTCGGCATAGAGATGCCTGGCTGCCAGATTGGAGGGACGCACTTCCAGAAATATCTGCACCGCGTCGCTGTCGCGCGCGATACGCACGAACTGTTCGAGAAGGAAGCGTCCGAGCCCCCTTCCCTGCCAATCCGGCGCCACGCTCAGGTTCAGCAGATGGGCTTCGCGCACGCCGATCATCAGCACACCATAACCGGCGAGGGTGCCGCCGCAATCAATGACCCAGCAGCTGTAGCCGGCCTTGATCGAGTCGTCGAAATTGCCTCGGGTCCAGGGGTGCGTATAGATCAATGGCTCGATCTGCGTAACGTGGTCGAGGTCGGCCACGCGCATCGGGCGCAATTTGGGCAGTGAGTCGAGTTGGGCGCTCATCGTTGTTCGTGCATTTTAAGCGCCACCCGGTCGCGGACATAGAGCGGCACGGCCTGTTCCGCGGGCAACCCGCGGCCCGCGTTCAGTTGCGGCAGGGCCAGTTCCGCGATCGCACGCGCGTGCGGATAGGCGTCCGCGTCGATCGCGGAAAGCCGATTGCCGTAGCGTTGGGCAAGCTCGCCGGCATGGGTGGCAAATCCGCTGCCAATGCCGGTCCAGTCACCGTGCCCCACTTCCGGAGCCAGGTCCGCGCGGCAGACATTGGGCGCCACCGCCTCCCGCCAGCCGCTCCCGGCGCGCTCGTAAGCGGCGTGATAGATCTCGCCCATGCGCGCATCGAGGCAGGCGAGCACCCGGGCAGCCTTGCTGGCATGCGCCAACGCCAGCAGTGTCCCGACCGGCACGACCGGCACGCCGGCGCCCAGGGCCAGTCCCTGCGCAACCCCGCAGGCGATCCGCAATCCGGTAAAGGAACCCGGCCCGGCACCGAACGCAATGCCGTCCAGCAGGGCCAGCTTGAGGCCGGCCTCTCCAAGCAACGCCTCGACCATCGGCAGCAGCAGCTCGGAATGGCGCTGCCCGGCGCGCTCCACCCGTGAAGCCAGCGCGTTGCCATGCATAAGGGCAACCGAACAGTATTCGGTCGAAGTATCAATGGCGAGGATATTCAAGAGGACACTGGGCGGGGTCGGACAATAGGGGTGGATTCTAGCGGAACCTTCGATATGAGGCCGTGTTGCTATAATCCAGCCCTGTCAGCGGCAGGCGCGCCTGGCACGTTATCGGCGAAGGACCGGACAGCCGGTTTCCACAATAATTTCGAGAATAAATCGAATCCCCAGGGAGGAAAGTCATCATGAAATGCATCCTGCGCCGCATCGGCGCAATGACCGCTCTGTTCGCCACCGTTGTGCTGGGCATGCAGGCGGCGATCGCCGAGGACGCGCCGCTGCGCATCGGCGTCATTACTTTCCTCTCCGGTCCCGCTGCCGGCCCCTTCGGCGTTCCTGCGAAAAACGCCGCCGACCTGATGGCGGATGTGCTGAACAAGGGCGGCCAGATTCCAGGATACGAAAAGAAGGGCTTTGGCGGACGCCAGATCGAACTGGTTTACGTCGACGAGGCCGGCGGTCCGACCAAGGTGGTGACCGAATACCGCAACCTGGTCACCCGGCAGAACGTGGACATGGTGATCGGTGTGATCTCCAGCGGCGATTGTCTGGCCGTGGCGCCGGTGGCCGAGGAAATGAAGAAGTTCACCGTGCTGTTCGATTGCGCCACCAACCGGGTGTTCGAGGAAGCAGACTACAAGTACGTGTTCCGCACGACCACCATGGCCACCCAGGAAAACGTCGCGGCCGCGCGTTACATCGCAGAGAACTTCCCCAATCTGAAGGTCTTCTCGGGCGTCAACCCCAACTATGCATGGGGCCAGGACGCCTGGTCGGATTTCACGGAAACGCTGAAGGTCATCAAACCCGCGGCTGTCATCGCCACCAACGTCACTCCGAAGCTGGGCGCCGGGCAATACAACACGGAAATCTCCGCATTGCTGGGCAGCGGCGCCGAGGTGATGCAGAACTCGCTTTGGGGCGGCGACCTCGAGGCCTTCCTGCTGCAGGCGTCGCCGCGGAATCTGCTCGGGAAGATTCCCAACATCATCATCTGCGGCGACACCGTCCTGGAACGCCTCGCCGAACAGATCCCCGACGGCACCATCATCGGCGCGCGCGGCCCCAACGGCCCGTTCGCACCGCCTACGGCGCTGAACCGATGGTTCCAGAAGGCTTTCAAGGAGCGCTTCAACGTCACCCCGGTGTACGCCTCCTACCACATGGCCACCGCGTTTTTCGGTGTCAAGGCAGCTTATGAAAAAGCCCAAGCCTCGGCCAAGGGCCAGGACCCTGGCATCGACCAGATCATCACGGCGTTCGAGTTCCTGAAGTTCGAATCGGTGGCCGGGACCGTGGACATGTCGCTCGGCAAGGGCCACCAGGCCGTGCAGCACGTCCCTTACGGTACGGTAAAGAAAGTGGACGGCAAGATAACGATGACCAACGTCAAATACTACCCACCGGAGCAGATCAGCCCGCCCGACGGCATGAAGAGCCTGGACTGGATCCGTTCCGGCTTCAAGCGCAAGTAAGCTTCAGTTCCCCGGCCACGCTGCGGGCCGGGTGCGCGATGCTGCGCCCGGCCCGCAAAGACTTTCCCAAGGATCCACAAGCATGGAAGTTTCAGCAAAAGGACTGCGCGTCCTGATCACCGCCGGGGCGGCCGGGATCGGACGCGCAATGACCGACGTTTTCCACAAGGCGGGGGCACGCGTCCACATCTGCGACGTAGTGCAGACCGCGATCGACGACACCGTCAAGGCTTTCCCCGGCACTACGGCTACGCTGGCCGATGTGTCGAACCTGAAGGATGTGGATCGTTTGTTCGCCGACGTCAAAAAGAACCTGGGCGGGCTCGACTGCCTGGTCAACAACGCGGGAATCGCCGGCCCCACCGGTAAGATCGAGGACCTTTCCGTCGAGGAATGGGAACGCTGCATTAACGTAGACGTGAACGGAATGTTCTATTGCACCCGCCTGGCCATGCCGATGATCAAGGCGGCCGGCGGGGGGTCGATCATCAACCTGTCTTCCGCGGCCGGGCGGCTGCCCTTCCCTTTTCGCACGCCCTATTCGGCTGCCAAATGGGGGGTCGTCGGGTACACCAGGAGCCTGTCGATGGAAGCCGGCCCGGACAACGTCCGCGTCAACGCCATCCAGCCCGGCGTCGTCGAAGGCGACCGCATCAACCGCGTGATCGACGCCAAGGCAAAGGCTGTGGGCATCAGCTTCGAAGAACAAAAGAAAATCTCGCTGCAGGGCGTGTCAATGCATCGCATGGTCAGCCCCTACGACATCGCCAACATGGCGCTTTATCTGGCCAGCGACGTTGGCAGGAATATTACCGGTCAGGCGATTTCGGTCTGCGCCGGAGTTGAGACACTGGGTTAATTTCGAATCCACCACAGAGACACAGAGGCGCAGAGAAAGCATAGCGAGATTCCAGAAAATAGCCAATGGGATTCAAGCGAACCGGATCAGGCAAATCATCGGTGCATAAGTACCAGACTGGAATTGAAGTTCTCTGCGCATCTGTGTCTCTGTGGTAAGTCACTTCTACGAGGAAAATGAATGGAAAAGGTGGCAATCATCGGTTCGGGACTGATCGGTCGCGCATGGGCGATGGTGTTCGCCCGCGCAGGGCACTCCGTCAAACTCTATGACGCCGCGCCGGGCGCCGCGGAAAAAGCGCTCGCCCTGATCCGTGAAGGCTTGCAGGAACTGAAGGAATTCGGACTCATCGCTGAATCGGCAGACGTGGTGACGAAACGCGTGACTGCAGCCGCGACCCTGGCCGATGCCGTCAGGGACGCCGACTACGTCCAGGAAAATACTTCCGAAAAACTGGATGTGAAGCGGGAGGTCTACCGGCAGCTGGACGAAGCGGCGCCCGCCCATTGCATTCTCGCCAGTTCGACTTCCACGATCCAGACCTCGCGTTTCAGCGAAGGCCTCAAGGGCAGGCATCGCTGCATCGTCGCCCATCCGGTCAACCCCCCGCATATCGTTCCCATCGTCGAAATCTCGCCCGCACCCTGGACCAGCCCTGAAGTCGTGGCGAAGACACGTGCCCTGCACGAAAAAGTCGGGCAAGTGGCGATCACTGTGAAGAAGGAAGTGGAAGGCTTCATCCTCAACCGCCTGCAGGCTGCGCTGTTGCTCGAATCCTGGCGCCTGGTGAAGGAGGACTACGTCTCGGCCGAGGATCTCGACAAATGCATCAGGGACGGACTCGGCCTGCGCTGGTCGTTCATGGGCCCCTTCGAGACTATTGACCTCAATGCGCCCGGCGGCGTCCCCGACTATGCGAAGCGCTACGGCCCCGTACTGCATGGCATGATGAGCAACGTAAAGAATGAGCCCTGGAGCGATGCGTTGATTGCCAAGGTCGATGGCGAACGCCGCACGCTCATGCCGCAGGAAAAGCATGCGGAACGCGAAGCCTGGCGCGATCGCCGGCTGATGGCGCTGGTCGCCCACAAGCGCGACGCGGCGAAGAAAATCGGAAACTGAGCCACCGGAGAACAGCAATGGCCAACAAAGTCATCATCACCTGCGCGGTAACCGGCGCCATCCACACCCCTTCGATGTCGCCTCACCTGCCGATCACGCCAGCGGAGATCGCCGAGGCGGCGATAGGAGCCGCCAAGGCCGGCGCCGCGGTGGTGCATCTGCATGCACGCGAACCGAAGGACGGGCGCCCAACGCAGGATCCGAAAATGTTCATGCAGTTCCTGCCGCAGATCAAGGCAGCCAGCGACGTGGTCATCAATCTAACCACCGGCGGCGCGCCGACCATGACCATCCAGGATCGCCTGCAGCCCGCCCTGCAACTGAAGCCGGAAGTGGCGTCGCTGAACATGGGTTCAATGAACTTCGGGCTCTACGAGATGGTCCCGCGGGTCAAAGAATGGAAATACGATTGGGAAAAGCCCTATCTCGAAGGTTCGGATGACCGCATCTTCAAGAACACGTTCAAGGATATCGCCCACATCCTGCAATCCTGCAGCGACAACGACACGCGTTTCGAGATCGAGTGCTACGACATCGGCCACCTGTATACCGCGGCCCACTTCCTCGATCGCGGCCTCGTCAAGCCGCCTTTGTTCATCCAGTCGGTATTCGGCATCCGCGGCGGCATCGGCCCGCATCCGGAGGACGTTCTGCACATGCGGCGCACGGCTGACAGGCTGTTCGGCGCCCAGTACCAGTGGTCCGTGCTCGGCGGTGGCCGCAACCAGATGTACATCGCCACGCAATCCGCGGTGATGGGCGGCAACGTCCGTGTCGGACTCGAGGACAGCCTCTGGATCGGCAAGGGCCATCTGGCGAAAACCAATGCCGAGCAGGTTTCCAAGATCCGTCGCATCCTGGAGGAGCTTGGCCTGGAGGTGGCCTCGCCCGACGACGCCCGCAGGATCCTCAAGCTCAAGGGCAAGAACAACGTAAATTTCTGAAAAACTCTTTCAACACGAAGGATCACGAAGGAAAGGCCGGAGAGGAACGCGAAGGATAGCGAAATTGTAGAAACGCCGAACCTCGTAGTTTCCGCGGGATCTGGGAATCCACATGATTTGTGTTTTTCCTTCGTGCACTGTCGTTTTTCCTTCATGACCCTTCATGTCAACCGCGTTTCGCTCCAAAGAGGTGTAGATGAAAACCCACAAAATTGCGGTGATTGCGGGCGATGGCATCGGCAAGGAAGTCATGCCCGAGGGGGTGCGCGTGCTCGACGCGGCCGCGCGCAAGTTCGGCATCGGCCTGGCGTTCGACCACTTCGACTGGAGCTGCGACAACTACGACAGGCACGGCTGGTGGATGCCGCCGGACTGGCGCTCGAAGATCGAAGCGCACGACTGCATATTCTTCGGCGCCACTGGCTGGCCGGCGAAAGTGCCGGACCACAAATCGCTTTGGGATTCGCTGATCCTGTTCCGGCGCGGCTTCGACCAGTACGTCAATCTGCGCCCGGTGCGGCTGATGCCGGGAATCACCTCGCCGCTGGCCGGACGCACGGTCGGCGACATCGACTACTACGTGGTGCGTGAAAACACCGAAGGCGAATATTCGGCCGTGGGCGGCCGCCTGTTCGAGGGTACCGAGCGCGAAATGGCCATGCAGCAGTCGATCTTCACCCGCAAGGGCGTGGACCGGATCATGAAATTCGCCTTCGAACTGGCCATGCTGCGGTCGAGAAAGGAAATTACGTCGGCGACCAAGTCCAACGGCATCTCAATTACCATGCCGTACTGGGACGAGCGCTTCGCCGCGATGGCCAAAAATTATCCACAGGTCAAGACCAGCCAGTACCACATCGACGGACTGACCATCCAGATGGTGCTTAATCCGCAACGCTTCGACGTGATCGTTGCCTCGAATCTATTCGGCGACATTATTTCCGACCTCGGGCCGGCCACCGCCGGCACCATCGGCATCGCGCCGTCGGGCAACATCAATCCGGAGCGCAAGTTTCCCTCGCTTTTCGAGCCCGTGCACGGCTCGGCACCGGACATCTACGGCAGGAAAATCGCCAACCCGGTCGGCCAGATATGGTCGGGGGCGATGATGCTTGAACATCTCGGCTATCCCGAGGCCGGCAACGCCATCGTCAAGGCGATCGAGCAATGCCTGCAGTCCGGACCCCGCACGCCCGATGTCGGCGGCAAGGCGAGCACCGAGGACATGGGCAAAGCCATTGCTTCATCCATTTAAAACGTAAGTCTTGAACCACGGAGGACACGGAGATCACGGAGATCACGGAGAAGAACGTCGGAAACTGCGTTTATTCGCTGGCATAGGGCGGTTGCTTGCATATGCAGCCGCAACCAGAACTTTCATTGCTGAACGGATTTGACTCCGTGCCCTCCGTGTCCTCCGTGGTAAATCGATTTTTATGAAAACCTACAACATCGCAGCAATTCCCGGGGACGGCATCGGCAACGAAGTCATTGCCGCCGGCATCCAGGTCCTGCAAACGCTGGCAAAGCGGGACGGCGGATTCGATTTCAGGTTCACGCATTTCGATTGGGGCAGCGCCTACTACCTCCTGCATGGCGAAATGATGCCAGCGGACGGTCTGCAGCAGCTAAAACCGTTCGACGCCATCTATTTTGGCGCCGTCGGCTCGAAGGAGGTGCCGGACCACGTCAGCCTGTGGGGTTTGCGCCTGAACATTTGCCAGAATTTCGATCAGTATGCCAATGTGCGTCCCGCGCGCGTGCTGCCGGGCATCGATCCACCCCTCAAGCTGAAGTCACCGTCCGACCTGGACTGGGTGATCGTGCGGGAGAATTCCGAAGGTGAGTATTCCGGACATGGCGGCCGGTCCCATCGTGGTTTTCCGGAGGAAGTCGCCACTGAGGTTTCGATTTTCACCCGCACCGGTGTCGAGCGCATCCAGCGCTTCGCCTTCGAAATCGCGCGCAATCGTCTACGGCGGCAACTTACGCTGATCACAAAGTCTAACGCTCAACGCCACGGCATGGTGATGTGGGACGAGGTGTTCGCTTCGATCGCGCCGGACTATCCGGAAGTCACGACCGACAAGATGCTGGTGGATGCCGCCACGATGCGCATGGTGCTGCGGCCCGCCTCGCTCGACGTCATGGTGGCGACCAACCTGCACGCCGACATACTTTCGGATCTGGCCGCCGCCCTTTCCGGCAGCCTCGGCATCGCCCCTACGGCCAACCTCAATCCTGAACGCAAGTTCCCGTCGATGTTCGAGCCGATACATGGCTCCGCGCTGGACATTGCCGGCCGCGGCATCGCCAATCCGATCGGCACATTCTGGACCGCGGTGATGATGCTGGAGCACCTCGGCGAGCGCAAAGCCGCAGCACGGCTGATGGGCGCTATCGAGCATGCCACCATGGCCCACGTCTTTACGCCCGACCTCGGCGGCGATGCGGGAACGGAACAGGTGACCCGGGCCGTGTGCAAGGCCGTCGAGAGCCTGACAATACATGCCTGATTTCCGGCAAGGCGTATGCCGGTGAGTTGCCTGGATGGCCGTATTCACCCAGAATTCGCTGGCATGCAGCTTGCGCTGCCCTGTAGCCTAGAACAACCGACACGACCGGCGTGACGTGCAATCAGGCGTCAACCCAGAAAAACCACCTTGAGCCCTGCTAAATCCCGGCGCAAAACGACCGCCACGCGCCGCGCGAAGCCCCGCGTGCCGGCCGCTCACACCAAGCCGGGCAAAGCCGCGGCGGCAAAACCCGCCGCGCCGGGCAGGGTGCGCACCGGCGGCCCGACGGCGTCGAAAAGCAGTGAAACCCTCATTTCCGAACTGGAAAGGGAACTGGCCGAAACGCGCAAACGCCTGGATGTCACTGACCGCAAGCTGAAAAGCGCGGGCGACGCCCTGGAGCGCTCCAGTGAGCGGCTGCGCGATTCCCAGCAGGTCACCCGCAACACGCTTGATGCGCTTAAATCCAGCCTCGACCGCGAGAAGCTCGCCCTGGCTTTCGCCGAAATCGGCACCTGCGAGTTCGACGTCGGCACTTCGATCGTGCGGGCCTCGGAAATGAGCCTGCGCCTGTTCGGCATCCGCAACGACCAGCCCGATGTGCCGCTGGACCGTCTGCTGCAAGCCTTGCATCCGGAGGATCGCCCCCGTTTCAGCCAGTCGCTCGCGCAATGCCTGCACGGCACCGGCAACCTCGATATCGAGTACCGCGTGGCCTGGTCCGATGGCACCTTCCGCTGGCTTCGCACCAAGGGTGACGCCCTGCTCGACCTGGAGGGGGAGCCGATCAAGGTGCTCTGGGTCACGGAAGACGTTTCGCAGCGCAAGGACATGGATGCGCGCGTGCGCTTCCTTGCGCATCACGACCTGCTGACTGGCCTGCCCAACCGAACGCTGTTCCAGGACCGACTGCAGCAGGCCCTCGCGGCCGCCAAGCGCATGGAATCGCGTGTCGCACTGCTGTTTATCGACCTCGACCGCTTCAAGTATGTCAACGACTCCTTCGGCCATCGTGCGGGCGACATCCTGCTGCAAACCGTGGCTGCGAGATTGCGCGGCTGCGTGCGCGAGACCGATACGGTCTGCCGCCACGCCGGCGACGAGTACCTGATCGTGCTCTCCGCGCTGCGTGACCCGACCGAAGCCGCGCTCGTAGCAAGCAAGGTCCTGGCGACTTTCGAGGAAGCCTTCGACCTCGACGGACAGGAAATCCAGATCTCCGCAAGCGTGGGCATCAGCGTTTATCCGGATGACGGCCAGACCACCGAGGATCTGATCCGCAACGCCGATGCGGCGATGTATCACTCCAAGAAAAACGGCCGCAACCGCTACGAATTTTTCACCAGCGAGCTCACGGCACCGGTCGCCGAGCGCCTGGTGCTGGCGAACCAGCTACGCCGCGCAGTCGAACGCAACGAACTCGTCCTGCACTACCAGCCGCAGTACGAAACCAACGGCAACAAGTTGATCGCAGCGGAAGCCCTGGTGCGCTGGAACCACAACGAACACGGCCAGATGATGCCGGACAGTTTCATTCCCCTGGCTGAAGAATCGGACATCATCCATCTCATCGGCGAATGGGTGCTCGGCGAAGCCTGCCGCCAGGTCAACGCCTGGCAGAACGAAGGGCGCAAGATCGTGCCCGTGGCGATCAATTTTTCCGCTCTGCAGTTCCGCCGCGCCAGTCTAGTGGGGGGCGTGGCCTCCGCGCTGGCGAGGCACGGCCTGCAGCCGCACAACCTGGAAATCGAACTTACCGAAAACGCCATCATGCAGGATCCGAAGGAAGCGGCCAGCATCCTTGACCAGCTCCACAAAATGGGCGTGGGCATGTCCATCGACGATTTCGGCACCGGCTATTCCAGCCTCAATTACCTCAAGCGCTTTCCGATCGACAAGCTGAAGATCGACCGCAGTTTCGTCGAGGATCTTCCCCATGACCTTAACGATTCCGCCATCGTGCAAGCGATCATCAACTTGTCGAAAAGCCTTCGCATGACCGTGGTCGCCGAAGGGGTGGAGACCAAGGCTCAGCTGGATTTTCTGCGCGCCTTGGGTTGCGAGGCGTATCAGGGCTACCTCGGCGGCAGGCCGATGGAAGCCGAGCGCTTCGCTGTCCTGCTGGTCTGAGTCCCAACCGCACCCGGCTGGCCGGTTCCGGCGGGACCGTTTCCCTTACTCCTTCCCTGCCGCCGCGAGCGCGCCGCTTACGGCCATTCGTGATTCCTCGCTGAGCACCATGCAGCGAACTTCCTCGATGCTTCCCGGCCTGGACAGAAATGCGCGGATTTAGGCGATGGAAATGGCCGCGGCCCTGCGCGTCGGAAATCCGTAGACCCCGGTGCTGATCTGCGGAAACGCTATGGTTTGCAGCCGCCGCTCCGCCGCTAGTAACAAACTGTTTCGATAACAACTGGCAAGCAGGCGGTCCTTTCCGGCATCGCCACCGTGCCAGACCGGGCCGACAGCATGAATCACCCATTTGGCAGGCAAGCTGAAGCCCGGCGAAATCCGTGCTTCACCGGTCGGACATCCGCCAAGCGTGCGACAATATTCGAAGAGTTGCGGACCCGCCGCCCGGTGAATGGCCCCATCCACCCCGCC
>CAYODB010000135.1:0-819 GCA_964402495.1 uncultured Bordetella sp.
CTCGATCCCGGCAAGCCGATCAACGAGAACCTCTACGAATGGTCCCCGGAGAAACTGAAGCGCGCCGGGATCGAGATCCTGCCGCAGAACCTTAAGGAAGCGCTCGATGAATTCGAGAAGGACAAGGTGTTGCGCTCGGCGCTGGGCGACGAACTGTCGAAGGAATTCCTCACCCTCAAGCGCATGGAATGGGTCGAGTACTCGCGCCACGTTTCCGACTGGGAACGCGACCGCTACGTCGAGTTCTTTTAGATCAAGCGCCAAACGCGGAGAACGCAAAGTGAACGCAGAGCACGATCTACGGGATATGGATCGTGGGTTCGTTGTTTATTGACAGAGTTGCAGTTCCCGGGTTTGCCTTTCTCCGCGTCCTTTGCGACCTAGAAGGGTACTCCACGCTACGCGAGGGTATCTGCGCTGAGAGCCGATTAGTGAGGTAAAGACTATGTGTGGAATCGTGGGATTGCTGGTGAAAAAACCGGAGCTGCGCGAGCAGTTGGGCGAACTGATGCTGCCGATGCTCATCGGCATGACAGAGCGCGGGCCCGATTCGGCGGGCATGGCGGTATTCACCGCGCCCGTCGCCGACGACAGGCGCAAGCTCAGCCTGTACTCGGGTACGGCCACGTTTGACTGGACTGCCTTCGAGAACGCAGCGCACATGGCGCTGGGCGCCGAAACCGTCCTGAACGTCCAGGCCAATCACGGCGTGCTTGAAACGGCGGCCCCGGTCGCGGGGGCGAAGCAATGGATCCGCGCGCAATTCCCCGAATTGCACGTGCTCTCGGCGGGGCAGTACATCGACCTGTACAAGGATGT
>CAYODB010000135.1:829-10569 GCA_964402495.1 uncultured Bordetella sp.
TCGGGGCGCCGGCGGAAGTGGCCGAGCGCTACGACTTCCGGCAGCTGAAGGGCTCGCACCTGGTGGGCCACACGCGCATGGCCACCGAATCCGCGGTGACCCCCGACCGCGCCCATCCATTCACGGCCGGCGAGGACTGGTGCCTGGTGCACAACGGCTCGCTGTCCAATCCCTATCAGATCCGCCGCAAGCTGGAGCCGCTCGGCATCGATTTCGAAACCGACAACGATACCGAAGCCGCCTGCCGCTATTTCGAATGGCGCATGCGCGAAGGCGACAATCTCGAAGCGGCCATCCGCAGCGGATTCGAGGAGCTGGACGGCTTCTACACCTTCCTCATGGGAACCCGCGACGAACTTGCGTTGGTCCGCGATGCGTTCGCGTGCAAGCCCGCGATCATTGCCGAGACCGACGACTACGTGGCGATCTCCTCGGAATTCCGCTCGCTGGCGAAATTGCCCGACGTGAAGAACGCCAAGATTTTCGAGCCGATGCCCGAGGAGATCTACGTATGGCGAGCCTAGCGCAGGCGCCGCACATCGCGGCCGATACCGCCACTTTCGACCTGGCCAGGCAATCGTTGCGCGAACTGAACCAGTTCCTGCACCACGGCCTCGGTGGCGTGAAGAAAGTAAGAGTCCTCAACCCGGACGGTGCGCACAGCATCGCCGTGGGCGTCGATGCGTCGATAGAAATCGAGGTCGACGGTCATGCCGGCTACTACGCTGGGGGCATGAACAAGCACGCGAGCATTCTCGTGCGCGGCAATGCCGGTCCCGGCGTGGCCGAAGGCATGAGTTCCGGCATCGTGCATGTAAAAGGCTTCGCCTCGGTCTCGGCCGGTGCCGCCGCGCATGGCGGACTGCTCGTGATCGAGGGCGACACGTCCCTTCGCTGCGGCATTTCCATGAAAGGCATCGACATCGTGGTCGGCGGTTCGGTCGGCGACTTTTCCGCGTTCATGGCGCAGGCCGGCCGGCTGGTGATCTGCGGCGACGCCGGAGACGCGCTGGGTGATTCGTTGTACGAAGCGGTGATCTACGTGCGCGGCAAGGTCAAGTCGCTCGGCGCAGATGCGGGGGAAGAACCGATGAGCGATGCGGACTACGCGGCGGTAGCGGACCTGCTGGAGAAGGCAGGACTGAAACACGATCCGAAGCAGTTCCGCCGGATTGCATCCAAACGCGAGCTGTATCACTGGAATGCCGACGCGAACCAGGAGTATTGATTGAACCTTGAACCACGGAGGACACGGAGAGCACGGAGAAAATCGAAGGAGAAAAGGGAGGTCTGGTTTGCTGTGGTCAGGCCAAGCGTCAATATGGCTGCTCTTTCCGCGAATCTAGTCTCCGGTCTTCTTGGCGTTCTCCGTGCTCTCCGTGTCCTCCGTGGTTCAGGAACTAGAGGTGCATAGATGAACAAGCCCGTCGAAACGCACAAACGCATCCAGCGCGAGGAAAGCGCCGGCTATGACCGCAAGGTCATCGATTACATCCATCACGCGGCGGCGACCGGGATGTACGAAATCCGCGGCCTCGGTGCGAAGCGCCATGTCCCCCATTTCGACGACCTCGTGTTCCTGGCGGCCTCGCTGTCGCGCTACCCGCTGGAGGGATACCGGGAAAAGTGCGCTACCAAAACGGTACTCGGCACGCGCTTCGCGAAAAAGCCGGTTGAGCTGGCCATTCCGATCACCATCGCCGGCATGAGCTTCGGCGCCCTTTCCGCCAACGTGAAGGAATCGCTGGGGCGCGCCGCAACCGAGATGGGCACCTCAACCACGACCGGCGACGGCGGCATGACCAGGGAGGAACGGCAGTCCTCGAAAACGCTGGTGTATCAGTGCCTGCCGTCGCGTTACGGTTTCAATCCGGACGACGTGCGCAGGGCGGACGCCATCGAAGTGGTCATCGGCCAGGGCGCGAAGCCGGGAGGCGGCGGCATGCTGCTGGGCCAGAAGATCAATCCTCGCGTGGCAAAAATGCGCGTGTTGCCCGAAGGCGTGGACCAGCGTTCGGCCTGCCGCCATCCGGACTGGACCGGGCCTGACGATCTTGCAATCAAGATCCAGGAATTGCGCGAGATCACCGACTGGGAAAAGCCGATCTATGTGAAGGTCGGCGCGACTCGCACCTTCCACGACGTCAAGCTCGCGGTCCATTCCGGAGCGGACGTAGTGGTGGTGGACGGCATGCAGGGCGGCACCGCGGCGACCCAGACCGTGTTCATCGAGAACGTCGGCATCCCCACGCTGGCTGCCCTGCGCCAGGCGGTGCACGCGCTCGAAGACCTGGACATGATCGGCAAAGTGCAACTCGTCATCTCCGGCGGCATTCGCAGCGGCGCGGACGTGGCCAAGGCCCTGGCCATGGGCGCCGATGCGGTGGCGATCGGCCAGGGCATCCTTGTCGCGCTCGGCTGCAACAGCGAAACCTACATGCAGGATGGCCGGCACCATCCGGCGGCGGAAGACTACGAGAAGTTGGGTACGGCGGCTGGATTCTGCCATCACTGCCATACCGGCAAGTGCCCGGTCGGCGTCACGACCCAGGACGCGATACTCGAGCAACGCCTGCAGCCGGACGTCGGGGCGAAACGCGTGCGCAATTACCTCAAGACGCTGAACATGGAACTGACGACCATTGCGCGCGCCTGCGGCAAGCAGAACGTGCATCACCTCGAGCGCGAGGATCTGGTGGCTTTGACCGTCGAGGCGGCGGCGATGGCGCACCTGCCGCTGGCCGGCACCAACTGGATTCCTGGCGCGGCCGGCGGATAGCGCCGATGGACAAGCAGGGCAACAACGGCGGGGTGCCGCCGGAAAGCCGCCCGGGCGCCGTCGCCGGCAACGGCAAATCGCTGGATCGTTTTCTGGGCAACGTGATCCGCGAGTTGCGTCTGAAGGATAACCTCACCATTGCCGAAGTTGCCGCACAGGCCGGCATCTCGCGCGGCATGGTTTCCAAGATCGAGAACGGGCAGGTTTCGACCAGCCTGGAAACCCTGTCAAAAATCGCGCAGGCCCTCGGGGTCTCCCTGGCGCACCTTTTCCGCCATTACAACATGCCCTCGGGCGGCGCCCAGCTGGTCAAGAACAGCGAAGGCATGGAGGTCGTGCGCCGCGGAACCAGGCGCGGGCACACCTACCATCTGCTCGCCTACGATCAGGGGCCCAGGAAATCCTTCGAGCCCTTCCTGATCACCATGGACGATGCATCGGAAGTCTTTCCGACTTTCGAGCATCCGGGCACCGAGTTCATCTACATGCTTCACGGCAGGATCGAGTACCGCCACGGCCAGCAGACCTATCTTCTGGAGCCGGGCGATTCGCTGACGTTTCGCGGCGACATCCCGCACGGTCCGGAACGGCTGATTGATCTGCCGATCCATTTCCTGTCGATCATCATCTACGGCGGAACGGCGGACGACTGATGTCCGCGGCAACTCTTGCTGCGCGACGGCCCCGGGATTTCTTTCACGACCTTCTCGCTCAATAATGCCGGGCAAAAAAACGGGCGCCTTTCGGCGCCCGCGAATCGGTAAGGTTACTTACCGGAGGAGATTACGTATGGTAGGCGGTTTCACCATGCTCGGTGATATCCAGGCCTTCGCGTTCCTTCTCTTCCGGTACGCGCAGCCCGATGACCAGGTCAACGATCTTGAAGGAGATGGCCGCAACAATGGCCGTCCAGATGACCGAGGTTCCCACGGCCCATGCCTGGCTGACCAACTGCCCGCTGATGCTGAATTCCCCGGGCGCATTGGCCACGTAGTCCCACCAGCTCGTGCCACCCAGCGACGGCGAAGCGAAAATCCCGGTGCCGAGGGCCCCGATGATCCCGCCGATCCCGTGCACGCCGAAGACATCGAGCGAGTCGTCGTAACCAAGCATCTTCTTCAGGCCGGTTACAGCCCACAGGCAGATCACGCCAGCGATCAGCCCCAAAGCGATCGAACCCATCGGTCCGACGAAACCGCAGGCGGGCGTGATCGCAACGAGACCCGCAATGGCGCCGGACGCGATGCCCAGCATGCTCGGCTTGCCCTTGATGATCCACTCCAGGAACATCCAGGCCAGCGCGGCGGCCGCAGTTGCCAGCAGCGTGTTGACCATCACCATCGCGGCGAGGCCGGTGGATTCCAGGTTGGAACCGACGTTGAAGCCGAACCAGCCCACCCACAGCAGCGAGGCGCCGATCATGGTCATGGTCAGGCTGTGAGGAGGCATGGCTTCCTTGCCGTAGCCGATGCGCTTACCGAGCATCAGGCAGCCTACGAGGCCTGCAATACCGGCGTTGATGTGCACAACCGTTCCGCCGGCGAAGTCCAGCGCGCCTTTCTGGAACAGGAAGCCGGCCGTTGCGGTTGCAGCATCCGCGGCGGCTTGGTCCGTATAGGCGTCGGGACCCGCCCAGTACCAGACCATGTGCGCGATCGGCAGGTACGAGAAGGTGAACCACAGGACCATGAACATCAGAACCGCGGAGAACTTGATGCGCTCGGCGAAGGCGCCGATGATCAGGGCCGGCGTGATGGCAGCGAAGGTGAGCTGGAACACGACGTAGACATATTCCGGAATCACGACACCCTTGCTCCATGTGGCGGCTACCGAATCGGGCGTGATTCCCTTGAGGAACATCTTCGAAAGGCCCCCGAAGAATGCGTTCCCCTCGGTGAACGCCACGCTGTATCCGTAAATCGCCCAGAGAATGGCCAGCAGGCAGAACGTCGCAAAGACCTGCATCAGCACTGACAACATGTTCTTGGTTCTCACCATGCCGCCGTAGAACAATGCCAGGCCGGGAATCGTCATCAGGATGACGAGGCAGGTGGCCGTCATCATCCACGCCGTATCGCCCTTGTTGGGAACGGGCGCGGGCGCAGCGGCCGGTGCGGCCGCTTCGGTGGTGGCCGCAGCCTCTGCAGGCGCGGCGGCATCTTCGGCGAAGCTTGGCAGGGAAAAGCCCAGAACCCCGCACAAGGCAATCAGCGCAAAAATCTTCTTGATCATGACATTCTCCCTATAAGGCGTCCGCGCCGGTTTCGCCGGTGCGGATGCGGACAACTTGTTCGAGCTCGAACACGAAAATCTTGCCGTCGCCGATTTTTCCGGTATTCGCCGATTTTTCGATGGCCTCGATCACCTGATCGAGCAGCTCGGTCTTGATCGCGGCCTCGATCTTGACCTTGGGCAGGAAATCGACGACATACTCGGCGCCGCGGTAGAGCTCGGTGTGCCCTTTCTGCCGGCCGAATCCCTTGACTTCGGTCACTGTGATGCCTTGCACGCCGATGGCGGACAGGGCTTCGCGGACCTCGTCAAGCTTGAACGGCTTGATGATTGCGGTCACTAGTTTCATGGTTTCTCCAATTGGCTTTGCGGGGCGGACCCGGCGTAGGCGCCGGATCCTTTGTCAGGCGTCAGTTAGAAAGTCTTGCCGACCGAGAAAATGACGCGGTCGTCGTACGTATCGGGCTTGGTGGCATAACCGGAACCCAGGCTGGTCGTGCCGACATAGGCGAGGCCGAGGTTGAAGCCCGCAACCGCCTTCGAAACGTTGATCTTGTAATCGTCGTAGTCGAGGTCGGAATTCGATGTTCCGGGGGCGGATTCGCCATCCAGCATGGTCACGCCGTAGTGGGCGCCGATCACGAAGTCCTGGGGCAGCGTGTACGCGAAATTCAGTTCCGCGTAACCGGAACCCTTGCCGTCAAGAACACCGAATACGCGATCGGAAATCACATGCGAGTACTTGAGGGTGAACCACTTCCAGGTGCCGCCCGCGTAAACCTCATCGGTATTGAGCAGGCTGTTATTGGGGTAGTCGTAGTGGAGCACGCCCAGGTTCACGCCCCAGTCTCCCCAGGTCTTGGCCCAGCCGCCGTAGTAATCCAGTTCGATGGAACCCGGCGCGAAACTCACGTTGGAACCCCAGATTCCCGCGTAAAGGCCGGTGGGCGAATGCGAGTAATCGAATCCTCCCTGCACGGCGGCATCTTCGCTGGTCTGGGAAACGCCACGGAAGGCATAGTCGGTGATTAGCGTAAAGTTGCCGGTAACGGTATGGGGCGACGCGGCTTCCTGCGCGAACACAGCCCCGGGGAGCGCAAATGCACCGGCAATTGCAGCAATAAAAATCTTTTTCCTCAGCATGGCGATCTTCCTTTTGATGATTGAAACGAATTAACTCGGCTGAAATAGCTGCGAGAAGCGTCAGCATTTACCATGCCAAACCGATAATATATAACTATCAATTAGTTACAGTCATTTTCAGGCTTGCTCCCTGCCGCGTTGCACCAAAGTAATGCACCAATTAGGTGCCGCGCACAGACGCGGTGCGGGGTTCTCCGGCGCAGACGCCGGGTAATGCTTTGGCTACACTTTTTCAAAGGAGACAGACGCCGTGGACAGCAAACTTCTGGACGATCTGAATCGCAGGGTGAAAGAGCTGGTGGACGCCTCGCCGGCCAGGGCCGTCGAGAAAAATCTGCGCGCCCTGATGTCGAATACTTTTTCCAGGCTTGACCTGGTCACGCGCGAGGAATTCGACGTGCAGCAGGAAGTGCTCAAGCGCACGCGCGAGAAGCTGGAGCAGATGGAAGCGAAAGTCGCGGAACTCGAGAAGCTTCTCCCTGGCACGAAAAGTTAACCCGGCCAGGCCGACTTCGTGTCCCTTGCCGTTCTCTACAGCAGGTCACTGGCCGGCATGGACGCGCCGCTGGTCACAGTGGAGGTGCATCTCGCCAACGGGCTGCCGAACTTCACCATCGTCGGCCTGCCGGAAGCGGAGGTTAAGGAGAGCAAGGACAGGGTTCGCTCGGCCCTGCAGAACTGCCGCTTCGAATTTCCCGCCCGCCGCATTACCGTCAATCTGGCACCTGCCGACCTGCCCAAGGAAAGCGGGCGCTTCGACCTGCCGATCGCGCTGGGCATCCTCGTCGCGTCGGGACAGGTTCCGGCAAACAGGCTGGCGGACTACGAGTTCGCCGGAGAGCTCGCACTGACCGGAGAACTGCGGCCGATTCGCGGCGCGCTGGCAATGACCTACAACGCGCATCGGTCGGGGCGCGCATTTATCCTGCCGGGCGAAAGCGCGGCCGAGGCCGCGCTGGTGCGCGATGCGCATGTCCATCCGGCGGGCTCGCTGTTGCAGGTCTGCGCGCATCTTGCCGGCCGGGAACTGCTGGCGCGCATGACAGACCCGCCAGCCGCCGCGGTAGACGACTTTCCCGACATGGCCGATGTCAAAGGACAGGCGCAGGCCAAACGTGCGCTTGAAGTTGCGGCCGCGGGCGGGCACAGCGTACTCATGATCGGACCGCCCGGCACGGGTAAGACCATGCTGGCCGAGCGCTTCGGCGGCATCCTGCCGCCGATGACCGAGGAAGAAGCGCTCGCCTCCGCTGCCATGCAATCGCTCGGCAGTTCCGGTTTCGACGTGCGCAACTGGAAACGCAGGCCATATCGCTCGCCGCACCACACCGCTTCCGCCGTCGCTCTGGTCGGCGGCGGCAGCAATCCGCGCCCCGGCGAAATATCGATGGCGATGAATGGCGTGCTGTTTCTGGATGAACTCCCCGAGTTCAACCGCGACGTTCTGGAGGTGCTACGCGAGCCGCTGGAGTCGGGCAAAATCAGCGTCTCGCGCGCGGCCCGGCAAGCCGAATTTCCGGCGCGTTTCCAGTTGATCGCGGCGATGAATCCCTGCCCGTGCGGCTTCCTCGGCCACTACTCCGGCAAGTGCCATTGCACGCCAGACCAGGTGACACGCTATCGCAACCGGATCTCGGGGCCGCTGCTGGATCGGATCGACCTGCACATCGAAGTCCCTGCGGTACCGGAGAAGGAACTTGGTTCGCGGCAGGCCGGTGAATCCAGCGCGGCGCTGCGGGAGCGCGTGACCGTTGCGCGCGAACGGCAACTGGAAAGGCAGGGCAAGCCGAATGCGTTGCTGTCGGTCAAAGAAACTGAGGCACACTGCAGCGGTGACGCCAAGGCATCGGAACTGGCGCGGCAGGCAATCGGCAGGCTGGGCCTTTCGGCACGGGCATTTCACCGCATACTCAAGGTTTCCCGGACCGTTGCCGATCTTGCAGGCGGGTCGCCCGTTTCCGCGACGCATGTTGCCGAGGCCGTGCAATACCGCCGCTTCGAAAAAAGTTGAAAGGTCCCCGCGCGGGACTTCTCCCTGCAGCCGGTGGGTGGTTTCGCGACCACTTGTTGATCGACGCATTCTCAAACATGTATTCGTTGATCACGTGGGGGTGGGCCGGGGCGTGGCGCGATTGACAGACGGGTCGTCAGGCTGTAACTTTCCCACATCGCGCCGATTTGATCCCCAGCTTGCGGGCGCTCTATAAATACCGCTAAAGCGCGACCAACCCGTCCCGCTTCAGCCGACGGGTTTTTTATTCTTCGCACATGACTGAAAGACGCATCAAGCTCCTGAATGACCTGCTCGGGGAACGAATCCTGATTCTCGACGGAGCGATGGGCACCATGATCCAGGGACACGGCCTCGACGGGCACCACTATCATGGTGATCGTTTCCACGGCCATGCCTGCGACCAGAAGGGCAACAACGACCTGCTCACGCTGACGCAGCCCGGAATCATCCGCGGCATTCACGCGTCTTATCTCGAGGCCGGCGCGGACATCATCGAGACCAATACTTTCAATTCGAATTCGGTGTCCATGGTCGATTATGGCCTGACGCAGACGGTGTTCGAACTGAACAGCGCCGGAGCCAGACTCGCCCGCTCCGCGACCGACGAATTCAGCGCGAAAACGGCGGGCAAGCCGCGCTTCGTTGCCGGCGTTCTGGGACCGACCAACCGCACGGCCTCGCTGTCACCCGAAGTCAACGACCCTGGCTTCCGCAATATTTCATTCGACGAACTGGTGGCCTGCTATACCGAATGCGTGCGCGGATTGCTGGATGGCGGCGCGGACCTGCTGATGGTCGAAACGGTATTCGACACACTGAACTGCAAGGCCGCGCTGTTCGCGATCGACCATTATTTCGCACGGCACGGGGTGCAGGTGCCGGTGATGGTCTCCGGAACCATCACCGACGCCAGCGGCCGCACGCTCTCCGGCCAGACCACCGAAGCCTTCTGGACATCCATTTCGCATGCGCGGCCGCTTTCGGTCGGACTCAATTGCGCGCTCGGCGCCAAGGACCTGCGCCCGTATATCGAGGAGCTGGCAAAAGTCGCCGACGTGTTCACCAGCCTGCATCCGAACGCAGGATTGCCGAATGCATTCGGCGAGTACGACGAAAGTCCGGAGTACACCGCGTCGTTCCTGAAGGAATTTGCCGAGGCCGGGTTCCTGAACATCGCAGGTGGCTGCTGCGGCACGACGCCCGCGCATATCAAGGCCGTTAGCGAAGCATTGAAGGACATCCCACCGCGCAAGTTGCCCGAGGTCGAGAAGAAGCTGCGCCTTTCCGGACTGGAACCGCTCAACATCGGCGACGAAACACTGTTCGTGAACGTCGGCGAACGCGCCAACGTAACCGGCTCCAAGGCCTTTGCGCGCCTGATCCTGGCCGACAACTACGCTGAAGCGCTGTCGGTTGCCCGCCAGCAGGTGGAGAACGGCGCCCAGGTCATCGACGTCAACATGGACGAAGCGATGCTGGATTCGAAGAAGGCGATGACGACCTTCCTCAATCTGGTCGGTTCGGAACCGGATATATGCAAGGTGCCGGTCATGATCGATTCCTCCAAATGGG
>CAYODB010000136.1:0-10490 GCA_964402495.1 uncultured Bordetella sp.
TCGCCTCGCCGCAATCGACGCAGGCGGGCAGTGCGTCCATCTGGTACCTGAATCTCAATCCCACACCCAGCGACATCTCGGACCAATCCGGCCAAGGACACCACCCCGAGTGGGTTGGTGATAAGCGACCGAATCTCTGGAGAGAGTAGGTGAATCGACAGGGATGGTCGCGTCGGCGTGCTCTCCGCGTAAATGGGAAGCCGCCTCAGTACACAGCCGGTTAATTTCATCCCGCGCTGTCATATCGCACGAGCGTAATCCTGGCTCCATGTGCGAAATCCTTTTGCCAACAAAATCGTCTCAATCCGGCGTTTTCTCTTCATAGCGCTTTTGCTTCCGGAGTTCGGTCGCCAGGTGGCGCTAGTTTTCCCTTGAAATCGCTGCTTCAATCATGCGCCTCCCTGTCCTCACTCGCAAACTCCCAAACAGATAACGGGAAATCGTTGCTGGCATAAGCGTTGCTGCAAACAAATTGCCAATTGTTGTGTTCGCGAGGTGAGCCATGATGGTTGAACCGTTCGCCGACCCGCAGCATTGCCCTGCTAAGGCGCGTACCTCGGACCTGCAGGTTTAGAACTACGGACCCTCCGTCGACTGCGGATGTAGTCGTTGTTACTCCTTGGTTTGTACAGCGCAGTCTGCGAGGCCCCGAAGTCAATCTTTGCGATGAGCACCCTCGCGCCTTACCCCCTTGTCTACGAATTCTGCCGACGGAAAACAGCAGAAGCAATCTGGTGCTCACTTCGTGCGCGTCAACCAGGCCAGCCCATGGAGCACCGCACGCGAGAGCGGGAAAAACGGAAATATATAGGGCGTCTGAGATCTTTTCTCGCGCCTTATGCGCGTCAGCGCACAGAGCATCGTAGATAAGAGATGAGATAAACATGAAGCTCTGACGTGAAGCGTACTCCTAGAGCATCAAGTTGAAGCCGTAGTACCGCACGCACTCGCAACAAGAGGCGACCGTAAGAGCGACATGTTTCCAGGAGAACGTGTTGCGTTTGACCTCGATACGAATTGGTTTTCCGGATGCGTCAGGATGTCTTCGCAGAGGTGTTTGTTACTGTGAGCTGGCGCATCAATCGCGCAATTTTTCTTGTGAATTGATGCATACAAGCGCGGGCGATTGCGCTTCTGATGCCACCGTAAATATCGCGCAGTCATTCATTCTTGAGGTCATCCCATGTCGAATTACCCACTAGTCGGATCAAGACTTCGTACGGGGCTTTTGATGGCGGCACTGCTCGGTCCACTTGGTCTATCCGGTTGCGGGAGCGGAGGAGGAGACGAGACCAATGCCACTTCCGCGCAGGACCCGGCTGTTACGGCAGCCTGGAGAGGCAATCGCGATAGGATCGCCCCATCCGTCCCCGCGGACGTTGCTGCAACCGTCGTCTCCTCAGCGCAGATTAATCTCGCATGGTCTGCCTCCTCTGATAACCGGGGGGTTGCCGGATACAGAATCCGGCGTAACGGCACATTGCTGACCACGGTGGGCAAAGACACCACCACATACGAAGATACCGGCCTGACCGCTTCCACCGCATTTTCTTACACTGTCCGGGCTTTTGACGAGGCGGGAAATGTTTCAGCCCAATCGCAAATGGCAGGCGCGACCACGCTGGCCGCTGATTCGACGCCCCCGATGGTATCCGCCACCTCCCCGGCCAATGATGCGATCAACATCGCGGTGAACTCGGCGATAACCGTGACCTTCTCCGAGGTGATGTTGACGTCCACGCTGAGCACGGACACCTTCAAGCTAGCGACACGGGGAGGCCTTCCGATTTCCGGCACGGTGAACGTCAGCGGCAATACCGCGACCTTTACACCCTCGGCCGATCTTCCTGCGAGCACTCAGTTCACCGCGACCATTACCAATGGCGTGACGGATTCGGCGGGCAATGCGCTGCCGGACAATTTCACCTGGAATTTCACCACCGGCGCCACGCCTGATACGACGCCCCCGACCGTGTCCGCCACTTCACCGGTGAATGCCGCGACCAGCGTCGCGTTGAACACATCGGTATCGGCAACCTTTACCGAGGCAATGACGAACGCCACGCTGACAAGCGCGAGCTTCAGGCTGGCGACGACCTCCGGGGACGTGGCAGTCAGCGGCACGGTGAACGTCAGCGGCAATACCGAGACCTTTACACCTTCGGCCAATCTTGCCGGAAGCACGCAATACACGGCGACCATTACCACCGCTGCAGAAGACGCGGCAGGTAACGCGCTGGCGGCCGCTTTCACCTGGAGTTTCACCACTGCCGCGGTTCCCGATACGACGCCCCCGACCGTGTCCGCCACTTCACCGGTGAATGCCGCGACCGGCGTCGCGTTGGACACATCGGTATCGGCAACCTTTACCGAGGCAATGACGAACGCCACGCTGACAAGCGCGAGCTTCAGGCTGGCGACGACCTCCGGGGACGTGGCAGTCAGCGGCACGGTGAACGTCAGCGGCAATACCGAGACCTTTACACCTTCGGCCAATCTTGCCGGAAGCACGCAATACACGGCGACCATTACCACCGCTGCAGAAGACGCGGCAGGTAACGCGCTGGCGGCCAGTTTCAATTGGAATTTCACTACCACAACGCCGCCACCACCGGTGCCGACCGTGTCGCTCGCCGCGAACCCGACATCGATCACGAGCGATGGGACGTCGACGCTCATCTGGTCGTCGACCAACGCGACCTCTTGCACTGCGTCGGGTGGCTGGTCGGGCACCAAGTTAACTTCCGATAGCCAGTCGACAGGCGTGTTGACTGGCACCACGACGTTCAGTCTCGAATGCACAGGTCCGAGCGGGACTGCAGCAGCCTCAATCACTGTCACGGTTTCTGCCACGGGTGCGATTTCCGGGTTGAATTTTCCCGGCTCGGCTGCCGTTTCAACGACCATGCGCTTTCGGTTCTTGAATCCGCTGGCAATTTACCCGGCGACCTACATCTGGCGCGCGTACCCGAGACGGCAGGCGGGCTATTACACGGCATTCTTCTGGGGCAATGACGACGGCAAGGGTCTGGATACATTCTGGTGGACCAGCAACGGTTCTGCCGATACCTATTACGGCGCGCACCCGTATCCCAATCCTTCACCCGACGGCACGGCGCACAATTGGGAAATTGCGGTCGAAACGGCGGACTTCGTAAGCGATACTTTTGTGGTCTACGATCGCTGGTACATTCAGGCGCTGCGGGTGTGGTCCGACGCCAGCGGCAGGAAACATCACGAGTTCTATTGGGACCTGCCGAACACCGATGCAGCTCACGTGGTCACCCGGATCTCACCCTCCACATACGGCAACACGAATCCGCCGGTGCCGGCCCTTACGTGGGGCGATGCGCCGTGGAACCCCGGTAAGGAGGTGTGGAACGGTATCTTGCGCGGGATTCAGGTCTACTCGGCCGACCTGTCGGTTACGGACATCTTGAGCGAGGCGAGTACGCCGTTTTCTACCAGTGCTGGTGCTGCCAGCATCTGGTACCTGAATCTTAATCCTACGCCCAGCGATATCTCGGACAAATCCGGTCGCGGACACAACCCAGCCTGGGTTGGGACTGCGCGACCGAGTCTCTGGAGTGAGTGAGTAGACGAAACAACGAACCGAACGCTTCGGCATTGCTCTCCGCAATTGGGAAGTGGCGTCGGCGCGCTGTCCTTATCGAGAGCCCTCGCAGACCCCATTTCCGGTACGTGGATTCGGGACAATATTGAAGTGGTCGAGGCCGCCAACGAGGTTTTTGTCGCAGGGTGGCGGCAAGCCCCGGGAAACGGCTTGTCCTGCACATTAGTTGGCCAAAATTCCTCCTGCATACCTGTTCAAAATCGAATCGGATGCAATCCCAGACGCCAATTCTCCCCCTCCCGGTACTCTCTGTGCGCGACGTCAGATTGACGATGAAGCATGGTAGTCCCAATCTACGCTCTCGATCGACGAGCCTTGGCAGCCCGGTAAGCTAAACTGCGCGCTGCACAGCGGCAACGCACGGTCGAATTTGGTACGATTGTCAGGCGCAGAGAAAAAAGCGACAATTGCCGGCAATTGTGCCGCAAACACTTTCCTCGCCTTCTCCACGAGCTACTGTCTCAGATTGCATGGGCTGTTCTTCCTGCATGCGAAGAAAGCGCCGCACGGACGTTAGGTCATGCGCTGTAATGGATGCCTGCGGGAATCGCTACTCGAGCGGGCTTGTTCGGCATTCCTGAATTCGGCGCCCTCAAAAGCGCAAATCTGACTGGAGAAAGTCCGTCGCATGGAATCAATGGTGACTTCAACCGCGAGCCAATCATCGCGCCTGCCCGCGCGTGCACGCAACAGTGCGTGCCGCTTCTGCGGCGCTACCCTCGAGACAACTTTCGTCGATCTTGGCTTGTCGCCGCTTTGTGAGTCGTTCGTTCGCCCGGATCAACTGGCCGAGATGGAACCGTTTTACCCATTGCATGCGTACGTGTGCGGACAGTGTTTCCTGGTTCAGTTGCAGGAGTTTGTCACACCCGACGAGATCTTTACCGAGTACGCGTATTTTTCGTCGTATTCCACAAGCTGGGTCGAGCACGCGCGCCGTTATGTCGAAATGATGATTCCGCGCTGCGGGCTCGCATCTACAAGCAAGGTGATGGAGATCGCCAGCAATGACGGCTATCTCCTGCAGCATTTTGTGGCACGGGGCGTGCCCGTACTGGGAATCGAGCCGGCGGCCAATGTCGCCAAGGTCGCGATCGAAAAGGGTGTGCCTTCGGTCGTGCGGTTCTTTGGAAGCCAGAGTGCCGCCGAGATCGCCGCCGAGTACGGTCGGCCCGACTTGCTGCTCGGTAATAACGTCCTGGCGCACGTACCGGACATCAATGATTTTGTCGGAGGCATGAAGATTCTTCTAGCGCCGCACGGCGTAATAACCATGGAGTTTCCGCATTTGCAGCGTTTGATGGCGGAGAATCAGTTCGACACGATCTATCACGAGCATTTCAGCTACCTCTCGTTCGTGACGGTCGAGCGCATCTTTGCCCATCATGGACTCACACTGTTCGACGTCGAGGAGTTGCCGACTCACGGTGGATCTCTGCGCATTTTTGGCCGCCATAGCGAAAATGCCGCGCTGGCGGTGACCGGGCGCGTTAGCGAGTTGCGTCAGCGCGAGATCGACGACGGATTCCTGACGCTGGAGCGCTACCGCGGCTTTGATGAACTAGTCAAGGAAACCAAGCGCAAGCTGCTGACATTTCTGATTGACGCGAAGCGACGCGGCAAGAAGGTGGTAGGCTACGGCGCGCCTGGCAAAGGCAATACGCTGCTTAACTATTGCGGCATTCGCACTGATTTCCTGGACTTCACCGTTGACGCCAATCCATACAAACATGGCAGGTTCACGCCTGGTACGCGCATTCCGATTCTCGCGCCGGATAATATTCGCGAGGCGCGCCCGGACTACGTGCTGATTCTGCCGTGGAACCTAAAGGACGAGATTTGCACGCAGGCGGCTTATATTGGCGAATGGGGCGGCAAGTTCGTAGTGCCGATTCCGGAGGCGCGGGTGTTGTGATCATGCCGACCGTCAGTGGAGCCGGTACGATCAATCGACCTCTGGGTACGCCATGGAATGTGGGTTTCGAGTGCACGGAACGTGGTTTTCGAATAATTGATTGGTACATAGATAAAACTCATGAAAGTACTTGTCACCGGCACTGAGGGCTACATTGGCGCGCGGCTCGCACCTTGGTTGACCGCGCGCGGGCATAAGGTCGTCGGACTGGATACCGGGTTTTACCGCGACGGCACCTTGTACCTCGACCCAGTCGGCTTGCCGCAACTGCCGTCCACGATATTCAAGGATCTGCGCACGGTGACGCCCGCGGATTTCGAGGGTTTTGATGCGGTCGTGCATCTTGCTGAGTTGTCGAACGACCCGCTCGGCGAAAACCGACCCGAGATAACCTTCAAGATCAATCACGAGGGCTCCGTTCGCATCGCCAAAGCAGCGAAGCAGGCCGGCGTCAAACGCCTCGTGTATGCCTCATCCTGCAGCGTATACGGCGTGGGGACTGGAGAGGATTTTCTCGACGAGACTTCTCCCACGAACCCGCAAACGGCGTATGCGAAGTGCAAGGTGAGCGTCGAGCGCGATGTTGCGGCCTTTGCCGATGCCGGGTTCTGCGTGACTTTCCTGCGCAATGCGACGGCGTATGGGCCATCGCCTCGCATGCGCTTCGATATCGTGCTCAACGACCTCTGCGCTCTTGCCTGGACCAAGAGTAAGATTGCCATGATCAGCGATGGGAGGCCGTGGCGGCCAATTGTGCACATCGAAGATATTATCGAGGCGGTGCGCTGTACGCTTGACGCGCCCGTTGGCGCGGTGAATGGCGAAATCTTCAACGTAGGATCAACCGGAGAAAACTACCGCATCCGAGAGATTGCCGAGATCGTCAGCAAGGCGTTTCCGGGTTGCGAAGTGACGGTTGGTCCGCCAAGTGCGGACAATCGTAGTTACCGCGTCAATTTCGACAAGATCGTATCTGGGTTGCCGGGATTCCAGGCTCGCTGGACGGCGCAGCGCGGTGCCGAGGAGCTTCGAAAGCTATTCGAACGCATCGAGTTCTCCCAGCAGACGTTCGAGTTCCGGGCTTTCACCCGTCTGAAGCAGTTGAAGTACCTCCAGCGTACTGGACAGATCGATGAGGATTTGATTTGGAGCGGCAGGTGAAGAGTTGTCACGCATTGTCTGCTGAACGAGAGAAAATAAAGGGCGCGCTTTGAAAGTAGTCCTGTTTTGTGGGGGGTTAGGCACGCGCCTGCGCGAGCATTCGGAAACCATTCCGAAGCCGCTCGTGAATATTGGTTATCGTCCAATTATCTGGCACCTGATGCGTTACTACGCGCACTTCGGGCACAAGGATTTTATTTTGTGTCTTGGCTACCGAGGTGACATGATTCGTGAGTTTTTTCTTGACTATCGTGCGGCTATGTCGTCGGACTTCGTGTTGTCGGAGGGCGGGCGTCGCATCGAGCTTTTCGGCGAGAGCATTGACGACTGGCGTATCACGTTTGTGGATACAGGGATGCACTCGAACCTGGGGCAGCGGCTGATGCGCGTGAGGCATCTGCTTGAAGGCGAGGAGACGTTTCTTGCCAATTACTCCGATGGTCTGAGCGATCTCCCATTGGATCAACATTTGGCGAAATTCCGCGAACGCGGGACTGTTGCCAGTTTCCTGTCGGTTCGGCCCTCACAAAGCTTCCACGCCGTGCACGCGGATGATCGTGGCATGGTCAATGCAATTGAGCCGGTGAGCGCGTCTGATTACTGGATCAACGGCGGCTTCTTTTGCATCCGCCAGGAGATATTCAATTACATTCAACCGGGAGAAGAACTCGTCGAGCAGCCTTTCAAGCGTCTTCTCGCGGAGCAAAAGCTGTCCACGCTGAAATACGAGGGCTACTGGGGGGCCATGGATACATTCAAGGACAAAATCACACTGGATCGCATGGAAGCGCGCGGTGATTGTCCCTGGATGGTTTGGAAGGCGGCGAAGTGAGCGTTCCGGCAGTTCACGTTCCCCTCTTGTTGGAGGCCGAAGTAGCTTACTTGCGTTTCTGCAGGGTGGAAGCAGTAGTTCGACCATGCTACGGCTAGTGCCTGAAGTCCCGGCGGGCCAACCGCTGCGACTGTTATGTATCGGCGCACATAGCGACGACATTGAGATTGGCTGTGGTGGGACTTTGTTGACCTGGCTGGCGAGCATGCCCGCAATCGAGGTAACTTGGGTCGTCCTCAGTGCGCAAGGGGCGCGGGCTGCGGAGGCGCGTCGAAGTGCGAATGCGTTGCTGCGGAGCGCAGCCGCACGCAAGATTCTGGTTGCAGACTTCCGTGACGGTTACCTGCCAGCGCAGTACGCCGATGCGAAGAATTTTTTCGAGAATCTTAAAACGGAAGTCGAACCGGACGTAGTCTTCACGCACTGGCTGCACGATCGACATCAGGATCATCGCTTGACCGCCGAGCTCACCTGGAATACCTGGCGGAATCATCTGGTACTCGAGTATGAGATTCTCAAGTATGAGGGCGATCTGACACCACCCAATGCGTACGTCGGGATACCAACCTCGCTTGCACGCCGCAAAGTTGACCATCTCAACCGTTACTTTTCCTCCCAACGTAGCAAAGACTGGTTTATCGCCGAGAATTTCCTGGGGCTGATGCGAATTCGCGGCATGGAGTCGCGATCACCAAGTGGATACTCCGAAGCGTTTCACGCACGAAAACTGGTCTTTTGACCCGTTGGGACTAGGGTCGAGAGCCCATATGCTCGTTCGGCTGCGCGTTGCATGTCCGCATAACCCCAGGAACGGATTGACCCGCATGAAAGCGGCCTCGGCTCCAACATGCCACACGAGGTATTCATGCAGCATTTTCACTTTCGTCATGACCTTGTTGCACTACTGGCTTGAAGCCGGCTCGTGTAACCGGAACCGACGTTCGTTCCTGGGTCAGGTTTGGACTGCCTTGATTTCTGCAGGAAAGACACAGCTAAGCCAATGAAACAGTCGCTTTGGGTCGACGAAAAGGCTCGGGCCGCGTCGATCGAACTCGGGAAATCCATGCTTGCGCTGATACGGGAACTGTATCCGATCGGGCGCAGCATAACCGGGCCTGGTTTGCGCGAGACGGTTGCTCGATTGTCTGAAATCGTGCCTCTTCAGATCACTGAGGTGCCTTCCGGGACGCAGGTCCTCGACTGGATCGTGCCCGATGAGTGGTCTGTCGAGGAAGCCTTTATCGAAACCGCCACTGGACAACGCGTTGTCGACTGGAAGGAATCGAACCTCCACCTTGTTGGCTACAGTTTACCAATCGATGCCGAAATGACGTTGGCCGAGTTGAGGCCTCACCTGTACTCTTTGCCTGAGCACCCGGACTGGATTCCTTACCGAACGTCGTACTATTCTCCAAACTGGGGTTTTTGTCTGGCTGATCGCGTACTCAAGGGCCTTCCTGAAGGCCGTTATCGCGTTGTGATCAAATCAAAGCTTGCGCCGGGAAGTCTGACACTTGCTGAATATGTGCATGTGGGTGCAACGGCAGATGAGGTGCTGATTTTTGCGCACGACTGCCACCCCTCTCTGGCCAATGACAACCTATCGGGGCTTTCCGTCGCCATTCATCTGGCGGCTTTTTTGCGCTCGCGCGTCACGCACTACACCTATCGATTTGTGTTTGCGCCCGCGACGATTGGTTCGCTCACCTGGCTTGCCTCCAACGAGGGCTCACTGCATCGTATCAGGCACGGACTGGTTCTATCTTTGTTGGGCGACAGCGGCCCGATCCATTACAAGGAGACGCGCGTGGGCGATCATCCTATAGATCGGGCTGCGTGGCATGTTTTGAGCACGGAGTTTCCCGGTTCAAAAAAGGTCGACTTCCTGCCCTGGGGGTATGACGAGCGGCAATACAATTCGCCCGGAATCAACCTGGCCGTAGGCCGCATTACGCGGACACCCAACGGAGAATTCCCCGAATACCATACCTCTGCCGATAATCCCGATTTTCTCCGTGCGGAGTCTCTAGCCGAGTCATGGGTTGCCTGCCTGAAGGTACTGGAAGCACTCGATTGCGATGCGCGCTACGTTAACCTCCAGCCGAAGGGCGAGCCACAACTCGGTCGCCGCGGCCTGTACCGCGCGACCGGAGGTCATCAGGATGTGCCAGAGAGGCAGTTGGCGCTGTTATGGGTACTCAACCAGTCGGACGGCTTGCATTCCCTTGTCGACATTGCCGAACGTTCACGTCTACCGTTCAGTGTGATATTCAATGCCGCGGTGGATCTTGAGCGGGTTGGGCTGCTTGCGCCAGTCCACGAGGCAGGGGCGGGGTCGGACAATGGTCGAGCTTCACGGAACGGCAACCCATAGCGCGATTGCCGCAGCAATCGCTGCGATCGTGGTTATCGTTGGCGGGTGTCAGCCTAAGGCACCCATGCAGGAGGCCATCCCATTCGTTCACGAATTCGTGGATCGAAGCGGTTCGCTTGACCCATGGGGGCAAGTCAACGGGCGATCTGAACGGCGACGGCAGACCCGATTTGATCGTCGGCGGCAACTCGGGCGGCGGGCTCGTCTGGTACGAAAACCTCTGGCATGGCAGCGGTCGACGGGGGCGTTCCGCGAACGGCCATGTGGAGTGAAGTCCCCTACTTTACGGACGGCCTCACGCTCGTCGACTCGTTACGAGAACGGCGAGCTCTGAAAGTACCGTGCGCTCTAGCAGCCTGTCGGACTTAGGTGTTCGATAGCGAAACGGTGGGAGAGCGAGGACAGATCTTGACGATTTCGACGCGCATATCGGGAATATGTAAGGAGAAAGCGGCGAGATATAGACCGCTCTCCCACCGTTGCAGCCGAATCATCCTAAGTCCGACAGGCTGCTAGGCAAGCAGCCTTAGCACATTGCCGTATTGCTCATCCAGGGCGCGCTGGTATTCCGCAT
>CAYODB010000137.1:0-10479 GCA_964402495.1 uncultured Bordetella sp.
ATTCAAGAAGGAACAGGGCATCGACCTGCGCAAGGACGTGCTCGCGCTGCAGCGCCTGAAGGAAGCCGCGGAGAAGGCGAAGATCGAGCTGTCCTCCAGCCAGCAGACCGAAATCAACCTGCCGTACATCACGGCGGATGCGTCCGGCCCGAAGCACCTGGCGATCAAGGTCACCCGCGCCAAGTTCGAGAGCCTGGTCGAGGAACTCATCGAACGGACCGCGGAACCCTGCCGCATCGCGATCAAGGACGCCGGCGTTAAGCTGTCCGACATCTCCGACGTGATTCTTGTGGGCGGGCAGACACGCATGCCCAAGGTACAGGACAAGGTCAAGGAGATCTTCGACAGGGAGCCGCGCAAGGACGTCAACCCCGATGAAGCGGTTGCGATCGGCGCAGCGATCCAGGCCGGCGTGCTGCAAGGCGACGTAAAGGACGTGCTGTTGCTGGACGTAACGCCGCTGTCGCTCGGCATCGAAACGCTGGGCGGCGTGATGACCAAGCTGATCCAGAAAAACACCACGATTCCGACCAAGGCACAGCAGGTCTTCTCGACCGCCGACGACAGCCAGACCGCGGTCACCATCCACGTACTGCAGGGTGAGCGCGAAATGTCGTCCGGGAACAAAAGTCTCGGCCAGTTCAACCTTGCCGATATACCGCCGGCGCCGCGCGGCTTGCCGCAGATCGAAGTCATGTTCGACATCGACGCCAACGGCATCCTGCACGTATCGGCGAAGGACAAGGCCACCGGCAAGGAAAACAAGATCAAGATCCAGGCGAACTCCGGCCTCAAGGAGGACGAGATCCAGCGTATGGTGAAGGACGCCGAGGTCCACGCCGACGATGACCGCAAGGCCCGCGAACTGGTCGAGGCGCGCAATCAGGCCGACGCGATGATCCACGCCGTCAAGAAAACACTCGGCGAGCACGGCGACAAGGTCTCGGCCGACGAGAAATCGAAGATCGAGGCGGCGGTCAAGGATGCCGAGGAGTCGCTTAAGAGCGGCGACAAGGATCAGATCGAAGCCAGGTCCAAGGCGCTGGCCGAAGCTTCGCACAAGCTGGCGGAAAAGATGTATGCGCAGCAGCCGCAGCAGGAAGGCGCCGAACCGCAGCCCCAGGCCGAGCCGGCCGCTGCCGGTGGGCCTGGGGAAGGCAATGTGGTGGACGCCGAATTTGAAGAAGTGAAAGACAAGAAGAAATCGGCCTGACTACAGGCAGCAGCAAGGCGCCAGGGGTGAGCGGATTTTCCCGCTCACCCCTGGCGTCGTTTGCGATTCGCAGCGCAATCGGCGGGGAAGATCATTTGAATGGCTAAACGCGACTACTACGAAGTGCTCGGGATCAACCGCGACGCTTCCGAGGACGAAATCAAAAAGGCCTACCGTAAGCTGGCCATGAAGCACCATCCGGACCGCAATCCGGATAATCCCAAATCGGAAGAGCTGTTCAAGGAGGCCAAGGAAGCCTACGAAGTGCTCTGCGATTCCACCAGGCGGACGGCCTACGACCAGTATGGCCATGCCGGCGTGGATCACCGGGCAGGCATGGGCGCGGGTGGAGCTGCGGGGTTTGGTACTTTTGCCGATGCCTTCGGCGACATCTTCGGCGATATTTTCGGCGGCGGCCGCCAGCGCTCGAGCGTTTATCGCGGCGCCGACCTGCGCTACAACCTCGAAATCTCGCTGGAGGAGGCCGCGCACGGCACAGAAACCCGCATACGCATTCCGACCATGCAGGAATGTGAGGCCTGCAGCGGCAGCGGCGCCAAGCCGGGGACTCAGCCCTCGACTTGCACGACCTGCGGTGGTCACGGTCAGGTGCGCATGACCCAGGGCTTCTTCTCGATCCAGCAAACCTGCCCGAAATGTCACGGTAGCGGCAAGGTGGTGCAGAACCCCTGCGCGACCTGCAGCGGCGCGGGACGCATGAAACACCAGAAGACGCTTTCGGTGAAAATCCCGGCGGGGGTCGACGAAGGCGACCGCATCCGTCTGTCCGGCGAAGGCGAAGCCGGGGTCAACAGCGGTCCGTCGGGGGATCTGTATGTCGTGATCCACATCCGCGCACATGAAGTCTTCAGCCGCGAAGGCAACGACCTGCATTGCGAAATGCCGGTGAGCATCACCAAGGCCGCGCTCGGCGGGGAAATCGAAATCCCCACGCTGGACGGCTACGCCAAGATCAAGATTCCGGCCGAGACCCAGTCGGGCAAGGTGTTCCGCCTGCGCGGCAAAGGCATCAAGGGCGTCAGGAGTCAGACCTTCGGCGACCTGATGTGCCATGTGGTGGTCGAGACGCCGGTGAACCTGACCGGCCGCCAGAAGGAACTGCTGCAGGAACTCGAGGAAATCATCGAACGCGACGCGGGCAGGCACAACCCGCGGGCGAAAAGCTGGATGGACCGGGTGAAGGAATTTTTCGCCGAGTAGACCGCAGGATCACGGGCAAAGAAAAAGGGCCGCATCGCGGCCCTTTTTCTTTCCGGGTTTGCCGGCTACTTACGGCGCCATGTAGTGCCGCCGGAGCCGTCTTCAAGGAGGATACCGGCCGCCAGCAGCTGGTCGCGGATGCGGTCGGACTCGGCAAAATTCTTCGCTTTTCGAGCTGCGTTCCGCTCAAGTATTAGTTGGTCGACGTTGGCCTCAGAATAGTTAATCGACACATTCGGCACATGACCGTCCAAGTTCAATTGCCCTGTTTTTGCTTGCAGAAAACTTGCCGGTTCACGCTGCAGCAACCCGAGGAGGCCTGCCAGCGACTTGAGTAGTCCTGCCGCTTCGACCGACTTGCCGCGATTGATTTCGTTGGCCAGGTCGAACAACACGGCGACCGCTTCCGGGGTATTGAAGTCGTCGTTCATCGCCTCGCGGAAACGCGACGCATAAGGATCGTTCCAGTCGATTTCCGCCGCTTCCGCCCGCACACCCCTGAGCGCGGTGTAAAGCCGTGTCAGCGCACTGCGGGCGTCGTCAAGATGCTGGTCCGAGTAATTCAGCTGGCTGCGGTACTGGGCGCGCACGATGAAGAAGCGCACCACTTCTGGATCGTATTTCGTCAGCACTTCGCGCACGGTGAAGAAGTTGCCGAGCGACTTGGACATTTTCTCGTTGTCCACGCGCACGAAGCCGTTGTGCATCCAGTAGTTCACGAACACGTGATCGTGCGCGCCCTCGGACTGCGCGATCTCGTTTTCGTGATGCGGAAACTGCAGGTCCTGGCCGCCGCCGTGGATGTCGAAGTGCCCGCCCAGATAGCGCTCGCTCATTGCCGAACACTCGATGTGCCAGCCGGGGCGTCCCCTGCCCCACGGGGAATCCCAGGCCGGCTCGCCAGGCTTGGCCGATTTCCACAATACGAAGTCGAGGGGCTCGCGCTTGCTGGCGTCGACGTCGACGCGCTCGCCGGCGCGCAGTTCGTCCAGCGATTTGCCCGACAGCTTGCCGTAGCCGTCGAACTTGTGAACCGAGTAATAGACGTCGCCGTTGGAGGCGTGGTAGGCAATGCCCTTTTTCACCAGGTCGCCGATGAGCACCAGCATCTGCGGAACGTTGTCAGTGGCGCGCGGTTCGATGTCCGGCTTCTGCACGCCGAGCGCCGCGGCATCCTCGTCCATGGCGCGGATGAAACGCCCGGTGAGTGCGTCGATCGGCTCCTTGTTCTCGGCAGCACGGCGGATGATCTTGTCGTCGATATCGGTAATGTTGCGAACGTAGGTGACGCAATGTCCGCTGGCGACAAGCCAGCGCTTGACCACGTCAAATACCACCATCACCCGGGCGTGGCCGAGGTGGCAGTAGTCGTACACCGTCATCCCGCACACGTACATCCCCACCTTTCGGGGGGAAATCGGGGTAAAAGTCTCTTTGGTGCGGGACAGCGAATTATGGATTTTCAGCATTGGGTTCCGGGACCGGGCACGGGAGCGCGCGCATGTCCGGAGCACATCGCGCCTGCAGTCACTTCCCGATTGTGGAGCAGGGGTGCTGCTGGTAGAATCTGCTAATGTTTACAATAACCTACCGTTTTTTATTGAGGCGAAGTTTAACACAATGATCCGATTCCCCCTTGCAGCGAGATGTCTGGTCGCGCGCGGATTCACAACGCTGATGATACTGGCGTTGCTATCCGGAGCCGTTGCGGCCGCCGACTATGACGATGCCAGCCGATTGTTCAAGCAAGGCAATTACGCGGCTGCACTGGAGAAGATCGATGCGGCAGTCGCCGCCAATCCCCGCGACGCGCGCTCGCGCTTCCTCAAGGGACTGATCCTTACCGAGCAGAACAAGCCGACGGAAGCGATCGGCATTTTCACTTCGCTGTCCGAGGACTATCCGGAACTGCCGGAGCCCTACAACAACCTTGCCGTGCTGTATGCCTCGCAGGGTCAGTACGACAAGGCGCGCAAGTCGCTGGAGATGGCGATCCGCACGCATCCGAGTTATGCAGTCGCGCACGAGAACCTCGGCGACGTGTACGCGAAAATGGCAAGCGAAGCCTACGACAAGGCCCTCCAGCTAGATCGTAGCAACGCGGCGGCCCAGACCAAGCTGGCCATGATCAAGGACCTGTTCTCGAGCAGCGTCGTGCCGGGCAAGACCAGCGTGGCCCAGGCCGAGCGCGTTGAGCCGGCCGCACCGGCACCCGCCAAGCCATCGCCGCAGCAGGCTCAGGGCACGGTGACGAAACCACCGGTGGCACCCCAGCCTCCCAGTCCCGGCAAGGCTGAAAGCGATGCGGTCATTGCTGCGGTCGAGGGCTGGGCCAGGGCCTGGTCCAGCAAGGATGCCGATGGTTATCTCTCCTACTACGCGCCAAACTTCCAGGTTCCCGGCGGCGAAGCGCGTTCGGCGTGGGAAACCACACGGCGCGACCGCATTATCAAGCCGAAGAAAATCCAGGTGGCAGTCAACTCCCCCAAGGTTACCTTCGATGCAAGCGGCAGGGCGATGGTGAAGTTCCGGCAGGGTTATAAATCCGACACCCTCGATACCTCCGGAGCCAAGACGCTGACGCTGGTCAAAAACAACGACCGCTGGCAGATCCTGCAGGAGAAAATGAACTAGTGGGTGCGTGGACACGCCGATTCCAAGCCGGGTCGAGGCAGTCGCTGGCCCAGGCCGTGGTAGCGATCATCGTCGCGGGCGCTTCGTACGCCTGGAGCATGGGCCTTACCCCCCCGCCTCCCGCGCGCCTTCTCGCTGCGCCCGAGGCCATGCTGGTCGGAGCGCTGCTGGACATCCGCGATCACAAATTTTCCTCCGCCCTGAAGCAGATCGACAACGCGCTCGCCGCCAATCCGAACTTCCGGCTCGCACAACTGGTCAGGGGCGACCTGCTGCTGGCGCGCTCGCGTCCGATCAGCAACCTAGGCAATGCGGCGGACGTTCCGGCCGAAACAATGGATGGCCTGCGCCAGGAAGCCCGCGCGCGCCTCGCCCGTTACCGGATTGAACCGCCGGCCGAACTGCTCCCACGCTACCTGCTGCAGTTGCCGGAGAAACAGAAATACGCGCTGGTGCTCGATTCCTCGAAGTCGACCCTGTTCGTGTTCGAGAATGCCAGCGGGACGCCGCGCTATGTCGCGGACTATTACGTCACCATCGGCAAGAACGGCTTCGAGAAGCGGCGCGAGGGCGACAAGCGCACGCCGCTCGGCGTGTATCACGTCACCAGCAAGCTGCCGCAGAACAAGCTCACCGACTTCTACGGCAGCGGCGCATTCCCGATCAACTATCCCAACGAATGGGACATGATGCGCGGCCGCGACGGCTACGGCATCTGGCTCCACGGAACGCCGCGCGACACCTACAGCCGGCCGCCGCGCGCCAGCGACGGCTGCATTGTGCTGGCCAACGACGACCTGCAGACCCTCGAGCGCAAGCTGCAGCTCGGCTCGACGCCCGTCGTGATCACCGATTCTGTCGAATGGTCGAAACCGGACGAGATCGAAGCCCTGAAAACCGATCTGACGTCCGCCATTGAGCGCTGGCGCCGCGACTGGGAAGGCCGCAATACCGATGTCTACCTGCGGCACTACGCGAAATCGTTCGCCGCGGGCGGCGCCAACCTGGCGCAATGGTCAGCGCAGAAGCGGCAGGTGAATGGCTCCAAGACCTGGATCAAAGTGCAGTTATCCGGCATGTCCCTGCTGCTCTATCCGGGCAAACAGGAACTTGCGGTCGCCACCTTCGAACAGGACTACGCCAGCAGCAATTTGTCCAACCGCATGATGAAGCGCCAGTACTGGCTCAAGGAAGACGGTAAATGGCGCATCGTCTACGAAGGGGCGGCATAACTTCAGTGCTGGGTGCTGGGTGCTGAGTAGAAAATTCAAGCCTTGAGGAAAATCCGATGAAGAAGCTATTGGGCATCGCATTTGCCCTGTTGTTGAGTACCGGCGCGTTGGCAGCCAACCCACAGGTCGAAATCAAAACGAACCTGGGCTCCATAGTGGTCGAGTTGTTTCCGGACAAGGCGCCGAAAAGCGTGGACAACTTCCTGCAGTACGTCAAAAGCGGTTTCTACAAGGACACGATCTTCCACCGCGTAATCCCCGGTTTTATGGCGCAGGGCGGCGGGTTCACCCGTGCCTTCGAGCAGAAGCCCACGCGCGAGCCGATTGCGATCGAATCCGCGAACGGCCTGAAGAACGACAAGGGCACCGTCTCCATGGCGCGCACCCGCGATCCGAGTTCAGCGACCGCCCAGTTCTTCATCAACGTTGCCCACAACGATTTCCTGAACTACAGCGCGCCGACCACCCAGGGCTACGGTTATGCCGTGTTCGGCAAGGTCGTCAAGGGCATGGAAGTGGTCAACAAGATGGTCGAGGCCCCCACTGGCAAGGGCGGGCCGTTTCCTACGGACGTCCCCAGGAAGGAAGTCGTGATCGAAGATATAAAATTGCTGGAGCCCAGATGAGCCGCGTCAAAATGCAAACATCGCTCGGTGACTTCGTCATCGAACTCGACGACGAAAAGTCGCCGGACACCGTCAAGAACTTCCTGCAGTACGCAGCCGACGGCTTCTATGACAATACCGTGTTCCACCGTGTGATCGATGGATTCATGGTCCAGGGCGGCGGGTTTGAGCCCGGCATGAAGCAGAAACCCACACGCGAGCCGGTCAGCAACGAAGCCGGCAACGGCCTGAAGAACGACCCCTATACCGTGGCGATGGCGCGCACGTCCGACCCGCATTCGGCGACGGCTCAGTTCTTCGTCAACGTGGGCGACAACGATTTCCTGAACTTCCGCGCCGCCACCCCGGATGCGTTCGGGTACTGCGTGTTTGGAAAGGTCGCCGAAGGCCGTGACGTGGTGGACAAGATCAAGAAGGTCAAGACGGGCAGCCGGGGCTTCCACCAGGATGTTCCCGCCGAGGAAGTGGTCATCAAGAAGGCGGAAGTGATCTGGTCAAAGGACGCGATTTGAGGGCCGGGTAAAGTGTAATAGGCGAGACTTGATCCGACAGACGCTGTCAGATCAGATCCTGACCACCTACATCTAGACCTTGAACCACGGAGGGCACGGAGAACACGGAGAACACGGAGAACACGGAGGAAAACAAGTGCGGGGAACTGGAGAAAAAGCAACACTGTCCGTGGGCTCACTTCCTGCAGGCCATTCGATCAGCGGATGGCAATTTGCATTCTTGGCCTGGCCCTTCCTCCGTGCTCTCCGTGTCCTCCGTGGTTCATGAGTCTGGTAGCTCAGATGCCGCACACCCTTTTCATTTCCGACCTGCACTTGTCGCCGGAAACGCCGGCGGCAAATGACACCCTGCTGAATTTTCTCGAAGGAACCGCGCCATCCGCCGATGCGCTTTACGTACTCGGCGATCTGTTCGAGTACTGGATCGGTGACGACAGCCTGGAACATCCATTTGCCCGTTCGATCGCCGCAGCATTCCGCAAACTGTCCGATGGGGGCGTCCCGGTCTATTTCATGCACGGCAACCGCGATTTTCTCGTCGGCGAACGCTTCGCCCGCGAAAGCGGCATGACAGTCCTTGCGGATCCGACGCTCGTGAATCTTTACGGACAGCCGACACTGCTGATGCACGGCGACACGCTGTGCAGCGACGATGTCGAATACCAGAAATTCCGCGCTATGGTGCGAAATCCAGCCTGGCAGCAGGCATTCCTCGCAAAACCGCTGGCGGAGCGCGTCAGCATGGCACGGGAAGTACGCGGAAAAAGCGAGCAGGCCAAGCAAGTGAAGGACATGGCTATCATGGATGTGACGCCGCGGACGGTGGAAGAGGCCTTACGCAGTCAGGGCTATCCGCGCCTGATCCACGGCCATACTCACCGGCCGGCGCGGCACGAACATGTCGTGGATGGAAAATCCTGCGAACGCTGGGTACTCGCGGATTGGTACGACCATGGGTCGTATCTGGTGTGCGACACCGGCGGTTGCCGGCCGCAACCGCTGAACTAGATTTCTGAAAGCCTAGATTTTTGCAAGACCGCGAGCCAGGTCGGCCTTCAGATCCGACACCGCCTCCAGGCCGACCGCCACTCTCAGCAATCCCTCCTTGATGCCCACCGCGGCACGCGCTTCCGGCGCAATACGCCCATGGGTCGTGCTCGCGGGATGCGTGATCGTGGTCTTGGTGTCGCCCAGGTTTGCCGTAATCGATATCAACTGCGTGCCGTCCACCACCCGCCATGCATGATCGCGCGCGCCTTTGACGTCGAAAGAAACGATACCACCGCCGGACTTTTGCTGACGCATAGCCAGCGCATGCTGGGGATGCGAGACCAGTCCGGGGTAATAGACGCGCTCGACTTTCGGATGCTGCTCGAGCCACTGCGCAAGTTCGAGCGCGGACTTCGAGTGCGCGTGCATGCGCAGGATCAGCGTTTCCAGGCCCTTGAGGATTACCCAGGCATTGAACGGCGACAGTGTCGGTCCGGCGCTGCGCAGGAAGCCGGTCATTTTGTCGAGGATGACTTCGCGCTTGCCGAGGACAGCCCCGCCCAGCACCCGCCCCTGTCCATCGAGGTATTTCGTCGCCGAGTGAATGATGATGTCGGCGCCGAATTCCAGGGGGCGCTGCAGCGCCGGGCTGCAGAAACAATTGTCCACCGCCAGCAGCGCCCCACGGCGATGCGCGACTTCGGCCAGCGCCGCCAGGTCGGAAACTTCAGTGAGCGGGTTCGATGGCGTTTCCAGAAACAGCAGCTTCGTGTTCGGCCGCACCGCCTTTTCCCAGGCGCTCACGTCGGTCGCCGACACGAATGTGGTTTCGATGCCGAAACGTGACAGCAGACCGCTGAAAAGTTGAACCGTCGCGCCGAAGATGCTGCGCGAAGCCACGATATGGTCGCCGGCATTCAGCAAGGCCATGACACAGCCGAGGATGGCCGACATCCCCGAAGCCGTGGCCACGCAACACTCCGCCCCTTCGAGCGCGGCGAGGCGTTCCTGCATCGCGCTCACGGTCGGATTGGTATAGCGCGAATAGACCATCCCCGCATCTTCGCCGGAGAAACGCGCCGCGGCTTCGGCCGCATTCTTGAATACGAAACTCGATGTGAGATACATCGCTTCGGAATGCTCGTTGAACTGGCTGCGGTGTATGCCCGTGCGCACCGCCAGAGTGTCCAGTTCCAGTTCGTCCCAACGCATGATGGTTCCTGCCTCCCCCGTTTCAGCCGTCGCCGCGCGGCCGTGTTCGATCAAGACCTGTTTAATCAGATCTGTTCATTGAAATTTTGGCTGCGAATCAACCTTGGCCGCGAAATAAAAAACCCGCTTGAGCTGTTGCCAAGCGGGTTCGAATTTCCGACACGCTTTAGCAGCATTTATTACGCGCCCGCAAGCTGTTCTCAAATCGGCGCGAAGTGCATAAGCTACGCCCGGTGCATGCGGCTGTCAACCGCGCACCGGCGAGCCACGGTCGGCTTATTCTGCGGTGGCCAGGTTCAGATCCAGCTGGGTGATGTTCGAATCCTGCCCACCGGAAAGTTCTCCGTCGTTGCGCTGCGCTTCCACGCCGGCCAGGTACTCGGGCGTTATGTCCCCAGTGACGTACACGCCGTTGAAGCAGGAGGTCTCGAAGGCGAGAATGCCCGGATTCACCGACTTCACGTCCTCAACCAGCGCATCGAGGTCCTGGTAGATCAGCCTGTCCGCGCCGATTTCACGCGCGATCTCTTCATCGGTGCGGCCCGTCGCGATCAGTTCGCGTGAGGTCGGCATGTCGATGCCATACACATTCGGGTAGCGGACCGGCGGCGCGGCCGAAGCGAAATACACCTTGCGCGCACCCGCGTCGCGCGCCATTTGCACGATCTCCCGGCTGGTGGTTCCGCGCACGATCGAGTCGTCCACCAGCAGCACGTTCCTGTCCTTGAACTCCATGCCGATCGCATTGAGCTTCTGGCGTACCGATTTCTTGCGCACTTCCTGTCCCGGCATGATGAAGGTGCGCCCGACATACCGATTCTTGACGAAGCCTTCGCGGT
>CAYODB010000138.1:0-10429 GCA_964402495.1 uncultured Bordetella sp.
GCGCGCTGGAGAGCAGGAAGCTCTTCACCTCGTTGCGGCCGTAGTTGAAGATGTGCGTGCCCCAATCCTGATGGAAGCCCAGGCGCGGGTCCTCGTGTTCGTACAGCGCGGTGCCGTCGAAACGCGCGAGGGCGAAGGCATCCGTGGGGAAATGCGCCGGCACCCAATCGAGGATGATGCCGACGCCCGCCTGGTGGCAGGCGTCGACAAATGCCCTGAAATCCGCGGGCGTGCCATAGCGGCTGGTAACGGCAAAGTAACCGGTGGTCTGGTAGCCCCAGGACTCGTCGAGGGGATGCTCGGAAACCGGCATCAGCTCGATATGGGTGAAGCCCATTTCCTTCACGTAGGGCAGCAGGGTTTCAGCCAGCTCCCGGTAAGTATAGAAACGCCCGTCGGGATGACGTCGCCAGGAACCGACGTGCATCTCATAGATGTTGATGGGCGCATGCAGCCAGTCGGCGCTGCTGCGCGCCTTCAGCCATTCGTGGTCGCCCCACTGGTAGGCATCTGCGACCACACGCGCGGCGGTCTCGGGCCGCAGTTGGTAAAAACGCGCATACGGATCGGTCTTGACCGTGATGGCGCCGGTGGCCCGGTTGCGGATCTCGAACTTGTACTGGGCGCCGGCATCGAGGCCGGGAATGAACAACTCCCACACCCCGCTTACGCCATGCACCCCCATCGGGTGCGCGCGACCGTCCCAGCGGTTGAAATCGCCGACCACGCTGACCCGGCCCGCATTAGGTGCCCAGCAGGCGAAACTCGCGCCGCTCACGCCATTGCGCCTCTCGATGCGTGAACCCAGGACCCGATAGGCCTGTTCCAACCGGCCCTCGTTGAACAGATACAGATCGTCCGCGCTGATTGCCGGAAGGAATCCGTAAGGATCGTGGAATTCGACGGTCTCCCCCGATTCCCGGGCCCGCAGCAGCACCGGCTGTGGCGGCGCTTCCGGTCCGCTCCAGGCAAACACGCCGTCCGGATGCACTTTGGTCATGGCCGTGAAGCCCGACGAGGTGCGAACCGAAACGTCGGATGCGTAAGGACGGAAAACGTGCAGTGACCAAGCCTTGGCCTCGCGATGCAGGCCCAGCACGCTGAAAGGATCGTGATGGCTGGCCGCAGCCAGCGCATCGAATCGACTTGCCGCAGCGATGGAGGAAACGGTCATGTTGTCTTACCGGAGACGCCAGGGGGCCCTGCACGGAAGTCCGTGACGTCTGGCGAGGCTGCACCTATTATAAGCGGCAGGGGCTTGTTTAAACGGTTTTTTGATGGCACTCAACGGCTTAGAGTCCAGGCCGATGACCCGCCCAGCAACGTTCGCGGCCTTAGTCAGGAGCACAGCGTGTCCAACAAAAATTCGAGTGTCCGTTTCGTCAGCGTTATCACTAAAAACACCTACGCCTTGATCCTCGCGGGCGGGCGCGGTAGCCGCCTGAAGAACCTGACGGATTGGCGCGCCAAGCCGGCTGTGCCGTTCGGCGGCAAGTTCCGCATCATCGATTTTCCGCTGTCGAACTGCGTAAATTCGGGGATCCGGCGCATCGGCGTCGCCACCCAGTACAAATCGCACAGCCTGATCCGCCACATTCAGCGCGGCTGGAGTTTTCTCGACGGCCGCTTCCGGGAGTTCGTCGACATCCTGCCGGCATCGCAGCGCACCGCGGAAGAAAACTGGTACCTGGGCACCGCCGACGCCGTTTTCCAGAACCTCGACATCCTGCGCCCCTACGGACCGGACCATATCCTGATCCTCGCTGGTGATCATATCTACAAGATGGATTACGGCAGGATCCTCGCGTATCACGTCGCCAAGAACGCCGACATGACGGTAGCCTGCCTGGAGGTGCCGCGGGAGCAAGCGAAGGACTTCGGCGTGATGGGCATCAACGACGACTGGCGGGTCACCTCGTTCCTGGAAAAGCCGTCCGATCCGCCGTCCATTCCGGGCCAGCCCGACAAGGCGCTAGCCAGCATGGGCATCTATGTCTTCAATGCACCATTTCTATACGAGCAACTGGCGCGCGACACCCTCACCCAGAGTTCCAGCCACGACTTCGGCAAGGACTTGATTCCTTACTTGGTGCCGCGTTACCGCGTATATGCCCAGAGCTTCGATGAAAGCTGCGTGGGCACCGAGGGCAAGCCGTCCTACTGGAAGGACGTCGGCACGGTAGATGCTTATTGGGAAGCCAACATGGACCTCACCCGCGTCACGCCGGACCTCAACATGTACGATCAGGAATGGCCGATCTGGACCCACCAGGAACAGTTGCCCCCGGCCAAGTTCGTGTTCGACGACGAGGGGCGGCGCGGCATGGCGGTGGATTCGCTGGTCTCCGGCGGCTGCATCATCAGCGGTTCGAAGGTCGCCCGCTCGCTGCTGTTCTCCAACGTCCATGTTGACAGCTTCGGCTCGATCGAGGACTCGGTAATTCTTCCGGACGTCGTGGTCAACCGCAACGTGCGCCTGAAGCGCGTGGTGGCGGACAAGAGCTGTGTGATCCCGGAGGGGCTGACCGCCGGTTTCGACCCGGAGCAGGACCGCAGGCGTTTCCATGTTTCTCCCCGCGGCATCACCCTGATCACCCCCGAGATGCTGGGCCAAAAGGTCTTTCACCAAAGATAACCGCGCATGAACCAAGCACACCTCGACCTGGTGTTCCTGTGGCATATGCACCAGCCGGATTTCCGCGACCACGCGACCGGCGAATACGTGCAGCCCTGGGTCTACCTGCACGCAATCAAGGATTACACCGACATGGCCGCGCACCTGGAGAACCATCCGGGCGTGAAGGCGGTGCTGAATTTCACCCCGGTGCTGCTCGACCAGCTCGAGGACTACGCTGACCAGTTTGCCAGCGGCACGCTGCGCGATCCGCTGCTGCGCCTGCTCGGCCATCCGGATCTCTACCGGCTCGATGCCTCCGAGCGCGAAATGGTTCTCAGCCGCTGTTTCAAAGCCAATCACCACAAGATGGTCCAGCCCTATCCGGCTTATCGCCGGCTCTGGGATTTCTTTGTCCTGACCCAGCAGCCGGGCAGCGCCGGCGAAAGCTACCTGTCGGCGCAGTATCTCGGCGACCTGCTGACCTGGTATCACCTGGCGTGGCTGGGTGAAACGGTGCGCCGCCGCGACCCGGTGGTGCCGCAACTGCAAGCCAAGGCCCAGGGCTTTTCCCACGCCGACCGGATGCAGTTGCTGGAACTGATCGGCCGGGAAGTCAGCGGCGTGATGCCGCGTTATCGCAAGCTCGCCGAGGCCGGCCGAATCGAGCTCACAACCACGCCGGGCCACCATCCGATCGGGCCGCTGCTGATCTCGTTCGAGTCCGCGCGTGAAGCCGAACCGTCCATGCCCTTGCCGAAGTCGCAGCAGTATCCGGGCGGGCGCACCCGCGCCGCCGCCCACATCGCAGCCGCCAGCCGCAGCCACACCGCCCGTTTCGGCGGACCACCGCGCGGGATGTGGCCGGCGGAAGGCGCGATTTCGCAACCGTTCGTCGACCTGCTCGCCGAAGGCGGCTGCGAGTGGATCGCCAGCGGCGAAGGCGTGCTGGTCAACAGCCTGCGCAAAGGCGATGCGGCGTTGCCGGCGCGCGCGGACTATCTCTACCACCCTTACCGGCTGAGCGGCGGACGGGCGGCGGTGACCGGCTTCTTCCGCGACGACCGGCTGTCGGACCTGATCGGCTTCGAGTATTCCAAGTGGCACGGCAAGGACGCCACCGCCCATTTCATCGGCGAGCTGGAAGCGATCCTCGAAGCCAACACCGAAGGCGCGCGGCAGGTGGTCAGCGTCATTCTCGACGGCGAAAACGCGTGGGAGTACTACCCGTACAACGCCTACTACTTCCTCGACGAACTCTATGCCCGGCTGGAAGCGCATCCGCGGATACGAACCTGCACTTTCGCGGACTGCCTCGATGCGCATCGCCAGGCCACACCGCTTCCCTCGCTGGTCGCCGGAAGCTGGGTGTACGGCAACCTCGCGACCTGGATCGGATCGGCGGACAAGAATCGCGCATGGGACCTGCTGTGCGCCGCCAAGCAGAGCTTCGACCTGGTGGCGGCAAGCGGCCGCCTCACGGCCGAAGAACTTGCGCTCGCCACCGGCCAGCTCGCCGATTGCGAGGCCTCGGACTGGTTCTGGTGGTTCGGCGACTACAACCCGGGCAGCGTGGTCGCGCAGTTCGACCAGCTGTTCCGGCTCAAGCTCGCCCACCTCTACCGCCTGCTCAAGCTGCCGGTTCCCACGGAACTGGACGTGGTAGTAAGCCGCGGCGGCGGACAGACGGAAATGCACGGCGCCATGCGCCGCGCTTCCTGACAAGTCAACAACATTGAACGCAAAGGTACGCAAAGGAAAACCAAAGAAGGAATTGTTGCAACGAACTGTTGATAAGATGCAATGCCGAGTTTGTGCATGACAAGAGATCCACATTGTTTTCGGTTTCTCCATCCAAAGCGTTCAGTTTTCCTTCGCGTACCTTTGCGTCCTTTGCGTTGAAAGATCTTCTCGTTTGACTTCCTCAGATGAATAAGAAAGTTTCGCTGCTGTTCGGGGTGCACGCGCACCAGCCAGCCGGCAATTTCGGGCACGTGATCGACGATGCCCACGCACGCTGCTACAAACCTTTCCTGGAAACGGTCCACCGCTATCCGGATTTCAAGCTGGCAGTGCACTTCAGCGGCTGGCTGCTCGATTATCTGCTGAAGCATTTCCCGCAGGACATGGCGAAGCTCTCGGAAATGGTGGCGCGCGGACAGGTGGAACTGTTCGGCGGCGGCGACACCGAGCCGGTACTGGCCTCGATTCCGGAGCGCGACCGGCGCTCGCAGCTTGCAGCTCTGTCCGACCGGCTGGAGGCGGCTTTCGGACAGCGGCCGAGCGGCGCCTGGCTGACCGAGCGGGTGTGGGAATCCGCGGTCACTCCGTCGCTCGCCGATTCCGGAATCCGCTACGTGACCGTCGACGACTACCATTTCCTGTGTGCCGGCAAGCACGCGCAAGACCTCGGCGGCTATTTCAGCACCGAGGAAGGCGGCGTGCGCCTGGACCTGTTCCCGATATCCGAAGCGCTGCGCTACCGGATTCCCTTTTCCACTGCGCCGGATACCATCCGCCATCTCGAATCGCTCGCCAACAACGAATCGCCGAGCACGGCGGCAATCTACTTTGACGACATTGAGAAGCTTGGGATCTGGCCGGAAACCTACCATTGGGTTTACGAAAAAGAGTGGCTGAAGCAGTTTATCGAAGGCGTACTGGCCTCTGAGGTCATCGAAGCGGCGCATTACCGCGACTACGAGAAGCGGCAGCGGCCCCGGGGCGTGGTGTATCTGCCCAGCACGTCCTATATCGAAATGAACGAATGGACCCTGGATGCCGACCGGGCCGATGTCTTTGCCGCGCTGGTGCAGAGGGAGAAGGAGCAGCACCGCTACGAACAAAACAAGCCTTTCCTGCGCGGGGGCATCTGGCGCAATTTCATGTCGCGTTACGCCGAATCGAACTGGATGCACAAACGCATGCTCGAGGCCTCCGCTCGCCTGGCCACGCTCGGCACAGCCGCCACGCCGCGGATGCGGACGCTGCTGCACCTGGCGCAGGCTAACGACGCCTACTGGCACGGACTGTTCGGCGGCATCTATCTGCCGCACCTGCGCCGCGCGGTCTGGAATGCACTGGTGGAACTGGAATCGCTGCTCGACCGGAGCGCACCGCGGCGGGCAACGACCACGGATCTCGATCTCGATGGTCATGACGAGATCTTCATTTCCAGCGACGGCCTGCAGGCAGTGATCCGCGACGACGGCCTGGGCGCGATCCACGAACTCGATGCGCTTGCATTGCGGCACAACTTCGGCGATACCCTGACGCGGCGGGCGGAGCACTATCACCGCAAGATTCGCGAAGGCGGCGAGGGCAATCACACCGGCGAGGGGATCGCCTCCGCCCACGACCGGGTGAACTTCAAGCATCCGGTGTCTGTCGAGGATCTGATCGCTGACCGCTTTCCGCGCGCCTTGTTCATCGACCGGGATGGAGATGATGCGGAACCGCTGCGTTATCAGGTGCACTCGAAGGCCGCTGACCGGATCGCGCTTGCCGGCCCCGGCGTGGCCAAGACGATCTCGGTCTCCGGCGCGAAACTGAAAGTCGAGTACCGGTTCGAAGCGGGTCAGCGGTGGCTGCAGACCGAGATCAACCTCGCCATGCCGAGCTGCGACGGTTTCCTCGGCCGCTTCGTGATCGACGGCCAGGTGCCGGGCGGCTTCGGACAGGCTTTTACCTGGAACGAGCTGACCGCGCTGACGCTGGAGGATGGTGTACTCGGCGGAAAAGTCGTGCTCACCGGCAGCCAGCCGTTTCGGACCGAAGCCGCGCCGCTGCTGACCGTTTCGCAATCGGAGGACGGCTTCGAGAAGATCATGCAGGCGGTGACACTGCGCCTGGCCTGGGATGCGCCGGTACAGTCGCTGACGCTGACCATCACACCGGACAGCGTCACCGCGCCGTCGTGATGCGAATTCAGCCCGGCACGGCTTTCATTTCCGCCGGCATGCGCTATTCTGGAATGGCGATTCCCGATTTCCCGACTGAGGAGGAGGGCAGCATGAACCGAGACGAATACGTGGAGAAGATGAAACGCCAGCTCGACGACTGGAACCTGAAGCTTGCCGACTGGGAAGCCGAAGTGCAGAAGGCACAGGGCACGATGAAGATCCAGTTCGAAGCGCAGATCAAGGCGATGGAACAGCAGCGCGACGAGGCGCTCAAACGCCTGAACGAAACCCGCGACGCCAGCCAGGCCGCTTGGATGGACGTCAACAAGGGCTTCGAGCAGGCCTGGCATGCGCTTCACGAAAGCTTCAACAAGGCCTGGACCGAATTTCACAAAAGGAAGTAAAGCTGCGGATGCGCTGGCCTTGCGGCTGAAAAAGCATCGCACTTTGACCTTGCTCAAGGTCCGCGCCGGCCACAGGCGCAGGATTGCTGGCGATGACGATACAGTTCCAGTCGCGGACGGACGCAGCGCGGCAACTCGCCAAGGCGCTGTCGCGTTACCGCGGGCAGAATCCCCTGATCCTGGCGATCCCACGCGGCGCCGTGGGCATGGGCAAGGTGCTCGCGGACGAACTGGGCGGCGAACTGGACGTGGTGCTGGTGCGCAAACTGGGCGCTCCGTTCAACCCGGAGTTTGCGGTTGGCGCGGTCGATGAATCTGGCTGGGCCTATACCGCCGGAAACGCAGCCTCGGCCGGTGCCGATTCGGCCTATCTGGAGCAGGAAAAGCAGGCGCAGCTGGAAACGCTGCGCAAGTGCCGCACGCAATACACCCCTTCACGTCCGCCGCTCGATCCCAAGGACCGGATCGTGATCGTGGTCGACGACGGCCTGGCGACCGGCGCCAGTATGATCGCCGCACTGCACGCGGTGCGCGCCCGGCAGCCGCAGCGCCTGGTCTGCGCCATACCGGTCGCCGCCCCGGACAGTCTCGATCGCGTCAGGCCGTTGGCCGACGAAGTGGTGTGCCTCGGAGCCCCGAGAGAGTTCTACGCAGTCGGGCAGTTCTATCGCGAGTTCGGCCAAGTGGAGGACGCCGAAGTCATCGCCATTCTCCGGCAGGGCGCAGGCTCGCACAGCGGGGCCAATCCGTGAGTGCCGCCGGCGACCAGCGTGCGGTGTCGATTCCGGCGGGCGAGGTCACGCTCGAAGGCGCACTCGAACTGCCGCCGCAGCCCGACGGCGTGGTGGTGTTCTCGCATGGCAGCGGCTCCGGCCGTCTGTCGCCGCGCAACCGGCATGTGGCCTCGGCACTGCACCAGCTCGGGCTGGGCACGCTGCTACTGGACCTGCTCACGGCTGAAGAAGATCTGGACCGGGAGACGCGCTTCGACATCCGCCTGCTGACCGCGCGGCTCGGGCATGCCGTGCGCTTCGTGCGCCAGCAGGCTTCGACGCGCGCGCTGCCCGTCGGTCTTTTCGGCGCCAGCACCGGCGCGGCCTCGGCGCTGCGAGTCGCCGCGACCCTGCCGGAAGACATCGGCGCGGTGGTCTCCCGTGGCGGCCGGCCCGACCTTGCCGGAGACGAACTGCTCGGACGCGTCAATGCGCCGACGTTGCTGATCGTGGGTGGATTGGACAGCGAAGTGATCATGCTGAATGAATCGGCACGCGACGCGCTCACCCACTGCCAGTGCGAACTGGAGATCGTTGCGGGTGCCACGCATCTGTTCGAGGAACCGGGCACGCTGGATCAGGTGGCGCAGCTTGCCGGACAGTGGTTCTCCCGCCATCTCCGCCCTCACACCAGGGTCCACCTTTGATGCCGACCAGCGGTTCGAGCCGCGCCACTTTCTTCGCCAGTCCGGCCGCTTCGGCGGCATCGACCACCGCGCTCACGTTCCTGTAGGCGCCCGGCGCCTCCTCGGCGACGCCGCGCATCGACGGACTGCGGATCAGGATCCCGCACATGATCAGCGAACTCGTATCGGCAGAACTGCAACTCGCACGCCAGCGCCGGATGGTTGAGGCCCTGCGCGAACCCGGGTGTTATGGTCACGCCGTGGGCGCGGTCCGTATCCTGGAGACGCATATTTCGTTTGTCGTCCTGACCGGGACGTATGCCTACAAGATCAAGAAATCGGTCAACCTCGGGTTTGTCGATTTCACCACCCTGGAGAGGAGGCGGTTCTATTGCGGGGAGGAGATGCGGCTCAACTCGCGACTCGCACCGCACATCTACCTGGAGGTCGTTCCGATTAGCGGCACACCCGAAGCCCCCAGGGTGGGTGACCCGGCGGCACCGATCGAATATGCGGTCAGGATGCGCGAGTTTCCGCAGCAAGCGCTGGCCGACCGTGTCCTGGCGCGCGGCGAGTTGAGCGCACCTCACCTCGACTTGCTGGCTGGACAGGTTGCGCAGTTCCATTCCAGCGCGGCCGTATCGGCCGCCGACGGAGATCCCTGCGCCACACCCGGGGCGATCGCGGCGGCGGCCGAGGAGAACTTCGCGCAGATGCGCGCACTACCGGAACTGGCGGCGAATCTGCCTTTGCTTGAAGACGTCGAATCCTGGAGCCGGCGCGAGCACACCCGCCTGGATGAAGTTTTCGCGCAGCGCAAGCGCGACGGAGCCGTGCGCGAATGTCACGGCGATCTCCACCTCGGCAACATCGCGATTCTCGACGACGTGCCGTGCGTGTTCGATTGCGTCGAGTTCAATGCCGATTATCGCTGGATCGACGTGAGCAGCGAGGTCGCTTTCCTGAGCATGGATCTGCGCGCCGCGCGCCGGCCGGATCTTGCCCGGCGCTTCATCAACGCCTACCTCGAAGCCACAGGCGATTATGCCGGGCTGCGGGTGCTGCGCTATTACGTCGCCTTTCGCGCGACGGTGCGTGCCAAGGTCAACCTGTTTCGCGCTGACCAGCTTGCGCCCGGCAGCGAAGAACTCGGGCCCCTGCTGGAACGTTGCCATGATTACCTTGTGCTGGCACGCAGTTGCGCGCAGGCGGCGCGCGGCTTTCTGATCATCACGCACGGCCTTTCGGGCAGCGGCAAGACCACGCTCTCCGGCACGCTGGTCGAATTGACGGGCGCAATCCGTATCCGTTCCGACGTCGAGAGAAAAAGAATGTCCGGCCTGGCACCGGAACAGCGTTCCGGATCGGTTGTCGCGGACGGCCTTTACTCGGCCGACAGCACCGAATCGACCTACACCCGGCTGCTGGGGCTGGCACAGATCATCCTCGCCGCGGGATATGGCGCCATCGTCGACGCAACCTTCCTCAAGTGCGGGCAGCGCAGCCGATTTCGTGACCTCGCCGCGCAGGCAGGCGTCCCTTTCCTGATCGTGGATTTCACCGCTTCTGAAGAAACGCTGCGCACGCGCATCCGTGCGCGCAGCGAAACCGGAGGCGATGCGTCCGAAGCCGATCTGGCGGTGCTCGAATACCAGCTGCGCACTCAGGAGCCGCTGCAGCCGGAAGAGTCCAGGCAGACGTTTTTCCATGATGCCAACACTGCGTTGGAGAATGCGAAATCCACCGGCAACTGGGACGGATTGTTCCGTCGTCTGTCCCTCGATCCTGCCGCGCCGGACGCGGGGCACAAGTAGCAGATCTGCCCGGCCTGCCTGTCGGGACTCGATTCCTGCAAGTCTGCGTATCGAATGCGTTATTGCTCCGGCCGCCGCGGGTGTCCGCATGCTGGCGCTCACTGCGCTCCGGGGCATCTCGCCTGGCCGTGAACGCTTCCGCAAAGCCCTTCCCGGAAGCGTTGCCAGAGCCTGTTCGCCCGCCGGTTGACCTGTGTCAATTCCGGCATCGGCGCACAGGTCGAGAATGAATTCAAGGAGGAGACGGCAACAGGGGGCAAGCATGGCAATCGGTGAGATTTGCAGTCGCGAAGTGG
>CAYODB010000139.1:0-10390 GCA_964402495.1 uncultured Bordetella sp.
AAAAACCACAGCGAGAATACCAGTGCGCTCAGGGGCACAGCCAAGAGTTGCAGCCTTGTGTTCATTGTGCGCACTCCTTTCCTTGCATGGACACCAGCCAAAAAAAGTTCATTTCGCGGAGGAACTGGGGGCAGGCCCGCCGTGCCCGACCTTTGACCGGATGTCGTTAAGGGTTGAGTTGAGCTGGCGGATTTCCTCCTGGAGGCGGTAGATTTCGCGCGCCATCTGTTCGCGGTCACTCTCGAGGGCCCGGATTGTCGACTGCTGCCGCACGCAGAGTGTTTCAGGGCCAGCGGGGTCCGGATCGGCAGCCCACACAAAAGAAGCCTGGAGTGGAAACGTAAAGAACGCCGCGAGAACGAAGGCAACGTTTCTTATCATGGAGCTGCTTCCTTTATTCAATGTGGGTTGCCCGGCTGCTCTTCAGGATTTCCCCTATCTTCCCGCTCGTCGTGTTCTTCGCCGTAGTCCAGGGCCGTTCTGCCTGCTTTATCCCTGACCGGAAGGTTTGCGCCTTTACCGACAAGCTTTTGCACGATGCCCGCATCACCCCGCAAGACTGCCGTTATCAATGGGCTCCAACCGAACTGACCCGGCAGATCGGTGTAATCGATATCCGGCGGCACAATGATGGAGAACGCCTGGGCTGAAGCAGAAACGAGCAAGCACAGAAACACGAACAACCCCAGCCGTTGGATGCTCCTGTCCGTCGCCACAGCATCAGTGGTTCTAGTCGGAAAATACATACTGACTTTCAATCACCACGTGGTTGTCATGCCTCACCAGGCAGGTGTCGCGCCCAAAGGATCGCGGCGTATGCGCCAGCAGCAAATATGCTCCGGAATCCTCCCGCGATCCCGGTACCAGGCGGAGCTGATGTTTGTCGGCCAAGGCGGCCAGCCGTGCGAAAGAAAGGCCGGGTGTGGCGTCCTGGCAGAATTTTTCGACATCATTGCCACCGAACCAGAACATCAGACTGAACCCGGCAATTGCAACCCCTACAAGACAGGCAAGGCCGAGGCCGATCCTCGACATTATCCGAAGCCAGCCAGCGGAATTTCCCGAAATCATGCGGCACCTTTCCTCAGTGATTTGACATTGCGCAGGAATTCGCGCACGGAGCCTCGATATAGCCAGAATGCACCCGCGAGGAAATACAGCGCTGAAGAGGCCTTGAAATTCTCAAGCCGGTACATGCGGTTGCCCATTGCCGTGTGGTAAAGCCAATAAACAGAGTCAACCACGAACAAGGCCACCGCCAATGCAGCCAATACGTGCAAAACCCAACCGCCAGGCCGGCGGTAAAGCGAATGGAGAATGAGGCGGACGCTCCACGGAGCACAGAGGTAGGTGAGCGCACCCATGATCAAACTGATGCCCACGTCCCAGTCGGCGATGCCGTAGTTGACCGCACCGAACAAGAGCCACGCCATGCCGATGCCAAAGGAAACCAGTTTCCAGGGGCGAAGCAGTTCGATGAAGTAAAGCCGATCCGGCCAAGGCCCGCATTGGACTGACACGCCTGAACCGCTTTGTTCCTGTGCATTCATATTTTTTCCGCGAACGTCGCCGTATGGAATTCGAACTCTTCCGCGCCGATCATTCGGCCGGACACCCGGTCTCGGTCTTGCCTTGAACCAGCAATCTGCAGTTCCAGCTACCTGTCCCTTCGCGCCCCAGCAGCATCAGGACTCCGTGCCGATCGTTGTAAAGCGCGACCTGGCCCCCCTGCGCGTCCACGTAACCGAAGTCGAGGTCGCCATCCCGGGGCAGGATCCGGGACGTGCCGGCCGATTGCGCCGATGACGGGGCCTTGAGGCCCGCAGCCACCTTCGACAGAGCGCCAACCGCTAGCGTCATGTTTGTCCCGGAGCCTTCCTCGAGGGAGGTTGGCGCCGGATAGTCCCGGCATGCGCGGGGCGCAAGCTCACGAGGAAAGCCCAGGCAGCGCCAATCCGGCAGCGGCCCCGGTGCAATGACCGCAAGGGTGCCGGACGAGGCATCGAAAATCAGAATGGTGCCGTCACTACCGATAAACCCCGCATCCGTTTTGATGTCTGCCGGCCACGCGAGGCCTTCGCCGGGCTTGGTCATCCATTGGGGCCGGAACAAATTTTCGAGAACCTGTGCTTTCAGCGGTGCAACGGATTCAATCATCTTCGCCATGCGCACATGCAACCGGAAGTCAGCGTGGCTGGTTACAAACGCAGCGGTCGGTATCGCGAGCGCCGCCAGCAGGATCACCAGCTTCAGCGCCAGCACGATGACCGCGCGTGTGCCGCGGCTACGCAGGGCTCCCACATTGCTACGCAAAGCAAGGACCAACGCGGCGGCAGCGATCAAAGGCAGCAGCCAGAGCGCCCACGTAAATCCCGACGAACGGGGATGCTCGGGACGGTAGGCGGCAAGAAACACGAGCGCAAACCACGCCAGCGAAATCAGCCACATGCCACCGGCGGCGAACAAGCGGGGCTTCTGCGGCGCAGCGGGCGTTTGTCCGGGGACATCGGGCGGTGCCGCACGGTTGTCCGCTTCAGCCCCGATGCGCCACTTGACCCAGGCAAAAAATCCCGCCGCGACCGACAGCGTGACGGCAAAACTCAGAACCGGGTTGCGCGAGCCCGACAGCAGGGCGCGCAGCGTGTCGGGCGACGCCATCAGCCCGATGAACCCACCGATAACGGCCAGGGTGATCAGCAGGTTGTAGTGGGCAAAGATCGCCAGGTCGCGGCCGAGGTAGAGGCCCGCCAAAAGATAAACCAGTAACAGCGGCCACAGATAGGGGTCCCACAGCGTCAACGAAGCCCCCAGGACCAGAAAAAACAGGGCAATCGGTACGTGAACGATCAGGCCCGGGAAGCGGTATGCGGAAAACCCCTGGCGACTGGGAAAAGGATGGCGCAGATAGTCGATCAATGGTGCGATGTTCATGGACTGCCACAACTCCTTCCTCTGCAGCAAACGCGTTCTGGTTGAGCGGTTACTATTAACGCCCGGGGGTTCCGAACGGGGTTAAACTAAACGCGGGGATCGTGGCCAAAGGCGGACCTCACATGCGTGTGACGGGCAACAGATTGTCATCGACCCCGAGAAAGTACATCCGGTGCCCCTCTGTATCGTATTGCATGGGAGCGCCTGTATATGGATTCGCAAAAGCATCCCCGGCGCTCCGCAGAAAGTCCTGCATGCGGCCGGGAACGAGGCCCTCCTGTTTTGCCCTGAGCTGCAGCGCCACCAGCCGCAGCAACCCATCGAGATTGGGAAGCTGCGCGGAAAATTTCCGAGAATCTGGCGGTGCCGAGGCCAGGATGACTTTTCCCAGTGGGTTATAAATCAGATTCCATCTGATCAGGCTGGGGCTTGATTCGCCCGCCGCGCCAGCGGCGAGCAGATGTTTGATGAACTCACGCGCGGGCAACCCCATCACCGCGGACAGACCAGCGAAGTCCCGGTAGGCATCATTAGCCGTGGCGTCAGGTCGATAAAACAGTCGATACAGGATGTCCCGGCCGCCTGACGCCAACGCTCCTTCATTGGACACATTCATCGCGGACCTGCGAAAACCCGGGTCTTTTGCAAAGCCGGCAAACAGGTGCCGGGCCACTCGAAATTCCCGCCGCAATGCGGGGCGGGGATCGCGCTCTTCCACGGTCAGCGGCAGGACGATTGCCTGCGCTTTTTCCTGCAACGCGTCCACGCTCCATTTGTACTGTTTGTACTGTGAAACAAGCTCCGAGAGGAGGCTCGCGTTGTTCGTCAGAAATCGCACTGCGACTACTCTCGCGATCAGGCTGTCCGCGTCGCGCAGCACCATCCGCCAAAAGAACGTGTCGCGTTCGAGCGTTGCCAGTGCCTGACTGGGGTCGCCGCCCTGGGCGGACAGAACCACTTTAGCCAATAGAAGCTGATGCGCACTGGCCAGAACCCCGAACGGCATGCCCGGAGCGAAAATCGTCCGTGTCAGCGCGTCACGATAGTGGGGATAGGCTTGCAGCCGCTCGTACCGCGCCAGCATTGCCTTGTGGGCGTCCACCCTGACAGCCAGATGGCCGGTATTCTGCTGGCGCTGATGGCGGTAGCCGTCTCCGCCGCAGATCAGATCCCCAATAGCGGTGGCCGTCGACAACGCCTCGGGAGAGGTCGAATCGCGAACGCTGTTGTCGGCGGAATAAGGCCGCTGCGCCAGCGCCGCCTCATATCGCGCCGCCGCCTGCATGCCTTGCGCATGCGGGTCCTGGCCCGGCGGCGAGACGAAACCCAGTACCGCGAAGAACGCGTTTTCCCGATCCGCGACGTCCTGTCCGGATGCCGCAGCAAATGCCGCTGCTTCCGGGCTGAGCGGTTCGTCGCGGGCATTGATCGTGACGCCCAGGAGCAACAACGGCAGTATTCCGAAACCAATCGACTTTCGCACGGTACTTCGGGTGATGGACACTCGCTGCTCCCTCGTCGACCGGTTTCCGGAAATGTTAACGGATTTAACCTCTAGGTGTGATGGCAACGGTGGGGTTCACCATTCCCTGACCTGCGCGGTACGAGCTAAAAACCGGCTCGAAGGCAGGGCGCACCCGAAAGCCTCTGCATTGCCATCCGCCCAAGGGAGCCGTTAAACTGATTCGGCATTGTGATACGGCGTCTCGGGAACGGGGCATCGGCACGGCGGCATTGATTCCGACACAAGAAGACGACATCGCATCGCGGTGGCGCGCACAGGAGGAGATCACGGTGGCGATATCCAGACGTGAACTGATCAAGGCGGGCGCCACGGTGGTTGGCGCGGCGGTGGTTGGCGCGACGGCCCTGTCGCGGCGCAGTTGGGGACAAACGCCGCCGATCAACCTGGTGTTTTCGCATCATGTCCCCACCACCCACCTGATCCACGGCGTGGCCGAGAAATTTGCCGGCAAAGTGAAGGAGCGCACCAACGGTGCGGTTACCATCAGCATCCGCCCGGCTTCGCAGCTTTTCAACCTGCGCACTTCGGCCGAGGCGCTGCAACTCGGTACGCTCGACCTGTGCTGGACCGACCTGGGCACCCTGGGCAATTGGCAGCCGCAGTTCGGGTTCGGCTCCCTGCCGTTCCTGTTCAATGACTACGATCACGTCAAGAGAGTCCTGTACGGGCCCATCGGCCAGCGGGTCTGCAAGGACGCGAAGGACGCCCTTGGCGTCGAGATCCTGTCGCTGGGCGCTTCCGGATTCCGCGTGTTCCTGTCGAAGAAGCCCATCCAGACGGCCGATGACGTTCGCGGCCTGCGCCTGCGCGTCCCCGAGATCCCGACCTGGGTCGAGATGGCGAAGGCACTCGGCGCCAATCCGACACCGATCCCGGCGGGGGAAATCTACACGGCACTGCAGACCGGCGTGGTCGATGCCTGCGAGGCGCCCGCCGACTATTTGGTCTCCAGCAAGAACTACGAAGTCGCCGGATTCGCCACCCGCACGCACCACATTTTCACCGAAGTCTCGATGATGGCGAGCGCCCGGAGAATGGCGTCGCTGCCGGCGGCCGTGCAGAAGGTAATCCGCGACGTTGCCGTCGAAGCCGTGCAGAAGGAAATGTGGGAAGCCAACCTCAAGGCCCAGGAATCCGCCTGGACCGAGCTCGCCAAACTGATCAAGGCGAATCCGAATCCGGACATCGCCAGCTTCCGCACGAAAATGGGCCCCGTCATCAACGGCTTCGTTGCCCGCTCGGGAGCCAAGGGCAAGGCGCTGGTCGAAGCCGTGCAGGCCGCCGGCAAGGCCTGAGCCCCTCCCTTTCAAGGCGAAACCGCGTTCACCACGGATACCCGACTTGCTACGCACGTAGGGCATCCGTGTCCTCCGTGGTTCATGAGTCTGGGTTAATGACAGTGTCTGTCAGATAAATTCGCGACCACTAGACTATGAACATGTTTCCCGCGCGCCCACCGGCGTCATTCACGGGCCGCCTTCAGGCATCGCTGAAGGCGGTGTCCGTCGCGCTCCTCGCCAGTTACTTCGTCCTGGTGCTGCTGCAGGTGTTCTTTCGCTACGTGCTGAACGAATCGCTGTTCTGGGCCGAGGAGTTGGTCCGCGCCGCGATGCTCTGGGGAATCATGCTCAGTTCGGCCCTGGTGGCGGCATCGCGCGGCCACATCCGCGTCGATCTGCTCGAGTCCATGCTGCCGCCCAGCGGGAAGCGCATCCTGGTCTGGGCCGCCAACGTGCTGACGCTCGCCTTCAGCCTGATATTGCTGTGGGCCGGCATCCAGTTCGTCGACCGCACCTGGATGCAGCAATCCGCGGTTCTCGATCTGCCCAAGTGGACCGTCTATCTGGCAATCCCGGTCGGAGCGGCGCTCGAATCGCTGCTGATGATCCTGACCTGGAACCGCGATGTCCCCGCCCCTGACGAAATGACGGACCGCACGTTGTGAGCATCGGCCTGATGCTGGTGCTGTTCTTCGTCTTCATGGCGATCGGCATGCCGATCGCCTATTGCATGGGCCTGGCAGCCATCCTCACGGTTCTGGTCGACGGCCAGCTTCCCGTCCTGCTCCTGGCCCAGCAGTTCTACGATTCCCTGGACAACTTCTCGCTGCTTGCGGTGCCGCTGTTCATCCTCGCCGGCGAACTGATGAGCGTGGCGGGAATCACCGACCGCCTGGTGGGCATGTCGCGCGCGCTCATCGGCCACCTGCGAGGCGGGCTCGCCCAGGCCAACATCCTGACCAACATGTTCATGGGTGCGATTTCCGGTTCCGCCCTCGCCGACCTCGCCGCCATTGGCTCGATGATGATCCCGGCGATGAAACGCGAAGGCTACAAACCGGCGTTCGCGGTGGCAGTGACCGCCTGCGCGGCGATGATGGCGCCCATCATTCCGCCCAGCATCATCGCGGTGATCTACGGCTCCGTCACGGGGGTTTCCATCGGCGCGCTGTTCCTGGGCGGCGTCATTCCGGGCGTGCTGGCAGGATTGTCGATGATGCTTCTGACCTGGTACATGGCGCCCCGCGTCGGGGCCGGTCCGTCGCCGCGGGCTTCCCGCGCCGAGGTGGTTTCGTCCACGGGCCGGGCCTTGCCTGCGCTGGTTATGCCGGCCATCATCATCGGCGGCATCCTTTCCGGCACTTTCACGCCCACCGAAGCCGGCGCGGTCGCGGCGCTCTATGCGTTGCTGTTCGGGCTCGCCGCCCGCAAGCACAACCGGGTTTCGCTCTACCGCAACTTCTCCGCGGCAGCGGAAACGACGGCAAGCGCGCTGATCACGCTCGGCGGGGCGGCACTCTTCAGTTGGGTACTGAGCCGCGCGGGCGTTGGCCAGGCTGCCCTCCAGTTCATGCTGTCGATCACGTCGGACCCCAAGCTGGCCATGCTGGTGCTGATCGCGTTTTTCTTCCTGCTGGGCACCTTCCTGGAACCGGTACCCGCGCTGATCATCGTCGTGCCGATCATGGGCCCGCTCATCGCCCACCTGGGCTACGATCCGGTGCATTTCGGCATCATCACCATCATGCTGCTGGTGGTCGGATCGGTGACGCCGCCAGTCGGGGTGCTGGCCATGGTCGCCAGCCGCATCGCCGGGATCAGCTACACCGCCTCCCTGGCCATGCTCGCCCCCTTTATCGCGGCGTGGATGGCGGTGATCCTGCTCGTCGCCTACGTCCCCGAACTTGTCCTCTGGCTGCCGCGGTTGATGAAGTAGGTAGCGCGCGCGGCGATCAGCGATCAGTTGCCAGCGAACGGTTAACAGTGAACAGTAGATCAGTAGCCCATTTCGCTATTCACCGACTGCTGTTCACCGTTCACTGTTCACCGTTCGCTGTTCGCTGTTCGCTGTTCGCTGTTCACTGTTCGCTGTTCGCTGGCAACTCAAGCATTACGGAACGCCCGCCGGTTCCAGAGCAGGTAGCCGAGAAGGAGGACGAAGCACGCCAGAACGAAAACCTTGTTGATGAACCAGTTCGTGCGCCAGATATCCCATTGCGGAGCGGACAGGAACATTACGAACTTGGTCACGACAATGACAATTTCGACTACCGATACCGTGATCGCCAGTCCGAAGGCGTAGCGCGGCCTGGTGACCAGCGCCCAGCCGAGCCAGATGTGCGCCACCCACCAGAAATCCCACATCACATAAGTGAGAGCTGGTTCGCCTGCGTTCAGCGCATACGCCACCGGGAAAATGTACTTGATGACCAATGTCCAGGCCGCAAGCACGAAAAGGAAATCCGCAAGAAATCTAGTCACGTTAAACCCTCACCGCATAGGTCAAGATCTCACCGCAGAGGCGGTGAGGTTTAACCCAGCCGAAGGGCGGCATCGAGGGTGTACTCGGCGATCGGGATGCCCCTGGTACATGCGTTCAGGCAGGACTGCGTCGCACAGGTCAGGCAGGCCTCGGCGGGATTGCCGAGGGCGGCATACTCGGTGCGGGCGAGCAGCGGGTCGCCATAGTCGACGTCGTACATGCGCGTGCGCAGTACCTCTGCGATGGCGACATTCTGCGGACAGCTTCCGGTGCAATCGTAGCACGCCGACTGGCAGTAGCGCCCCCCCTGCAGCAGCGCATAGCGCTCGAGCAGCTCCATGTCCACGGCACTGACCTTCGCCGTTCCGGAGGCCGCGACATATTCATCGATCTCTTCCTTGCTGCTCATCGACACCAGCAGCGCATCCACCTGCGGCGCGGACAGCACCCAGCGGAACGCCGCTTGCGAGAAGGTCGACCCCTTGCGCTCATAGGGCCGCATGTCGTTCAGGCGCGCGCCCATCAGCGTTTTCATCGCCAGCACGCCGATGTCCTTCTTTTTTGCCTTGTCCAGCACTCGCGGCAGATCCGGCTGGATCGCCGAATAGTGGAAGGTGTGGCGCAGCTTGTCGTAGAAAGTCGGGTCCTGCGCGAAGTTGTAGGCCACCAGGATCACATCGACCAGGTCATTGTCGATGGCGTAGTCCAGGCTCTCGGTGAGGTGGCTGCCGTGCCCGGACATGCCGCAGAAGCGGATCTTGCCCTGCTTCTTCGCCAGCTCGGTGAACTCCGCCCATGCCGGGTTTTTCATCCGGTCCACGTCGTTGACGGCGTGGTTGAAGTACACCTCCACGTGATCGGTCTGCAGGCGCTTCAGGCTGCCCTCCAGCGACTTCATCATCTCGGCCCGGGTGTCGCCGGCGCCGGCCTTGGTCTTGCTGGTGAGAAATACATCGTTGCGCTTGCCCTTCAGCGCCTCGCCGATGGCTTCCTCGCTGCTACCAAAACGGTAGCTCTCGGCGGTGTCGAAGTAATTGATGCCCCGCGCGAGCGCATGGCGCACCACCACCGGGTCGGACATGCTCGCCGAGCCGAAGGAGATATCCGAGATTTTGAGGCCGGTGCGGCCGAGGGTCTTGTAGCTGCGGATGCGCGGATCGGACTGCGCCAGTGCCGGGCTTGCCGCCAGGCCCAGCGCGGTACCGGCACCCAGCCGCAGAAAATCACGTCGATCGACCATGCTGCTTACCTCCAGTGCTACACCTTAGCGCAAGGAGGTAAGCAGAGTGTGTCAATGAGTGACGGCGCGCTCCGGGGCTGCAGGTCGAGGGGCGAGGGGCGAGTGAAAGTCAGATCATTCAACCACTTTCACTTTTTGCCCGGGACTGACGTTCCCACCCCCGTACACACCATTCAGCAGCCGCAACTGCTGCTCGGCACTGCTTCCCAACGGTGACTGCCTGGCCAGCTCCGCGAAACCGCCACCCGGCATCGGCACGCTCTTCAGCTTCCAGGGACGCGCGGCACTGCGATCGTCTGCAGTCAGGGCGCGGAATGAAGACTCCGCCTGCTGGATCTGGGGATACGTCCGCTGCAGCGACTGCTGATCTTTGGCTCCATAGATGAAGGCGTAGTTCTGGTTCGACGGGCCGGTGACCAGCGTCAGTTCGACCGCCTGCGCCTGCCCGTCCTTGTTTTTTACGGTGCCGGAGAAATGCGTTGCAGGCAGTCCGTTGAAGTTCCGTTGTTCCGTCTTGCCCGATGCCGGCTTGACGGAGTTGCGGATGATTTCCTCGTGGGTGCTGCCGGCCTGCGGCGGCACCATCTTGACGATGACCGCGGCGTTGCCTTCGCCGTTTACCATCGCCAGCGCTTCGGGCGAGTTCTGGATTTTCCAGCCCGGCGGCGCCGTCAGGGCGAAGCCAAGCGGCTCATGGTAGAAGTTTCGTCCTCGCGTCACACCCTGCTCTGCGCTGTCGCCAAATGCCACGCCGTCCATCACTTGCAGGTAGCGGTCGCGGCCTTCATTGCCGTAGCTGGCCTGGGCCTTGTACTCGTCCGCAATTCTGGTGATGTCGCGCAGGCGCTCCTCGTTGCTCGGGTGCGACGCCAGCCAATCCGATCCTTCCCGGGGTGCGCGCCCTTCGGCCTTCGCCTGGTCGGCGGCGAAAC
>CAYODB010000140.1:0-10136 GCA_964402495.1 uncultured Bordetella sp.
ACCATCACGTGGTGCTGTTCGGCAGCAATTACCAGGACGTGTTCGCCTTCATGGTGCTGATCGCTGTGCTCGTGTTCCGTCCGTCGGGCCTGCTGGGCGAACGCGTGGCGGATCGGGCCTGACGCATGGGGGGCTTCACCGCAGAACTCGAACGCTTGCGCAAACACCGGTACGCGCCGTGGATCGGTCTCGCTTGCATCGTCGTGGCGCTGCTGGTGCTTCCCTTCGTGCTGGCTTCGGTCGGCACCGCCTGGGTGCGCATCACCAACCTAGCCATCCTGTTCGCGCTGCTGTCGCTGGGCCTGAACATCGTGGTCGGTTTTGCCGGCCTGCTGGATTTGGGATACATCGCCTTTTATGCGGTGGGTGCCTACTGCTATGCGCTGCTGGCCTCTCCGCACTTCGGCCTGCATCTGCCGTTCTGGGTGATCCTGCCGATCGGCGCGGCGGTGGCCTGCCTGTTCGGCGTCCTGCTCGGCGCTCCGACATTGAAACTGCGCGGCGACTACCTTGCGATTGTCACGCTCGGCTTTGGCGAGATCGTCCGCATCTTCCTCAACAACCTGTCGCAGCCGGTCAATATCACCAACGGGCCGCAGGGCGTCACCCTGATCGACCCGTTCCGCATCGGCCCGTTGAACTTCAGCAAGACGGATATCTTTGCCGGGTTGAGTTTCAGCGGTCCGATCAAGTACTACTACCTCCTGCTGATCGTGCTCGTCGTGGTGATCGTCATCAACCTTCGGCTGCAGAAGTCGCGCCTCGGCCGGGCCTGGGTCGCGATCCGCGAGGATGAGGTGGCGGCGCAGGCCATGGGCATCAACACCCGCAACGTCAAGCTGCTGGCCTTTGCCATGGGTGCGAGCTTCGGCGGCGTGGCCGGCGGGATTTTCTCGGCAACCCAGGGATTCATCAGCCCGGAGAGCTTCGTGTTCGTCGAGTCCATCATGGTGTTGTCCATGGTGGTGCTGGGAGGCATGGGCAACATCTGGGGCGTGATCCTCGGTGCCGTGCTGCTGTCGTTCGTACCGGAGTTGCTGCGCTACACGGTGGAACCGGCGCAGAAGGCGGTGTTCGGACGGATGCTCATCGAACCGGAGGTCATCCGCATGCTGCTGTTTGGACTCGCCCTGGTGTTGATGATGCTGTACCGGCCAGCGGGACTGTGGCCTTCGAAGACGCGCAAGCGCGAATTCGAGGAAGCAGACCAGGAATGACGGCTGCGGACCCGTCCCCGCTGCTAGAGGTGCGCCACATCGAGAAGCGCTTCGGCGGGCTGACCGCGCTTGCCGACGTGTCGTTGACGATACGCAGCGGCGAAATCTATGGGTTGATCGGTCCGAACGGCGCCGGCAAGACGACGCTCTTCAACGTGCTGACCGGCCTGTACGTTCCCGACAGCGGTGAATTCGAATTTGCCGGGCGCAATCTCTGCGGGCAGAAGCCCTATCGCGTGGTGGAATCCGGCATTGCCCGCACTTTCCAGAATATCCGATTGTTCGGCAACATGACGGCGCTTGAGAATGTGATGGTGGGCCGCCACGTGCGGACCAGAGCAGGTGCGCTCGGCGCCATCCTGCGCACCCGGGGGACGCGCGACGAAGAGCAGTCGATCCGCCGCCGGGCAAAGGAGCTGCTGGACTATGTCGCCATCGGCAGGCAGGCGAACGCGGTGTCGAAGAACCTGTCCTACGGTGACCAGCGCCGGCTGGAGATTGCGCGGGCCCTGGCCACCGAACCGAAACTTCTCGCGCTGGACGAACCGGCGGCGGGGATGAATGCGACCGAACGTCTGGAACTGCGACGCCTGCTGGAGAAAATCCGCGGTGACGGCGTCACGCTGCTATTGATTGAGCACGACGTGAAGCTGGTCATGGGGCTGTGCGACCGGGTTGCGGTCCTCGACTATGGCAAGAAGATCGCGGAGGGTGAGCCGGCCGCCGTGCAGAAGGATCCCGAGGTGGTGCGTGCGTACCTCGGCGGGGCACTGCCGTGACCATCATGCTGGAAGTCCGTGGCCTGACCGTCGCCTATGGCGGAATCAACGCGGTGAAGGGCATCGACCTCGTGATCAACAAGGGCGAGATGGTGGCGCTTATCGGTGCCAACGGCGCCGGCAAAACCACCACGTTGAAGGCGATCTGCGGCTTGCTGCATCACGGCGGCAGCGTCCATCTGCAAGGCGAGGACGTCAGCGGCCTGCCGGCCTTCCGTCTGGTCCAGCGCGGACTGTCGCTGGTGCCGGAAGGCCGCGGCGTATTCGGCCGGCTGACCGTGCGCGAGAACCTGGCCATGGGCGCGTACTGCCGCAACGACAAGGCGGCCATCCGCAGCGACATGGATCGCGCCTACACTCTGTTTCCGCGGCTGGCGGAACGCCGCGCCCAGACGGCGGGTACATTGTCAGGTGGCGAACAGCAGATGCTGGCGATCGGGCGCGCGCTGATGAGCCGGCCCGGACTGTTGCTCCTGGACGAACCGAGCATGGGCCTCGCTCCCATGATGGTCGAGAAGATTTTCGAGACCGTGCGCATGGTGTCGGGCGAAGGCGTGACGGTGCTGCTGGTGGAGCAGAATGCCAAGCTGGCGCTGGAAGCCAGCCATCGCGGCTACGTGATGGAGAGCGGGTTGATCGCCGTCGATGGCGAGGCGAAAGCCTTGCTCGCCAATCCGCAAGTGCGGCAGGCTTACCTGGGAGAATAGTAGGGCAACATGCGACGACGGAATGGCGGGGAGTGGCGGATGTTCGGCGGATCGATGACCAGTCTGATGAACAAGCTCGGCGCTCGCGCCGAGGCATGCTTCCGTGTGGAATTCGCCGATGGGTCCCATTACCAGAACCGCGCGACGGCGCCGGCCTTCACCGTAAGGTTCCGCAAGCGCTCGGCGCAGACCCGTACCGCGCTGTTCGGCCACATCGGCTTGATTGAGTCCTTTTTCGACGGCAATGTAGACATCGACGGCGACCTCGGAGCCGCCTTCCGCGTCGGCCTGGATGGCGGATTCGACAGCCGCGAGAATCCCCTGGTAAAGCTGCGCAATCACTGGCACGAGTTGCGATATTCCAACCGGACGATCGAACAGGCGAGGACCAATGCGCGATTTCACTACGGCCTGAGCGCGGAGTTCTATCGCTATTGGCTGGACCTGCCGCTGATGATGTACACCTGCGCCTACTGGAAGGAGGGGACGGCAACGCTGGAGGAGGCGCAGCGCAACAAGGTCGACCATGTGTGCCGCAAGATCCGCCTGCAGCGCGATGAAACCGTGATCGATATCGGTTGCGGATTTGGTGGCTTCATGTTTCATGCCCACGAGCAGTACGGTGCGATCGCTTCCGGCCTGAATACCACGGCGCAACAGGTCGATTCATTGCGGGAGGAGATCCGCCGGCGCGGTTACGGGGAACGGCTGGATGTGCGCCTTGCGGATTTCCGCGAGGTGGATCGGCAATACGACAAGGTGGTTTCCATCGGCGTACTGGAACACGCGGGACGCGACCAGCTCGCGCAAGTCGTGAAATCCCACGCCGATTTCCTGAAACCTGGCGGGCTCGGCATGCTGCATTTCATCGGCCATGTCGGCGTCCGCGACACCGAGTACTACATCCGGGACCACGTGTTCCCGGGCGGCTGGATCCCCAGCCTGGCGCAAACCATTGTCGAGATGGAACGCTGCGGCCTGGAAGTGGTCGATATCGAGAACCTGCGACGGCACTACGCGCTCACGCTGGACGCCTGGTGCGAACGCTTCGACCGCAACTGGACGAATATCCATGCGTTGGACCCGAAGAAGTTCGACGAGCGCTTCCGCCGCATCTGGCGCACGTACCTGTATTCCTGCGCAGAGATGTTCCGTTCGACGAAGCTGCGCACGCACCTGTTCCAGATCGTGTTCAGCAAGCCGAACCTTACCAAAGACAACTATCCAATGAGCCGCGCCTTTCTCCACGACCGCTAGAGGGCGCACAAGACGATGGCAAGCCAGACTTATGCGATGCGCAAAGCCGGACTGGTCCGGCAACTGGGCGCAGGTCCAGGGCAGGTCGGCCTGAGGAAGAATACGTCCAATCTGTTCCGCGACCGGAAGAATGCCGGCGCGCGCAGGCTCGATGTCCGCGAGTTCAACCACGTACTCGGAGTCGATCCGGCGGCAGGCTGGATCAATGCCGAGGGCATGACATCCTACGAAGACCTGGTTCTTGCAGCGCTGGCCTGCGGCCGCATGCCGGCGGTGGTGCCGCAACTGAAAACCATCACCGTGGGCGGCGCGGTTGCAGGAGTCGGCATCGAGGCCACTTCGTTCCGTCACGGCCTGGTTCATCACGGCGTGCTGGAGATGGAAATCCTGGCGGGCGACGGCAGCATCCACTTTTGCACGTCGGACAACGAGCATCGCGACCTGTTCTTCGGATTCCCGAATTCCTATGGCACGCTGGGCTATGCTCTCAGGGTCAAGGCGAAGACGCTCCCGGTGAAGAACTTCGTGCGCATCGAGCACGAGCGCTTTGCGGACCCCGGGGAGTACTTCCAGGCCATGGCGCGGCGCTGCGATTCCGACGCTGATTTCCTGGACGGCGTGGTGTTCGCGGCGGACGATCTCTACATGACCACGGCACGTTTCGTCGACGAGGCGCCGGCGGCCAGCGACTACACCTGGGAAAAAATCTACTACCGCTCGATCCGGGAGAAGCGGACCGATTACCTGAGCACGCACGATTACCTGTGGCGCTGGGACACCGACTGGTTCTGGTGTTCGAAAAACCTGGGTGCGCAGAATCCGTTGCTGCGAAAGCTCTACGGACGCGAACGCCTGAACTCGCGCACTTACACCAGGATCATGCGCTGGAACAGCCGCTGGAAGCTGACCTCGACTCTGGATCGCCTGTGGCGCAAGCACCGGGAATCGGTGATCCAGGACGTGGACATCCCGATCGAACACGGGCCAGAGTTCCTGGAGTTTTTCCGGCGGGAAATCGGTATCCTGCCGCTATGGATTTGTCCGATCCGGACGCCGAAACCGGCGGCAGCTTTTCCGCTCTACCCTATGAATCCGGCGACCACGTACGTGAATTTGGGATTCTGGGACGTGGTGAAGTCGCTCGCCGTGCATCCCCCCGGCCATTTCAACCGGCTCATAGAACGCAAGGTCGCCGAACTCGGTGGCATCAAGTCGCTGTACTCCGACAGCTACTACACGCGCGAGAAGTTCGATGCGCTGTACGGCGGAGACACTTACCGCAGGCTGAAGTCGGCCTATGATCCGCAGAATCGCCTGCGCGACCTCTATGAAAAATGCGTTCTGAAAAAGTAAACTAGTTGTTAAGCGCCTGCAGCGGCGCGGGAATGCGTCCACCGCGGGCGATGAATGCGCGGCTCGATTCGGTGTGCACCGCCATGACCGGCGCCCGGCCCAGCAGGCCACCGAACTCCACCATGTCGCCCGGCTTCTTGCCCGGCGCGGGGATGACGCGAACCGCGGTGGTCTTGCGATTGATCATGCCGATCGCCGCTTCGTCGGCGATGATGGCGGCGATGGTTTCCGCAGGCGTGTCGCCGGGAATGGCGACCATGTCCAGTCCGACCGAGCAGACGCAGGTCATCGCCTCGAGCTTGTCGAACGTCAGGGCGCCCATTCCCGCAGCTTCGATCATGCCGATATCCTCCGACACCGGAATGAAGGCCCCGGACAACCCGCCCACGTAGCTGGAAGCCATGGCGCCGCCTTTCTTTACCGCATCGTTGAGCAGTGCCAGTGCGGCCGTCGAACCGTGGGTGCCGATGCGATCCAGGCCCATCGCCTCGACGATGCGCGCCACCGAGTCGCCCTGCGCGGGCGTGGGCGCAAGCGACAAGTCGACGATGCCGAAGGGCACGCCGAGCTTTTCCGAGGCCGCCCTTCCGACCAGTTCGCCCATGCGTGTGATCTTGAACGCGGTACGCTTGATGGTGGTGGCGAGCGTGCCGAAATCGGTCTGGCCGTCCTTCTCCACGGCCCGCAGCACGGCACCCGGTCCGGAGACGCCGACGTTGATCACGCATTCGGGCTCGCCGATGCCGTGGAAGGCGCCCGCCATGAACGGATTGTCGTCGACCGCATTGCAGAACACGACCAGCTTCGCGCAACCCAGCCCGTTGCGGTCCGCGGTGCGGCGTGCGGTGTCGAGAATGATGCGGCCCATCTGGGCGACGGCATCCATGTTGATGCCTGCCCGGGTGGTACCGACATTGACCGAAGCGCAAACACGCTCCGTGACCGCAAGCGCTTCCGGTATCGAGGCGAGCAACGCTTCGTCGCCCCGGGTCATGCCCTTGTGCACCAGTGCGGAGAAGCCGCCGAGGAAATTCACCCCCACCTCTTTGGCGGCGCGATCGAGATATTCGGCCATGAGGACGTAGGAGTCCGCGGCCGAACTTTCGGCCACCAGGGCGATGGGCGTCACCGAGATGCGTTTGTTGATGACCGGGACGCCGTATTCGGCGGCGATGCTCTCGCCGCTGGCGACCAGGTGCTCCGCCAGGCGGCAGATCTTGTCGTACGCTTTTTGTGCGGACACTCGCAAATCGGGATGGGCGCAGTCGCGCAGGCTGATGCCCATGGTGATGGTGCGGATGTCGAGGTTCTCCATCTGCACCATGCGGATGGTCTCGACGATCTCCTGCGGCGAAAAGCGGGACAGGCTCATCAGATGCGATGCATGAACTTGAAGACGTCCTCGTGCTGGGCGTCGATCTTCAGTCCCATTTCCTCGCCCTTGGCGTTGAGGCGCTGCTTCAGCTCCTCGAATGGGGCCCTGGAATGTTCGATGTCCACCATCATGATCATTACAAAAAATTCCTCCATGACCGATTGCGAGATGTCGAGGATGTTGGCCTCGGCTGCGGCGAGCAACGCTGAGACATTGGAAATGATGCCAACGCGATCGCGGCCGATGACGCTGACGATGATGCGGTGGGATTTTGGGGGCATGACAACCCGATCTGAATGGATGACTGCGGCCGGGCCTGCCATCATCCCGGTGCCGCGGCGAACCTGAAGCTACCAAGCCACCGGATCAGGCGTGGCGCTGGATCCGCTGGTTTTCCCAGATATCGGCGCGCGGACTGCGTCCTGCCGGCGACAAACCCTGGGTCAGTTTCACGGCGCGCGACAGCCGGGCAAGAAACAGCAATTCATCCATGATGTCGGCGTTGAAGCCCGCCCGGTTGCCGCGGTCGTCGATGATCAGCTTGTCGAGCAGTTGCTCGCATTCCGGATAGAACCAGAGCATCCGGATCCGGTCCAGGACCCGCAGATTCGCTTCCAGCGCGGCCGGGGTGTCGACCTTGAGCGTGGTCCGTTGTTGCGGACGCTCGTCCTCGAAGCGCAGGACCGGGAGCACGGCCTCGGGTTTCATGACCACCGACTCCAGCGACCGCGCTTCCGGGGCATGGCGTCGCGGGAACATGGGCTGCGTCAACTGCCCGGTCCGGGACAGCGCCTCCTCGAGGCGAAGGATGCGGAGTTCGAGTTCCTGGATTTCCCGCAGGCAGTATTCGAGTGTGGACGGCATCTCTTGATTCCTTCGATGAACTGCGCTTACCGGCCGGCGCATCATGTTTTTTTGGACTGCGGCATGCCCGCGGCCGAATTCGCGTTGCCGGGAATTCTGCCGCAAAACCCCGCCGCGCGCCAGCGTGTCGAAGCCTTCAGACCCAGTCGCGCGCGGTAAGGAATTCCGAATAGAGCATCGCTTCGGGGCTGCCGGGATCGGGCTTCCAGTCGTACCGCCATTTTACAACGGGCGGCATCGACATGAGGATGGATTCGGTACGCCCCCCGACTGCAGGCCGAACAGGGTGCCGCGGTCGTACACGAGATTGAACTCGACATATCGTCCGCGACGGTAGGCCTGAAAATCCCTCTCTCTCTCGCCGAACGGCAAGTCCCTGCGGCGTTCCAGGACCGGCACGTAGGCTTCGATGAAATGATCGCCGACGCTGCGGGTCAGGTCGAAGCACGTATCGAAATCCGGTTGCGACATATCGTCGAAAAAAATTCCGCCGATGCCGCGCGGCTCGCTGCGGTGCTTCAAATGAAAATAGCTGTCACACCATTTCTTTAACTTGGGGTGGAGGTCTTCGCCGAAGGGCGCGACAGCCGCCTTGCAGGTCCGGTGGAAATGGACGCAATCTTCCTCGAAGCCGTAATAGGGCGTCAGGTCCATCCCGCCGCCGAACCACCATACCGGCGCAGCGCCAGCTTTGTCGGCGACGAATAAACGCACGTTCATGTGCACTGTCGGAATGTAGGGGCTGCGCGGATGCATCACGAGGGAAACGCCCATGGCCTCGAACGTCCGGCCCGCCAGCTCCGGGCGCGAAGCGCTGGCCGAAGGGGGCAGCGAGCTGCCGGTGACGTGCGAGAAATTGACGCCGCCGCGCTCGAACAAAGCCCCGTCCTCGATCAGGCAACTGACGCCGCCGCCGCCCTCGGGGCGTTTCCAGGTGTCGCGGCGGAAGCTCTGGCCATCCTCAGACTCCAACTTGCCTACGATCCAGTCTTGCAGGTCGGTAAGGTAGTCCTTGATGGCATGCGTATCCATTGCTGCTACAGGGTGCTCCTGCGTGCGCCAATGGCCCGGAAGCCGATGTCGCGGCGCATCTGGCTGCCTGCGTAGTGGATGGCTTCCGCCACTTCATAAGCGCGGCGCTGCGCCACCCGGACCGTGTCCCCCAGGGCCGTGACGCAGAGCACGCGGCCGCCGTTGACCAGCACCCTGCCGTCCTTGAGTTCGGTGCCGGCATGGAACACGTGGAAGTCGTCGCCCGCACGAGTCAGGCCGGTAATCTCGTCGCCCTTGCGCGGATTGTCGGGATAGCCTTCTGCCGCCATCACCACGCCCAGTGCGACACGCCGATCCCACTCGGCCTCTATGTCTTTCAACGTGCCATTGACAGCGTTCTCCACCAGCATAAAGAGGTCGGTCTTGAGTCGCATGATGATCGGCTGGGTTTCGGGATCGCCCATGCGACAGTTGAACTCCAGCACTTTGGTGCTGCCATCTGGTTTGATCATCAGCCCGGCGTAGAGAAAGCCCGTATAGGGCGAGCCCTCCTTCTCCATGCCGTTCACCACCGGCTGGATGACTTCCCGCATTACTTTCGCGTGAATCGCGGGCGTCAGTACCGGCGCCGGCGAATAGGCACCCATGCCACCGGTGTTCGGACCTTTGTCGCCGTCGAGCAGCCGTTTGTGATCCTGGCTGGAAGCAAGCGGAAGCACCTGCTTGCCGTCGACCATGACGATGAAACTGGCCTCCTCGCCCTCGAGGAACTCCTCGATCACCACGCGCGCGCCGGCAGCACCCATCTTGTTGTCCACCAGCATCATGTCGATGGCGGAATGAGCTTCGCCGGCGTCCATCGCCACGACTACACCCTTGCCCGCAGCGAGCCCGTCGGCCTTGATGACGATCGGCACGCCCTGCCTGTTTACATACTCATGGGCGGCCTTTGCGTCCGTGAACGTGGCGTAAGCAGCAGTGGGAATCCTGTGGCGGACCATGAACGCCTTGGCAAAATTCTTCGAGGATTCCAGTTGGGCCGCCTGTTTTACAGGTCCGAAGATCTTCAGTCCCGCAGCGCGGAAGGCGTCGACGATGCCTTGCGACAGCGGCGCTTCCGGTCCGACCACGGTGATGGCGATGGATTCCTTCTGCGCGAACTCCATCAGTTCCGGGATGGATGTGAGCGGCAGGTTGAACAAACCGTCCTCGCCCGCGGTGCCGGCATTGCCCGGGGCAACGTAGACCCGGCCGACGCGCGGGCTTTGCGCCAGCTTCCAGGCCAGCGCGTGTTCGCGGCCGCCGCTGCCGATAACCAGTAGATTCATAAGTCAATTAACCACAAAGACACTGAGGCGGGGAGAAAACCAGGCAAAGCGCACTTTCACCAGATCAGCAGAAGTTGGTCCGTTATCTGGGACTCCTTGCGTGGCGCGCATTGTGGATTGTCTCTATTCTTTGTGTCTATGCGGTAGAGATCAATGACGGAAATGCCGGGCGCCGGTCAGCACCATGGTCACGGCGTATTCGTCCGCCGCTGCGACCACTTCCTCGTCGCGCACGCTGCCGCCGGGTTGGATGATCGCGGTGG
>CAYODB010000141.1:0-8721 GCA_964402495.1 uncultured Bordetella sp.
GGCGCAAAGTGCCGCAGCCTGCATCATCAGCCCGGCCCTGGTCGGCAATTGCAGGAGGTCGATATGGGGTCACGATATGGCACGATATGGGGTCAGGCACGATATGGGGTCAGGCCTGCGTAATTGCATTATTTATGCACATATGCAGGCCTGACCCCATTGCTTCCCTCGGTCAGCGAGTGAAAGGTTGTATAGGCCAACGGCAAGCTAGATGGGGTCAAGCGCAGCGGGCGTTACATCGATCGTCGGCCTTCCCGATTTCTTATGAAGCCGTCGCCGACATGAACCAGGCGTAGACGCCGCGCCGTGGTGCAGCCATGCCTAAATCATTCCTGCCTAAACTGTCAGCGCGAAGCAGACAACCACGATAGCGGGTAATGCGGCCTACTGCATAACACCACAAGCCATGCGAACGCCACCGCCGCCGAGCGGATCTGGATGATCTGCGTGGTTGTCACCTCCGGCATGAACCATCAAAGAGCGTCCCGTTACATCGGCAATTTTAAGCCTGGGTGCCAATACTGGATTATTTGCATTTCCCATGGCATCTACGAATAGCGCGGGTAAATCACCGAGATGCCCATCACCCCAAGGCTGGCCATGGCGCTTGCTTGCGGCTGGATCGTAATGCCCTCCCGCAGCCAATGCGGGCACCATCTTCCCGTCTTTTTCCCTGGACTCGCAGTTTGGGTTTTCGTGCACATGGAAACCATGTAACCCCGGCGGGAGCCCAGCAAGCGAAGGACTGAATACGACACCATAGGGTGTTTCGCTGACAGCTACTTGGCCAACCGGTTTTCCGACTCCCTTCCCGTCAACAGCGCTCATTTGAACGGTAATATCGGCCTGTGCCGCCCCACAAAGAGAGAATGTGGCTGCTACCACAAATATCCTGAATCGCGCTTGCATAGGTCCTCCGTGGTTGGTTAAAGCACTTTGGTTGATGCGATCGCTCACAGTTATTCACCAGACTTCAGCGTGCAGTACTATCGAAATTCTCAGAACATGGCGATGCGCAAATCATTGCTTGATTCATCCTGGGTGCTCTCAGGTTGTCTGTCCGCATATGTACTGATAGTGAGGATCGACCGTCTCCTCCTGGCCGCAAGCGCAGGCTTCTCCAACTCGCCGCTTGCGGCCAACGCCGGATATTCATTGGGACACGAGCCGCGCCGCATCGTGCCAAGCAACCTGAAGTCAGCCTCGGCGCGTTTGATCGCTTTGGCGATTGGACACGCGCCTCTAGACTAGCTTTTGTTGAGATCCTTAACAGACTGCTTGGCGTCGCCGACGCCCTTTTGCACCTTTCCGACAATCTGTTTTGAAAGCCCCTTGATCTGTTGTTCCTTGCTCCCAACCAGCTTGCCTGCTTGTTCCTGGACTTTTCCGGCAACGACCTTCGTCTCGCCCTTCGCTTGGTCCTTGTTCATGTTCGATTGCTCCTGTTGTAAGCGCTACACTCAGCGCGATGGAAAATCACGGCTATATCTTGCCGAGCAAGACTAAAATCAACACGATCACCAGTATCAAGCCAATCCCGCCGCTGGGACCATAACCCCATTGCCTGCTGTGACCCCACGTCGGAATCACACCCACAAGCGCCAGCACCAGCACAATCAAAAGAATCGTTCCGATACTCATGGCTTCTCCTTTTTCGTCGTTCGACTTGCGAACACAGCACGGTGCTGCCGTGCGCCATTCATTCTCATTGAAATTATTGGCTTGTCAGTCAAGCAGCACTGTGCGTTATCGAACATATCGCGATCGAAAGACCTGAGTCGGCGAACATGAAGTCGACTTCTATCTTCGGCCCTTTATGCTGCTTCAGCCGTCCTGTCTAAGTGTCGAGGTCTACCATCGAAATTATGCGGCTGACGGTGCCCTGTCGGAGGCGTAGGATAAGCCTCTGACGGGGGTGTGGCTCGTGGGGTCCGTGGCGGCCTGGCCGACCACTCGGCTCTGAAATGCCGCCCCCGTCTTCTTGCATCATCCGTGACGTCTGCCGGGATGGCGCCCTCGATCGATGTGGCTCTGTAAGTAGACGAGACGGATGGTCTGGTCGCGTTTACACGAGGAGGCACACGCATGAAACAGAACGAACTTCAGGTGGCAGTGGATGCGGGCGCGCGGCGTCATCGGGACGACAGGGAACGACAGGGTCAGGCACAGGTCGATCGTCGTGGCATCCAGCGCATAGACCGTATTGGTCAAATAATAGAGGACAGGCCACGTTTTCCGTGGCTGCTCAAGTAGAAGACTGCCGCGGTCTTCCGGGAGCTCCGCGCCCCGCCCGCCGTCCGAGCACGGCTTCGATCTCCTCCTGAAAGCGCGCATTGCCCAAGGCGTGATTGCCATTGGTCGCCTGCCGGATCTGATCGACCAGGGGCTCATCCAGGTGCGCCTTGAACAGCGCCCGATAACTCTCTCGGCGCGCGATTTCCGATCGCCCCAGGCGAAGGTATTGTTCGTGCGGGGTGAGCAACTTGTCCGCCTTCCCGTCAGCATTGGCCGCATAGCTTGACCAGCGATAGTCTCTCGGGTGGCGCACCATGGCAGCCCTGACCGGATTGAGCTCGATATAGCGGTAACAGGCAAGAACGTAGTCGTCGGTCTGCGTGAGGCAGGAACGGAACCGGCCTTCCCACAGCGTGCCGCTGCGGCGGTACGCGCGATTGACGTACTGCACGTAACGTTGACCGAGATTTTTCATGAGCAACGCTACGCTGTTGGATTTCGCCGGCGTGAGCAATAGATGCACATGGTTGGTCATTAAAACATACGCTTGCAAGGCGCACCCGAAGCGGGCCGCCAGCTCAGCCAGGTGATAGATGTAGAAGTAATAGTCATCTTCCGCATGGAAGCACACCGACCGATTGTTGCCCCGTTGGATGATGTGCCAGGGAATTCCAGGGACGCTCAGGCGCGCGCGACGAGGCCTATGACTACGTTCTCCGGACGGAAGAATCGTTATAGACTATCAGGGAAATGTGGTCTGTCCCCTAATCGCGCCTAATCGCGCGACGCCTCCTAAGGAGGAGAAAACCGCCACACGTCGTTGTCCACACGCAGGTAGTTGGTCGGGTCCATGAAATTGAAGGTCTCGCGATCGCCGCCGAAGGTCATGATCGATGGGCGCAATCCTCCCCAGCCGCCCGATACCACCAGTGCATCGAAGTCGTACTTGACGTCGCCCGGATCGTCGGCATTCCACGGCGAGTCACTGACCTGATCCCAACTGTGGCCGTCCTTGCTGACCCAGACGTCACGGGGATTGTTCGGCTCGAATCCGTTCGACGGAAGGCCGAAACCGCCGAAGCACACGAATCGATTGAGCAGAACCACGCACTGGTGCCCGGGGCGGGGACTCCACCCAGCCGACGCGGTCACACGCTCCCAGTGGGCACCGTCTCGCGTGCGCCAGACATCGTTGTAGTAGGGCGGGCAGCGGTCAGGACGCGAGGGGTCGCACAGGAATCCATCTTCGCCGCCGAGGATCCACAGGTATCCGTCCTTGACGGCCGCCACCGCGCCCGCACGCGGCGACCAGGGCGCGTGTTCGGTTACCGGTTTCCAATGCTTGCCGTCGCGCGAGCGCCAAACGTCGTTGAAATAGATCCGCGCAGGTGGCCCACCCACGATCGACGAATCGTCGTTCTGGGAGCCGCCCATTACGTAGATCTCGTTCTTGAACACAGCCGCGCTCAGGCCAGCGCGCTTCTTCCAACCGGCGTCCGAGGTCAGGGATGTCCAGTTCGCTCCGTCCTGGCTGCGCCAGACGTCGTTGAAGAATTCCGAGGCCGGCACGTCAGGCAACGTGCACGGTACACCGGGCGGGAACGCTGCGCAGCCGGGATTCGGGATGATCTTGAAGTTCTGGCCGCCCAGCACGAACATCTCCGCGCCCTTGGTCACCGCCTGAAAATATGCGCGCGCCGGCCAGCCGTCAGGCGCTCCCTGGGCAAGCACCGATTGCCACGTGACGCCGCGATCGTCGCTGCGCCAGACGTCACCCCAGATGATGCTCGCGCCTGGGACCGGCGACTGGATCGGTGTGCGCCCGCCCATCACGTAGAGACGCTCGGCGATCTTCACGGCCTGCAGTCCGGCACGCCTTTCCCACTGCGCGCCGGGGTTGACGAGCGTCCATTGGTAGGCGCCGAAGTTGAGCGCACTGCGCAGCCAGTCAATCAATGAGGCGATCGCCGAAACCACGCCGGCCAGGGGCTTCTCCGCCGGCTCCATTACAACCACGTTCGACAATGCGGCATCGGACTCGCGGCGAATCCGCAGGTGGACCTCGGCAGCGTCCGTCCTTGCGCCAAGCAGCATTGGGCTGGGGAGGTTGAAGACTATCTTGTCGCTGGACTCGGCGGCGACGTCGATTTCGGTTGGTTCCGTGAAGGCCGGTTCCAGCGCGACCTGAAGGATCAACTCGCCCGATCCGACGATGGTCGGATTGCCGGACGAATCCCGCACGGTCAGCGCTGTCAGGCCCTCTGCGGCCCCGCCGGCTGGGCCGTTCGAGGGCTGGATGACGATCGATGCGTTGCTGTTCGCGGTACCACCGGCGCTCTGCCCGCCGCCGCTTCCGCAACCGGAGGCGACAACGGCAGCCGTGACGGCAAGAATTTTCATTAAATGTCGCATGTAAACCTCCGGCTACCCTGAATTTGTTTTTTCCGACGCCTACGGCGTAGATAGATAGGGGGTCGGACCACCGCAACACTCTGATCCACAGATATAAGTCGGCAGTATAGGCGCGGTTCTGGCGCTTAGACGCGCCTTTTCGGTAGCAAAAAGCACGCTTTAAGGGAGAATCGATTCCGAAAGGAAAAAAGGGGACGGATTTATTTCCCCCGGCCGCAGGTGTAGTCCTTCGTCATAACGCCTCCAATTGACGGGAGGGTCGCCATGCCCCGGAGGCTGGACGACAAACTCGCTACCACGCACTGCCATTCCCGAAGGCGAGTGGAGTCTCATCCGAGAAGCGGTGCAACGCGGCCAACTCACCGGTACCAACCGCTTTGTGCTGCAGGTCGAAACGATACTCGGCAATGATCGATAGCAATAGGGAACAGACCACGTTTTCCGTGGCTGGTCAATTAGAAGACTGCCGCGGTCTTCCGGAGTAATAGGGGACAGACCAGGTCTGTCCCTAATTGCTAATCGCGCGCTGTACTCCTTCGTGTTCTTCGCGCCTTCGTGGTGCGCGTTTGAGCTCCTGATTCCTTTCCGGGTGCGTGACTACGCGGTCGCGGAAGCCGGGCCACCCTTGCCGGATTTAAAGACCCGTTCCAGGTGGGCCGGGTCCATCGGTTTGGTCAGCAGGCTGACCACGATCATCACGACCGAGGCCAGGGTGACGCAGACGCCGGCCGCACCGAAGGGGTTCTTCCATTCGACGATCACCAGCAGCGTGGTGTAGAGCACTACGCCGGTCAGGAAGGAGGCGATCGCGCCCGCGCGGGTTGCGCGCTTCCACAGCAAGCCGATGACCAGCGGACCGGCCGCGCCGGAGACGATGCCGCCGACGCCGATCCAGAGCAGGATCGACAGGAACTTCGGCGGACTCCACGCCAGGTAGACGGCAGCCACGCCCACCCCGACGGTGGCGATGCGCGAAATCCACAGCGCGACGCGCTCGATCTCCGCTTCGGATTTCTGCGCGTGGATCCTCGGCGCCAGGGTGCGCTTGTAGAGGTCGTTGCTGAAGATGGTCGAGATGGCGATGAACAGGCCGTCGGCGGTGGACATGATCGCGGAAAGGATGCCCACCGCCAGCAGCCCCGCGATCATCGGCGGAAACAGGTGGGTCATCAGCGCGGGGATGGCCGCGTCCGGCCGGATGTCCGGTCCGAGCAGCGCCCGCGCGTGCAGGCCGCCAAGCACGGTGAAACCGAGGATCGAGCCCATCGGAATCACCAGCATCAGGAACAGGCGCAGGCGCTTCGGGTCATTGAGAGAGAACGCCAGCTTGCCGATGTGCGGGTTCATCGCGAACGGCAGGTGGGCAATGAACATCAGCACCACCAGCAGGAAGCTGCCGAAGATTGGGTCGCCCGGCGCAAAGTAGTTGTCCCAGCCCAGCGAAGGGTTCTGGGCCACCAGCGCGTCGTTCACCACCGAAGGGCCGGTGCCTTCCATGCCATACGAAACGAAAAACATGCCGGCGATTGCCAGCGCCACCAGCACCATCATCGCGCCCTGGATGCCGTCAGTCATGATGTCGGCATGGGTACCGCCCACCGAAATGTAAAAGGCGACCACGCCGACGGTAAGCAGCAGTGCGTTCTGGTACTTGAGGCCAAGGATGTACTCGAAGATGGTCGCGGCGGCGACGAACTGCGCGGTGACGTAATAGATCAGTAGCAGCGACAGCAACGCGAACGCGATCCTCAGGAAATTGCTGTCGTAGCGCTGCCCCATCAGTTCCGGCAGCGACCCGGAGCGGAAACGGTCGCCGACGCGCTTGATGACCTTGATCGTGATGATCAGGCCCAGATAGATCCCGATCGGATAGATCGCCGGATACCAGATCGCCGCGAAACCTTTGGAATAGGCCAGTCCCGGCAGACCCATGAAAGTCGAACCGCTCGCAATCGTTGCGACCATCGCGAACGCCAGCATGATCGGGCCGTAGGCGTTGCGCGCCACGGCGAAATCCTCGCCGGTCTTGGTCTTGCTCGCGCCATAGATGCCGATGCTCATGAACAGGACGAGGAAGGCCACCATCCAGACCCATCCCCAGATTCCCAAGCCGGTCGTTTCAGCCATGTTATCTCTCCCCTTCCGTTAGGTGGATCATTCCCAGTCTTCGCGGGTCGCCACCCAGGCGATCGCGATGACCCAGTACGCAAGGATGATCAGGCCGGCGAGCATCAGCAGATTCATGGTTTTCTCCTCCGTTGGTTTTCGGATACTGCTTTTGGGTGCTTTTTTTATAATGGTGCGAAGGGTGCACCATCGATCCGGCATATGCAACCTTGACACGGCCGGGGCGAGTGCGCCGAAGCGCTCCGGCATTCTAGGAGCGGGCCGCTTTTCGCGGGCTTGCCACCTTATCAATGGGGTCTTCGCGCTTCGCGTCACCGGCGGATTCCGGGAAGCGGCTATCATGGGCGGCCAATCGCTTTTGGTCCGACCCCGCGATTGGTGCTTCATGGGCCGGGCGAGGAACTTCACGGGGGAAGTATTTTAGGCCAGGGTATTTTTCGTCTCCACCATCACGTCGGAACATCCGAGAAATCCTGTGCCGAACAACAATTCCCTGCTTCGTCATTTCCCAATACAAGATAAACGTCCTCGTCAAGCAAGTCTTGAATGTTGCTGCAATACGAGGGAGCAAGAGAGAGCTGCTGCGGCATAAGGAAATGAAAGCAAGAGTTCGCACCGAGAGAGCGGCCGCCCTAGACCAGAAAACGGTTAAAGCGAGTGAGGGCTTGGTAAACTCCAATGTAATAGAGAAACGCGCCGAGGATGGAGCTGGTGCTGTTTGTTGCAACATCAATGAATGACGGCTCCCTGGTAGGCAGCCAGCATTGCAGAATCTCGACACCAAGTGAAAGCGTTGCACCAAACACGAGGATGAAGAGAATTACTTTGACAGGTCGCACTCCTTTGCTCTGGGTTAGGGCGGCCAGGCCGAACCCCAAAGGTATGAAAAGTAGCAGGTTGATCACCGTGTCGCCAAAGTCCCATGGATCGCCGATACCAGTTACCAGTTGCTCTCGTCCGTCCACGTAGCCTCTGACGACGCCGTCATAAACGAAAGCAATATGTGTCCAGACACCCAGAGGCGGCTTCACGCTAAATGGGCCACGTAATATGCCGCTCGTATCTCCAAAGTAGAAATCAACAGTCTTCGAATTGTCTCCGTCGAACTCAACACCGTACTGATAATATGGAGACTCTTGCCAACCCCAATGCCAAGGTTTTGCAACAATCACGCCATCCAATGGATAGTCCTCCAGCGCAATCTGCATCGAAATAGTCATGCTCCCACCGGCGATGTCGATGGAAGGTCTATTTGATACTCGTACGTACGGACCTGAGCCGTTGAAGACAAGAACTCTCCGGGACCCCTCCGCACTCCATTTCGGACTCTTCACAAGCGCGCCGTTATTGCCGATGCCAGAATCATCCCGTGCATCCATTCCTGAGGTTTCATCGAAAGAATAGGATGCCGCAAGACGCTCCACTGGCTGGTCTTTGGCGCTCATGCCGGGCAAAGCGGGTGAGGTTGCATGACGAACCGCAAATGCCAGATTCGCTTCCCGTGCAATCTGAAGGGGCGTCAGGGCATCGCGATAGATACGTAATTCTGCAATTTTGCCCCTGAAAGCCTGACCGAACGCTGCATCGGCACCAATGATCAAATCGATTCCGCGAGACCCTATCGACCTGGAAAGCTTGAACCTGTTACTGAAACTGACGTGCTTGTTGAAAGAAAAATCGAATGGGAAAAGCGTTGCGCCAAGAATCAGCACTAGACCGCACGTCACTATTATTCCGCTGGATCGAATAGACACTACTGCCGGTCCGGTACGGTACGTATTGTGCAGTCTTCCGACAATTCTCAAGTTCGCATGCCAGACGGTTTGTCAACTTCCCGGGTAGGAATCCGGGAGGCCCTCATAGAATATAGATTTGCAGGAGATTGGGGTCAGGCCTGCGTAATTGCATTATTTATACACATATGCAGGCCTGACCCCATTCCTTGCC
>CAYODB010000141.1:8821-10092 GCA_964402495.1 uncultured Bordetella sp.
CCCATTCCTTGCCATTCCTTGTTGTGCCATTCCTTGTGTCCGCGTCGACGGCTGCGCAAGGCCATTCTGGACTCACTCGTTGGGCCGCAACTGCACCTTGCCGCCGCGTGCTTCGCGCTTGGCGTGGGCCATGGCCTCGGCGATTCTTTCCAGCGGATAACTGGCCTCGACGGCGACATGAATCGTGCCGTCCACCAGGCGGACGACGAGTTTCCCGTACAGCGCCTGAATCTCGTCGAAGCTCATGGTGCGCATCAATTTGGCCAACCAGAATCCGGTCAGATGGATGTCGCGGAACACGCACTGGAACGCGTCGATCTGGATGGGCTCGCCCGACATCAGGCCGTAATTGATCACCGTGCCGCCCTCGGACAGGCACTGCGCGAGGCGGCCAGTGGCGGGACCGGCGACTGCGTCGATGGCGAGCTGGATTGCCGCACCGCCGGTTTCATGTTCGACACGCTTCGCCAGATCCGGGCCGTCGACAACGACCACGTCGGCGCCCATCTTCTTCAACTCGCCGACGAGTTCGGGGCGGCGCACAACGTTGACGGTGCGGATGCCGTCGACGCGGGCGAGGCGGATAAAGTCCACGCCTACGCCCGAATTGGCGGCGTTCTGAATCACCCAGTCGCCACGCTTGAGCTCGATGTATCGGGTGAGCATCAGGTGCGCGGTGGCGACATTGACCTTGAGCATTGCCGCCTGTGCGAGATCGATTTCCTTGGGCAGCAGCACGAACGATTGCGCCTTGTCGCGGATGCGCTGGGTCCAGTTGGTGCGGACCAGGCTCATGACCTTGTCGCCGACCTTCAGAGCGCTCACGCCGGCACCCACTGCCGCCACAACACCGGCGGCTTCGATACCCAGCGGACATGGTGGAGTCGGCCTCGATGCGTAATTGCCTTCGATCGCCAGGATGTCGGCCGGGTTGATCGAGCAGGCGACGACATCGACCAGCACTTCGCCGGCTCCCGGCGCGCCGGGATCGGGAACTTCAATGCAACGGACTGTCTTCTCCGCCGGACCGATGGCGCTTAGCTGAGCTGCTTTCATTCGATGGTTCCCTGGCAGTTGAGAGCGATGAACCTCTGCGACGGACACGGGCTGCAAAGGCGATGAATGGTGTCTTCCGGCTGTCGATGCGTCGGGAGTCATGAATGTACCCCCAACCTGCGCGTGCGCAGCCCACGACAACATTCTCCTTCAAGGTAGGAAAAGGGGACAGATTTATTTTCCCCGGCTGCAGGGGTAGTCCTTCGTCATAGCGC
>CAYODB010000142.1:0-10051 GCA_964402495.1 uncultured Bordetella sp.
TGGCGGTGTTGGCGGTGTTGGCGGTGTTGGCGGGGACGACGATAACAGTACCGGGGCCGGCGCCGTAGTCCTTGATCGTGCCTTCGTCGTACTTGTCGCCGGCGCCGAAGTAATACGTGCCCGAGATCACGGTGACGACGCGCGTGTCGGGATGGAAGTGCACGGGGATTTTCACATTCTGGGAAAACTTCGCTCGCACGGTGTACGCGCCTTCCTTGGGATTGCCGTCGATCACGGCGATCGCAATGCCGGGGACATTGGCGTCGGCTTTGAAAGTAATGGCACCCGGCGCGAGGATTTTTACGTCATCAGCCCGGGCGGCGCCCATGCCCATCAGGGTTGCAAAGATTCGAGTCGCGCCCCTTGAGGAGGTGCCGCGAAGGGAGCCGCGCGGGAAAATCCGTCCGGCCAGAGTCATGCTCATTGTTTTCTCCTCCAGGATCAGGGTTTGGACTGGATTGGCGCCGCCCAGTTCTGCGTGCCGCAATGCCATCGTATTCCATCGGCGGGGGCACTCAAGGCCGCCCCCTCGATTGCCGTTAGCTCAGGGACGCGCCCCGCAACGGGTAAGCCCATCAACCCGGGGATCGACACAGTGGAACAAAGCAACGAACTCTTAGACGACGAGGCCGAACGCATCGTTCGGGAACTGGGCATTCCGCCCTGCCCGGCAGTCCTCACCCGCCTGCTGAGGGAAATGCGCCAGGACGATCCCGACTTCAGAAAGATCGGCGAGCTGATCAGCAGCGACGTGGGGCTGGCGGCGGCGATGCTGAAGACGGTGAACTCGTCCTTCTTCGGGCTGCGCATCAAGGCAACCTCGGTGCAGCAGGCCGTCTCGCTGCTGGGCCTGCGCAATGTCACGCAGATCGTGACCGGTTCTCTGCTGCGCATGGCATTTCCCGAGTCCAGCGACGACCTCGACCAATACTGGGAAAAATCCTCAGGCATCGCGCAGGTCGCCGCGCGCCTGGCCAAACCCCTGGCCGGACTGGATCGCGACGAGGTCTATACCTTTGCCCTGTTCCGCGACTGCGGGATCCCGCTGATGATGCGCAAGTTCCAGAAGTACGCGGATTTCCTTGCCGACGACCTGGCGACCGCCACGCGGCCCTTTACGCAGGTCGAGCAGGCCCTGTTCAAGATGGACCATGCGCGGGTCGGCAACCAGCTTGCGACGAGCTGGATGCTGCCCGAAGAAAGCGCCGCGGCCATCCTCCACCACCACGACTATGAAGTCCTGGACCGGAAGGAGTTCAGGCAGAACAGCACCCGGCTCATCGCCGTCGGCCTGGCGGCGGAATACCTCTACAGCCAGCATGCCGGCGAGTCCAACTGCTACGAATGGGAAAAAGGCGGAGCCTTTGTGTCGGACGTGTTTGGAATCAACGAAAAGTCACTGGACGGCTACAAGCACGAAGTCGAAATCGCGCTGTCAGACAAGTAGCAATTCATTTTTGAAAGGTTCTAGATTCAAGGCTTTATCCTTCTCCCCAGCCCATGATCGCGATGATCGTTGCGTGGCGGGCATCCACCCCAATTTACCTCGTATATCCCATTACAAGGCTGGCGAAAGCCTTCTTTCATTCCATTATCGAATAGAAGATATGACCGTCACCGGTCTATTGTGCGATGCGCCAATCCTGTTTAATGCAATCCATGCGAGGGACGAAAGGGTTTTCGCCCCACCCGATCCGGAAACGGAAGGGCGTCGCAAAACGAGCACTTATTCTAAATTGGAAGGAATTTAACATGAACGTTACCAAAATTATCGTCGCTGCCGGCTTTGCCATCGCTACCACCGGCGCCTTTGCTGAAACCGGTGTCAAGGCTGCATACATCGACCATGTCTCCAACGTCTACGGCCGTGCCAGCGTAGCCGCCGTCAAGATGCAGGGCGCTCCGGTCGTGAGCCAACCGGCCAATGTGGCCGACTCCGGTCGTGACGTCTTGAAGGGTGATACCCAAATCGCCGTCTCGGCAGGCGCGAAGAGCGTGAACGAAGCCGGTCGCTCGTAATATCAAGGTTCCCAGCGGCTTCTTGTGACTCACGGCTGATCGGTTCCAAATCGAACGGCGCAACGCGAAAGCGGTGTGCCGTTTGGTTTTTAGTCAGTCAGATTTATCGATTTTAGATTTGTCTTAAAATAAAAATTTACTGATTTATTAAATAACAACTTCTTTAATTCAGTAATTTGATAATAAAGATTCTTGTTCTAATTATTGAAACGATGATGACTATCAGAGGCCGGGATTCCGTGGGTAGTCACTTACATCGCGACGAACTTGGTGAGGCGTGACGGTGACCAGCCGCGAGACCAGAGGAACGAAGAAGCTGGAATCCCAACCCAGTGCCCGCTAAGAGTTCGGCACTCGATCCCAAACTTAAGTCTTTGCCCTCACTTTTCTGGGCCCTTCCTGCCCAGATTCACGCCCCCCCCAGTGATGTGCGTGTTCCCTTGTCTTTCCTCTTTTCTCTGCTTTCTAGGTCTTACCGCACTGCAAGATTGACGTCGGGCGGGGGAGGACATTAACCTTCGCCGCTCTTAGCCGCCTGCCATGCAATTCCGAACTGGCGCCCGGCCCCCAAAAGGCCGGAGGAACATGCCGGGGCCGAGGCACCGCAGCAGCAGCAGAAGGAACTCTGGCGACACGCTGGGGGAGGAGGAACCGACGACCTGGAATGGCATAACCTGCCTACCTCCCTGCCGCCAGGTTCAAAACAAGAAGACGGCCTCATCGGGGGGAATCACAAAACTCCCGCCGATGGGGCCGCCTCATTTCTGCTTCCGAAAACACTTCCAAAACGCTGCACCCACACCTCGTTCACCACAGAGGCTACAGAGGCGCAGAGAAAAACTGGGAAACCTGGATGGTTCTGGCCGCCGCGGTTGGCGGACTTCCTTCCATGACATTTCCGTAGTCGGACAGTGACGCGCCGTATATTTTTCTCTGTTTTTGACTTCCTTCAAGTTTTTCTCTGTGCCTCTGTGGTGGACGTGTATTGCAGGAAACGCTTTAGTGGACGGCGGACATCACCAGCGAAGGCCACGCCACGTAACCCAGGAAATTGTCCGGCTCCAGCAACACCACGGCCTTGTCGCGCAGTTCGCGCGCAGAAGGCGTATCGCCTTCCTTGAGATACTGCTGGATCACGACTATGGGATCGTCGCTCGGCCGGCAATCGAGGGAGCGCCCGGTCAATTCGACGCGCCTGCCCTTGTAGGCTTCCGTATTCGGATCGCGTCCAAACCGGGACGGGCCGAAATCCACCTTGCCCATGTGCTGGAACGGAAACGCTGCCTCGGCATGCGCGGCATAGAAGGACCACACCTGGAACTGCTCGATGCCGGTGACGCCGTTGACGAAATGCAGCGCGGCGTCACGGCACAGCACCGAGCAGACCAGACGCTTGCGATACAACAGCGCCCATTCAGGATGACGATCGAAGAACTCCGCGCGCTCGGCACGCGCGATGCGCGCGAGCTTCTTGAGGTCCGTTTTTGTTATGCGCTCGAAGCTGCGTTCTTCACTCATAACGAAAGTGGCTGGTGGCTCGTTGTTGGTGACTCGTTGCAGCAGGCAACGGTACTGGATGCTGTGTACTGAGTGCTGAGAAAAACGGGGCCGAGGGCTACCCTTACGAGTATTCCGGACTGTCGTCCATCACGCAGGGTACGAGGGCCGAGTAATAGCCTAACGAAGTTGTAGAAAAATCATCGCAAGATATTGCTCCTGTCATTGGCATCCTGCAATATCCCGACAACGAGATTTTGCGGAGAGAATCGAACGATGGCGCGCTACAAACGAATCGACACTGGTCTGAAACTACTTCCCGTCGATCTTTGCGCCTAGTTGCACCCCGGCACCTTCGAACATGCATTGAGTCACCTGATAGATCACGAGCTCGATCTGCGCGTGCTGGACGAGCGTTTTAAGAATGATGAATCTGGTGCCCCAGCTTATGCGCCGAGCGTGATGCTCAAGGTTATCCTGTTTGCCTACTCGCGGGGAATCATCAGGAGCCGGGACATTGCGCAAGCCTGCCGCGAGAACATCGTGTTCATGGCCCTGTCCGGGGACAGCGCCCCGCACTTCACCACCGTGGCCTCGTTCATCCGGGAACTCAAAGACGAGATCGCCAACCTGTTCACCCAGGTGTTGTTCCTGTGCGATGCCCAGGGCCTGATCGGGCGCGAGATGTTCGCCATCGACGGGGTGGAGCTGCCCGCCAACGCCGCCAAGGCGAAGAGCGGCACCCGGGCCGAGTTCATGCGCCAGGCCGACAAGATCGAAGCTGAGGTGAAGAAGATGCTCGATCGCCACCGCGAGGCCGATAACCAGGCCCTTGAGCCAAACTTAGCCGAGAAAGAAAGCGAACGCATCGAACGGCTCAAACAGGATGCCGCCCAACTGCGTGAATGGCTCAAAGACAATCCCGAAGACCGGCGCGGGGCGAAGGGGAAGATCCGCAAGAGCAACCGCACCGACAACGAGTCGGCCAAGATGGCCACCGACAAAGGCGTCATCCAGGGCTACACCGGGGTGGCGGCGGTCGATGGGCTGTGCCAGGTCATCGTCGAAGCGCAAGCCCATGGCACGGGCTCGGAGCAGGCGCTGCTCATTCCCGTGGTCGAGGCCATGCGCGACCTGATCGAAGAAGACTCGCTCGTGACCGCCGATGCGGGTTACCACAGCAAGGAGAACCTCAAGGCCTTGACCGATTTGAACGTCGATGCACTGATTGCCGACAACGGCATGCGAAAGCGCGACGAGCGCTTCGCGGAACAAATCAAGCACAAGGCCAAACCCGATCCGCTCTACTACAAGGCCCCCGGCGGGAAGAAGACGCGCTTGTTCGGGCCGAAGGACTTCCACTACGACGAGGAAGACAAGGTTTGCATCTGCCCAGCCGGAGAATTTCTGTATCAGAACGGCAGTGCGGTGGTGATCCAGGGCCGAGAAGCCGTGAAGTTCACCGGAGCCCACCGGGTCTGCGGACCGTGTCCCTTGAGAGATCGGTGCCTGCGCCACCCGCAACGCACCCCGGTGCGCCAAGTGGTGTTCTTTACCGGCAAGACCTATAGGCCCGAGTCCCACACCGACAGGATGAAACGTAAGCTCGACAGCGAAGCGGGCCGCCGGCTCTATGGACAGCGCCTCGGCACCGTGGAGCCGGTGTTCGCCAACATCCGCTACAACAAGGGCCTCAACCGCTTCACGCTACGCGGGCGACACAAAGTCGATACGCAGTGGAAGCTCTAATGCATGGTGCACAACATCGAAAAGCTAGCGCATCACGGCTATGCGCAGTGAGAAAGGCAAAAGGGGCAGGAACGCCTCGATAAATCACGCAAGCAAGCGCGGCTGCTGAAGCTCTACAGTCGAATAACCATCGAACCGGTTTCACTTCACCGCTTGCAAGAGCAAGCGGACGAAAGAGCCTGCTCGAAAAAGGGCTAAATCTACAGCCTCAACGCATTAAACGCCGTTGACGTCCACTCGGCCCGCGGCCCCCTGCGTGATGGGCGATAGCCCGGAATACTCGGAGGGTGAACCTCGGCCCTGCTTTTTCTACCTGCTAACTATATCGATCCGTCCCGATTATAGTCCGGCCCCTACGTCCGATACTTCTCCAGCACCGACCGCTCCACCTCCACCCCCAACCCGGGACCGGAGGGAATCTCGACCCAGCCGCCGACCTGCTCGATCGGTTTTGTGATCAGGTGCAGGCGGAAAGGATGCGAGGAGCGGTCGTACTCCAGGATCGGCTCCTGCGCGAACAGCGAATGGTGCGCGACGGGTACCGCCGCCAGGAGTTGCAGGGATGCGGCCTGCGCGATCGCGGATCCCCATACGTGGGGATTGACTTGCACGCCATGCGACTGCGCGAGGGCGATGATGTGCCGGCCTGCCGAGATGCCGCCGCAGGAGCCGAGATCCGGTTGCGCGACGTCGACCGCGCCGGCGCCGAGGAGCTCGCGGAATCCGAACAGCGTGTGTTCGTTCTCCCCACCCGCGATGGGCATGGAGAGCTTCTGCCGCATCTCGGTGTAACCCGCGATGTCTTCGGGTACCACCGGTTCCTCATACCAGCGCAGGTTGTACTGCTCGAGCGCGCGGCCGAGCCGCAGCGCCTCGGCGCGGCCATAGGCGTGATTGGTGTCGACCATCAGCGTAATGGGTTTGCCCTGAATGGCGCGGCCGATCTCCGCCATGCAGGCAATGTCGTCGTCGACGCCGTAGCCGAGCTTCACTTTCATGATCGAGAAGCCCGCTTCGAAATGGCGGATCGCCTCTTCGCCGAGGCGCTTGGCCTCACCCTGGCCTTTCACGCGATAGAAGCCCGTTGCATAGGGCTGCACCCTGGTGCGGAAGGCGCCGCCCAGCAGGCGGTACACGGGCACTTCGTGATACTTGCCCGCAATGTCCCACAGCGCCATGTCGACGGCGCTGATGCCCGATATCACGGAGCCTTTGCGGCCGTAGTCGCGGGTCATGTGGTACATCCGATGCCACAGCACTTCGGTGTCGAGGGGATCGGCGCCCGTGACCAGCGGCCGAAGCGCCTTGTCGATCACCGTGGCAGCGATTTCCGGCGGCTCCAACCCCTGCGCGAAAGCCTCGCCCCAGCCGGTGATGCCGGCGTCGGTGATCACCTCGATGATGGTGGCGGAGCGCTGGCGCACCCACCCCTGCGAGAAAGCGAACGGCTCGGCCAGCAGGCTCTTCAGTACGTGGATCCTGATGTCAGTGATTTTCATTGCGATTGTTGTTCGGGTTACAGGTTGTTAGGGTCGGCGCCGACTTCTGGACGTTACCGCGTTCCGGACGTTCACGCCTTAAGGACGATGCAGCGTTATGGACCACACTGTCACAGTCGCGCCAGGCCAGGCTCGCTCCCGGGCGCGATCGGCGCGACAATTATCCGACAGTTGCCACCGGCGAACGGAAAAGAGGCTATAAAAGCGGTTCCAACGCAGACGTTCACGAGGAGAGGAGGCGCACCATGTACCGGAGAATCCTGCTGCCGACCAATGGTTCGGCGCTATGCGAATCGGCAGTCCAGAAGGGCATTGATTTCGCGAAGTTCGCGGGGGCGAGCGTGGTCGGCTTCCACGCCATCCCCGCCACGTCGTACCTGATCTATACGGAAGCCGGGCCGAGCGACGTGCTAGCCGAGCAGTTCGAGCGGGATGCGATGGTGCGGGGTCAGAAGCTGGTAGATACCGTCCAGAGCCAGGCACGGGCGGCCGGTGTCGACTGCGACACCCTGCTCCTGACCAACGACCATCCCTGGGAAGCCATTATCGAGGCGGCCAACAACAAGGATTGCGACCTGATTTTCATGGCATCGCACGGCCGCCGGGGTCTTTCTGCGCTTCTGCTGGGCAGTGAAACCGCCAGGGTCCTGACCCACACCGCCATCCCGGTGCTGGTCTATCGCTAGGGATGAAACGGAAAATCCGGGCTCAAGACGGGAGGCAAGTCGGCGGGAAGGGAAGAATCAGCGCGTTGCCAAGCCAAAAACCGGGGGGGTTTTGACTCACACGCATCTACGGCGTTATGACGGCGGACTTCAGGGCTTGCAGGGATAGCCGGCGCGCAGGCCCTGGATGATCAGATAGCGCCGCGGCCGGAACATCTGGTCGGGGTGGGACTCCAGGTACTGGCGAACGGCTTCGAAGGCCAGCTTTTGCGGATCGCCGCCCGCAATGCAGAACAGCGTTCCATCCCATTCCTTGCGCGCCGCGTCGACATAGGCCATGGCAACATCGCGCGAATCCGCGCGCTGCATGTAGGCAAGCAGTTCGTTGCCGTCCTCCTCCGCGAACGCGACGGCGGAGAACATCAGCAACGGTGCGAACAGGATTTTTTTCACCGGATATTGCCTGGAGGACTCTAAGCGGGCTTTTATGGGTTCTGCCCGGGAATTGGTGCCGCTGGCCGGAGTCGAACTGGCGACCTTCGCATTACGAATGCGCTGCTCTACCAACTGAGCTACAGCGGCGTGGGCGCGCATTATAAGGCCGGCGGCCCGTGGGCCACAACCTAGGCTGCCACACCTTACACCCAACGCAGAAGCGCAGAGGACGCGGAGAGCGCAAAGAACGGCAAGAGAAAGAAATACTGCAATGGATTCGGGGCCAATCGCCCCGTCGGCAGATATCGGTGCATTGATCGCGGATCAGCGGACACCCTACCTTTTCTCTGCGACCTTTGCGTCCTCTGCGCCTCCGCGTTGAGATTGAGGCCTTAGCGGTTCTTGAAAGCCGGCTTGCGCTTTTCGATGAAGGCCGCCATGCCCTCCTTCTGATCTTCGATGGCGAAGCCGGAGTGGAACAGCCGGCGCTCGAAGCGCACGCCTTCGGAGAGCGTGGTCTCGAATGCGCGATTGACCGATTCCTTGGCCATCATCACCACCGGCAGAGACAGTTCGCAGATCTTTTCGGCAACCTTCATGACTTCGCCGATCAGGTCGGCGGCAGGCACCACGCGGCTGACGAGGCCGACGCGCTCCGCTTCCGCGGCGTCCATCATCCGGGCCTGGCCGAGCAGGACCATTTCCATCGCTTTCGACTTGCCGACGAAACGTGGCAGCCGCTGCGTGCCGCCCGCGCCGGGAATGATGCCGAGGTTGATCTCCGGCTGGCCGAATTTTGCGTTGTCCGCGGCAATGATGAAATCGCACATCATCGCCAGTTCGCAACCGCCGCCGAGCGCGAAGCCGGCCACCGCGGCGATCACCGGCTTGCGGCAGCGATTGATGCGCTCCCATTCGGCAGTGATGAAGTCCTCCTTGTAGACGTCCATGTAGGACTTCTCTTTCATTTCCTTGATATCGGCGCCCGCGGCAAAGGCCTTCTCGCTGCCCGTCACGACCATGCAGCCGATGGCGTCGTCGGCCTCGAACACGTCGAGAGCTGCGGACAGCTCCCGCATCAGCGCCGGCGACAAGGCATTCAGCGCCTTGGGCCGGTTGAGCGTGATGAAGCCGACCTTGCCGCGGGTTTCGACGATGATGTTTTCGTAGGCCATGGACCATCCTTCCGTATTTATAATGCGCGGACGCGCAACCAGACGAGAAAAGGAAAACTGCCGTGAATTTCAACGCTATTTTATTGGATATCTCCGAGGGAGTCGCCACGATCACGCTGAACCGGCCCGACAAGCTGAATGCTTTCACGACGGAGATGCACGACGAGTTGCGCGAGGCGATGAAGCAGGTAAAAGCGGATGCAAGCGTGCGCGCGCTGCTCATTACCGGCGCGGGCCGGGGCTTCTGCGCGGGTCAGGACCTTTCGGAACGCATGATGGATCCGGGTGCGGCCAAGGTGGACGTCGGCGATTCGCTGGACAAGAACTACAACCCATTCCTGAAAGGCCTGCATGCGCTGCCGATCCCGGTGGTCTGCGCAGTGAATGGCGTGGCGGCCGGCGCCGGATGCAACCTTGCGCTGGCGGGCGACATCGTCATCGCCTCAAAATCGGCGAGCTTCATCCAGGTGTTCAGCCGCATTGGCCTGATCCCGGATGCCGGCGGCACTTATACATTGCCGCGACTGGTGGGCACCGCGCGGGCGATGGCAGCGGCGATGCTGGCGGAGAAAATCAGCGCCGAGCAGGCGGTGGAATGGGGAATGATCTGGAAATGCTACGACGACGAAAAGTTCGCGGATCAGGCACGCGCGCTTGCGAAACAACTGGCCGGGCAGGCGACCAGGGCGCTGGGACTTACCAAGCGCGCCATCTATGCCTCATCGTCGAACACATTCGAGCAGCAACTGGACCTGGAGCGCGACCTGCAGCGCGAAGCCGCTGCCAGCAGCGACTTCAAGGAAGGCGTGGCCGCATTCAACGAAAAACGCCCGGCGAAATTCACCGGGCGTTGATATATCAATTGCGAAACCCTTAACCGCAAAGGCGCAAAGACGCGAAGGAAACGCAAAGAAAAACAAGGACAAGAATTGTGAAGGAAAGGAGAGATTGCGAAAATCCGTGACACAGTTGTCGGCCTGCTGATCGAACACGGGAAAACCTTATCTGACCA
>CAYODB010000143.1:0-9928 GCA_964402495.1 uncultured Bordetella sp.
ATCCATCGCAGAGCACGCTGTAAACATGATCGGCTCGAGCGCACCTGCCTGCAATTGCGCCCGAAAAGGATGACCGAGCAGCGAGCCTCGCATTTCCCCGGACAGCGGCTTGCCGGGCGGTAGCGCGATCGAAAGTTTCTCCAGGCCGAACTCCACCGGCCGGTCGCCCTCGAGGTTGCCGTAGCTGAAGCGTCCGCGTTCGACGTCAATGCGCACGTCGAGGCTGCGCACGAGTTCGCTGACCTGATCGCCGTTGGCGGAAAGCCGCAAGTCCAGGCGCCCCAGGTGTCCCTTCACGCCCTGTACGCCGAGCAGCAGTTGCGCCAGCCCGCCGAGGTCGGAATCGCGGGTGCCAAGGGCGAGCCGGAAGTTGGGCGGCGTGGCTGTAGCGTCCGCGCTGGCGGCGCCTGTGAGCTCCACCCCGGAGATGATCGCGCCCACCGGCACCTCCAGCCGGCCATTCTGCAGCTTGACGTGCAGGAATGCGTTGCGGACGTCACCGGGCAGGCTGAGCCAGCGCTGGACCCCGAGGGTCACATCCATGTCGGCGGCCGAAAACTGCTTCAGGCTGAAGGTGGCGCCGGAGAGGTCCCGGTAGAGGTCGCCCAGGCTGCGCGGCGGTGCGGCGCTGTCCTCGGGCTTTGCTCCCAGAAAGGGGCGCAGGTCGAGCGCCGGCAGCAGCAACTCGCCGCTGATCCGGGGGCGTTCGCCGCCGTAGTCGAAGTCGAGCTTGCCGATCAATGATGTACTGCCCATTACACCGGTGAGCTGGACCAGCGAGACCTTGCGCGGCGCATAGTGGAGGGTGCCGGCCATGGCGCTCGGCCCCACGTCCGGAAGCTTCGTCTGAAACAGGCGCTCGAACTCCGTGAGGCTCTCCGTGCCGAGACCGAAGGTGACTTCGCCGCTGTTACCGCTGACGTTGCCTTCGACCGTCAGCGTGGAGCTCAGGAAGGTAAGCACCATTCTCACCGGCCAGGGCCGGTCGAAGGAGACGTCGGCGAGCCGTCCTCCGGTGAACTCGATCCTGTAAGGGAAACTCTTCTCGACAGCGCCTTCGAGCGTCATCGTGAAAGCCTGGCCGGATGGCGATTGGGCCTTCAGCGAATGCAGGTCGAAATAGTGCTGTTTGCCATCGGGGCCGACGTACTCGACGTTGAGCGCCCGCAGTGATATGCGCTGGATGTCGAGCAGCGTAACGGCTTCCTCAGCCGTCATCGCGGGAGCGCCATCCGCCGGCTTGGGCGGAGGCTTCGGTGCAGTGGACCGCGGCGGGCTGAATGTCCAGTTGTTGCTGCCGTCGGCGCGCAGTTGCAACCGCATGCACACATCGCTGCCCGACAGTTCTTCGATCTGCAGGCGCTTCCTGAACAGCAGAGGCCAGAGATCCAGAGCGAGCCGCGCCTCGCCCAGGCTGGCAAAATCGCCGCCCGAAAATCCCGCAGGATTGGCGATATGCAGGCCGCCGACAAGGAGCTTGGGGTGAGCTGACACCTCCATGGTGACGGGCCCGTCGAAGCGTACCGGCCGGCCGATGTTTTCCGCGAAAGTTTCCGCGAGGCGATTGCGCAGTGCGGAGGCATCGATGGTGATGCCGATGAACGTGATGTACAGGAATGTGAGGATTACCACCAGGACCAGGGAACCGAGGGTCCACAAGGTCCAGCGCAGCAGCCTTCTGGCGTGAGCGGTCAGTTTATTGGGCATGGGAGAATGAAACCCTTCACCGCAAAGGCGCAAAGAAATGCGCGCAAAGGAAAGCAAAGTCATGATGGACACCGCTCCGGTGATGGCGTGGCTTCTATCACGTAGAGATTTGAGTCCCTGTTTTTCTTTGCGTTCCCTTTGCGCCTTTGCGTCTTTGCGGTGAGGAGTTGAAATCAGCGAAGCACGTTGCTCGCCTCGGCTTCGCGGATCACCATCTCGACGTCCTCGGGCAGCATCAGGCGCTGCGATTCGAGTTTTTTCGCCGCTTCGGCAATTTTCTGCACGTATCCTTCGTGTGAACCGTACAGTTCCTCGAGCGAGGGGCGAGGGTCGCCCGCAGCCTGCGCGTCGGCATTTGTTTTCGGCAGCGGGATCGTGGATCCAAGCAAATCGCACAGGTCCGGCCCGCCAAATTCTTCAGTGCGCGTGTTCCAGCCCAGCAACGTGGCCACGGGTGCCTCGACCAGCGGATGGCGGATGCCGGCAATGTCGTTGCCGATCGCATCCACCTGGGGCACCAGAACCTTGTGCGTCGCCCGCGTAACCGGCACCAACAGGTCGATCACGCCGGAATTGTTGCGTACCCTGGGACCGAAATCTCGGTCGCCGGAGCCGTTGTGCAGGCCCTGATAGGTGACGTCCGGAATTCTGGGAAATTTCAGGTCGGCCGGCGCGACCAGCGTCGCATCGGCGATCTTCGGAACGCGGGGCTCCGGGGGCGCGGTGTTCCTGACAACCCATTCATCCAGGGCGACGACCAGCGCGCGCAACATCGGTCCGGGATGAGTGGTGTTGGTCAGTTGTTCGCATTGCCGGTCGGCGATGCCGTGGTTCGGCGCATCCAGCTTGAAACCGCCGTGCTGCAGGCTGGATAGCAAGTAGCGGCGAACCTTGGCCGATTCGTTGAAATCCATGCTGCCGCCTTCGCTGGCGCCGGTCAGCGCGGCGCGGAACTGCCAGTATTCGTTCGATGTATCGGTATGGATGATTTTCGGATCGGTCATCGGCCGCTTGAGGATACCGTCGGGGTTCTTCGTGAAAGGATTGATGCGCACCGCGTACTGGCGCGGAAAATTGGTATCGGGGACGTAGCGTTCCCGATGCTGCTGCGTGAACGGGTTCGGCTGCGCGAAACGATAATTGAGATAAAGCTTCTGCACCCCCGCCACATGGATATGCATACCCTGGCAGACCTGGCGTTCCTTTTCGTCGACGTTGAAACCCTGATAGAGGAAATCCCGCAGGTACATGCCTGAGGAGGAGATGCCCTGGCACAAAGTTGTCCGCAGTCCGAACACCGGGTTGGGCGTTCCGGAGTCATCCTTTTCCTCGTTTCTCAGGAAGGAAACGAAGTCCCGGGAGCTGACATAGCCCAGCCCCATCACCGGCGAATTGGTGGCGCGGTAGAGCAGGTGATAGTTGCGGTCGTTGCGGAAGCCGTCTTTCACGCAGAGGTGATTGACACTGGGTTTCCCCGGCCAGCCATCCGGACAATCGGCAAACGCCCACTGGTCGTCGGCGACGGGCTCTCCTCGGGGGATGTCCGGACCCGACGGAGTCGAGGAATCACTGCGCAGCAAGTACAGCTCCGCCTCGGCCTGTTTTTTGTCGGTGGCAATGGCAGGATAGGATTTGAATGCCGTACCTCCAGAGAGCGGCAGCGATGTGGGCTTGCTGCCGTTGAAGTTGCGGTCCGAGAATTCGGTGATGATGCGTTCGCTGAGCGGCTGGCCGTTCTCCTGCGCAATGGGGAAATCCACGGTCAGGCGGTTGTCTCCGGGAGCTATATCGGCACCCCAGCCCACCCAAGCCAGAACATACCCGCGCTTCATCAGGAAGCCGTTGCCGAAATCCCGCGCGGACATCGGATCGTTCATGTTCGCATCGGCCGCTGTGTCCTGCATCCGCCCGAAGGAAATCTTGCGGCCGCGGTTGTTGACTTCGAAGAACAGCGTGTTCGACCCCTTTGACAGGTCCACGGGCTTCAGGATAACCATGTCGGCGGAGAATTCAACGCGGCCGGCCTTGTTAAGCGGAGCCCGGTCGAGGTCGAATACCGCGGCATTGCGTTCCAACTTGGGATCCACCTCGAACCAGGCGCGGCCGGTCAGCTTCTCGTAGGCGCCGGCGGTACCGAATGCCTGGCCATCCGCGACCACCTCGCGCTTGCTGATCTCGAGCCGGGTGAGCTTGGCCTCGGCGGCCTGACAGAACAACAGGCTTGCGGCGAGAAATACCTGGAATATCCGAAACGGTTGCATGGAGCTCCTCATGATTTTTATCGTTGCGGGCGATGCGCCCGGGCATGGGGTTACAATATCCCAGTTTTCCGATTCGAGCGAGGCGCTTATGGGCGTGGTGAAGGAATCTGTTTCCAGCAAGCTGCGGGTGGCGCGCGTAGCCTGCCCGCATGACTGCCCGGACGCCTGTGCAATGCGCGTTACCGTGGACACGGCCAGCGGGCGCGCAATCAAGGTCGAAGGCGATCCCACGCATCCGGTCACGCGCGGCTACCTCTGCAACAAGGTCAACAACTACCTCGACCTGGTCTACAACGACAATCGCGTCCTGTATCCGCATCGCCGCGTCGGACCGAAAGGCCCTGGCGCGAAGTTCCGGCGCATCGGCTGGGACGAGGCGCTCGCCGAGATCGCGACCCGGCTCAAGGCGGTTCTGGCGGAGCACGGCGCGGATGCCGTGCAGCCATTCTCCTATTCCGGCACGCTGGGCGTGCTTGGTTTCTCCGGCATGGGAGAACGCTTCTTCAACAAGATGGGTGCCGCGCGGCTCGATCGCACGATCTGCACCGCGGCAGGTGCCGCCGCGGAGATGCACACCTTCGGTCGGGTCGGCGACGCCAACATCGAAGACTTGCCGAAAATGGAGCTGGTGATCCTCTGGGGCACCAACCTGGTTTCCACCGGCGTGCATGCCATGCCCTTCGTCAACCAGGCGCGCGAGAACGGTGCAAAAATCGTTGCCATCGACCCGCGCGTGACGCGGACTACCGCCTTTGCGGACTGGCACCTGCAGCCGCGTCCCGGCACCGACGCCGCCCTCGCGCTGGGCATGATGAAAGTCATCGTGGATCGCGGCCTGCACGATCTCGATTTCCTGAAGACCTACACGCTGGGTTGGGAAAAACTGCTGGGAGAACGCCTGTCCGACTATCCCCTTGACCGGGTCGAGGCCATTACCGGCATACCCGCAGCGGACGTTGAAAAGCTGGCCCTGATGTATGCGGGCACGAAAAAATCCTTCATCCGGGTGAACTGGGGCATCCAGCGCCACGACAATGGCGGCATGATGACCCGTGCGATCAAACTGCTGCCGGCGATCACCGGTGCAATGGCCGGGCCGGGTGGCGTTTGCATGTCGACCGGTGGCGAGATGCGCAGGATGGATATGCGCAAACTGCAGCGCACAGATCTTCTGGCCGGGCGCAAGCCGCGCATGGTGAACATGATCCGCCTCGGCGAGGCACTGACCGACGCGGCCATGGATCCACCGATCAAGGCGTTTTTCTGCTGGAATGCCGATCCTGCCAATTGCGTGCCGGACACCAGGACCGCGCGGCAGGGCCTGTCACGCGAAGATCTGTTCACTGTCGTGCATGACACTTTCTGGACCGATTCCACGCTCTATGCCGATATCGTGCTGCCGGCGGACACGGCGCTTGAGCACATCGACCTGCTGGCGGCCTATGGCAACTTCTACTACAACTATTCCGAGCAGGCCATCGAAAAACAGGGCGAGAGCCTCGACAACCAGGAACTGTTCCGGAAACTGGCGAAGGCGATGGGGTATGACGATCCCTGTTTCTCGCAGTCCGATGAAGACATGTTGCGCGAGGTCATTGACCCCGCGGTCAATCCGTTGTTCGAGGGCATCAGCTTTGACAGCCTCAAGCGTGACGGCTGGGCGCGGGCAGCGGTCGATTCGCCGCGCCGCTTGGGGGTGAACAGCGGAAAGTGGCCGACGCCGTCCGGAAAGATCGAGATCTGGTCCGACGCACTGGCGAAGCTTGGCGTCGATCCGTTGCCGATGCATCTTCCCGAAACCGAGGGCTTCGAAAGCGTAGAAACGAGAAAGACCTATCCGCTGCAGGTCATCAGCGCGGCTACCCATTATTTCATCGGCGCCAGTTTTCAGCACGTGCCGCGGCTGCAGGAAATGACAGCGCGGCCGACGTTCGAAATCAGTCCGGCCGACGCCAGATCGCGCGGCGTCGAAACCGGCGACTACTGCAGGTTATTCAATGGCCGCGGCGAAGTCTTCGGCCATGCACTGATCGTGGAGGGACTGTTGGCCGGCGTCGTCGGCGCGCAGAAAGCGCTGCAGGGTTCGAAGCTCAAGGGTGGCGTGAACATCAACGCGCTGGTGAGCCAGCGGGAATCGGACATGGGCAAGGGACCGGTGTTCTACTCGACGCTGGCGCAGCTTGAAAAAGCGAAAAACTGAAGCGGTGACGGGCGCTGTGTGCTGAGAGAGAAAGCGGGAAGGACCGATTCTTGAGACTTGCGTTTACGAGGCACCAGCCACTATCCACCCATCGCAGGCGCCCTTCATGAGCGCCACCATCATGGACGGCGTCGCAGTTTCCAAAGTGATCCGTGCCGAATGGAAGCAGCGTGTCGCACTGCTGAAGGAGCAGGGCATCACGCCCGGGCTCGCGGTCATCCTGGTCGGTGACAATCCCGCATCCCAGGTCTACGTGCGCAACAAGGTGAAGGCTTGCGGCGAGATCGGCCTGCATTCCGAACTCCACCCGTTTTCTGCTGAAGTCACCGAACAGATGGTACTGGGAAAGATCGCGGACCTGAACCGCGATCCGCACATTCACGGCATCCTGGTGCAGTTGCCGCTCCCCGGCCATATCGACAACAACAAGGTCCTCGAGGCCATTGCCGCGGAAAAAGATGCGGACGGCTTCCATCTGTACAACCTCGGCGGTCTGGTAACCGGCGGTACCGTGTTCCCGCCTTGCACGCCTTACGGCGTCATGGCGCTGCTGGACTACTACAAGATCCCGCTCGAAGGCCAGAACGCGGTGGTGATCGGCCGCAGCAACATCGTCGGCAAGCCGATGGCGCTGATGCTGCTCGCACGCAGCGCGACCGTGTCCATCTGCACGTCGAAGACGCGCGACCTGAGGCAATACACGTCTATTGCGGATGTTCTCGTCGTCGCCACTGGCAGGCCGAAAATGGTCGATGGCGGCATGATCAAGCCCGGCTCCGTGGTCATCGACGTTGGCATTAACCGCCTGCCGGACGGCAAGCTGGTCGGGGATGTCGACTTCGAAAGTGCGAAGGAAAAAGCCTCTTACATCACACCGGTGCCGGGCGGCGTGGGCCCGATGACCATCACCATGCTGCTGGCGAATACGGTGCAGGCGGCCGAGCGCATCGCCGCTCGCCAGACCTGGCCTCGCGCTGCGCCTGTCGGCGTCTAGTGCCCAGACCTGTTTCACCGCAGACAAGGGTTAGTCTTTAAGCATTAGTATAGAGACAGGGATCCGTTTCGGGCCGAAAGGTTTTTCGAACTTACCGAAGCGTCCGGCAATCGGCGCCTTGCAAGCGATGCAACGGCCGTCGGCGGAAATGCGATAGAGCAGGATACGGTGCCAATCCCGTACGATCAGCACCTCGCCGCAGACCGGGCAGCGGGTGCTGCCGCCTTCGCGGTCATGCACAGCTTGTAGTCTGGATGGAATGCGGTGAAGTGCAGGGGAACGTCGTCGCCCAGTTCCTGCGCCACCCATTTCGACAACTGGTAGAGTTCCTCATCGGAATCGTTCTTCGTCGGAATCAGCAGCGTGGTGATTTCGAACCAGACCGCAGTTTCATGGCGCAGGTACTTGAGCGTATCGAGCACCGGCTGCAGCCTCGATCCGGTCAGTTTCACGTAGAAGTCGTCGGTGAACCCCTTCAGGTCGAAGTTCGCCGCGTCCATTTTCGAATAGAACTCGCGGCGCGGTGCAGCGTGCATGTAACCCGCGGTCACCGCGACGGTCTTGATGTCCTGCTCATGGCACGCGTCGGCGACGTCCATCGCGTATTCGGCGAAAATCACCGGATCGTTGTAGGTAAAAGCAACGCTGCGGCTTCCCGTTCGGGCGGCCGCAGCCGCAATGGCTTGCGGGCTCGCCTGGTCCATCAGCCGGTCCATGTCGCGCGACTTGGATATGTCCCAGTTCTGGCAGAACTTGCAGGCGAGGTTGCAGCCGGCGGTGCCGAAGGAGAGTACGCCGGATCCTGGATGGAAGTGGTTCAGCGGTTTCTTTTCGATGGGATCGATGCAGAATCCTGAAGAGCGTCCATAAGTAGTAAGCACCATGCGGTCATCGAGCCGCTGGCGCACGAAGCAGGCGCCGCGCTGCCCCTCATGCAGCCGGCAATCGCGCGGACAGAGATCGCACTGCACGCGGCCATCGCTGAGCAGATGCCACCAGCGCCCCGGATGGCTGGAATCCGCCGCCATCGCCATCAGGCCGGCTCCGCCCATTTGTCGACGCTGAAGCGCGATACCCGGATGCGGGCGTCCCAGAAATCCCGCGGCAATCCCGCCTTGCGCTTCAGTTCGCGAAGGAACGCTTCTGCAGTGGGCAACGTGTCCCATACCTGGGGAAGGAAAGTGCCGCGCTGGCCTCCGTGATCGAGGACGAGGCCGTCGTCGCCGGGACGCAGCTTGCGAAGTAGGTCGGCCTCGTCGCTGAACTCGATGGGATCGAGCGGCGACAGCAGCGAAACTTCGATGCGGATGGCCCGCAGTTCCTCGAATTTCAGCGCTTCGAAGCGCGGATCCCGGAACGCGGCGGCCTGCGCATTGGCCTGGATGTCCTCTCGCAGGCTGCGATGGACCTGCAGGCTGCCGATGCAGCCGCGCAAATGGCCGTCCTTCTTGAGCGTGACGAACGTCGCCGCCGGCTGGTCCAGAAATGTGGCGCCGGTGTGCGTTGAAAAATGCAAGCCAAAACGGCTGGAAATAGCGGTTCGTGCGAGGGCAATCAGGAGGCTGCCGTCAGGTTTTTGGTCTGCGGCACCGGCGCTGCCTTGTTGCGGATAAAAGGCAAATGACGCGTAGGCGACTACGCGGTTCTTGTCGCCTGCGGTATCGCCGGAATTGCGCCGGTCCAGCAGCCGCGGATTGAGGCCGCGTGCGCGTGCTTCGAGCAGCAGGCCATTGACAGGCGTCGCACCGGGCGTGCCACGAAAGGGGGCATGGCTTGCTGCGGGAAATTATAGCCGCTTCCTTTCCGGAGGCGCTGCCTCGCTTGCGGGTCGAGGGAGGCGCCTGTTTCAGGGCCGGAAGGCGATGGATAAGAGGTGGACAGCGCTGAAAATCAGTTGACCCTCGGCTGTACGCGTGTATATTACTGACCGCTTAGTCATTTACTCCCCTGCTATTAATTATGACTCCCCAGCAACGCCAGGACCGGCGCTGGACCCGGCGCAAGGAAGAACGTCCCGCCGAGTTGATGGCCGCTGCGCTGGACCTTTTCGTCGAGCGCGGTTATGCCGCGACCCGTCTTGACGATGTGGCGGCCCTCGCCGGCGTCAGCAAAGGCACGCTGTATCTGTACTTCTCCAGCAAGGAAGAGTTGTTCAAGGCCGTAATCCGCTCGGGGATCGTGCCGCTGATCGAACAGGGAGAGCGCCTGCACGAAGAGCACCAGGGCAGCGCGGGCGAATTGTTGCGCAAGATCGTGTTCGCCTGGTGGCAATCGATCGGTTCGTCGAAACTCGGCGGGATTCCCAAGCTGATGTTTTCGGAATGCCGCAACTTCCCCGAGATCGGCCAGTTCTATTTCGAGGAAGTCATCAGCCGCAGCTATCGCCTTATCGAAAGCGTGATGGAGTCCGGTATGAACGGCGGCGAGTTCCGGCGCATGGACGCAAACTATGCGACCCGCCTGGTGGTGGCGCCGATCGTGCTCCTGCTCCTTTGGCGCTACTCTTTCGATTTCTGCGAAAGCAAATGCGTTGACGCGGAAAGCTATCTTGAACAGCATCTGGATGTGTTCATCAACGGTTTGGTGGCGCGGGAATTCAAAGAAAAAACGGGCGCGAACGAAAACAAGGGCGCAAAGCCCGCAAAAGTAGTCAGTATTGAAAAAAAAGGGAGAGCCAGATGAAACGGATTCTGTTGTTGACTGCCGTCATGGCCGCCGCTCCCGCTTTTGCAGCGGACCTGCTGGGGGTGTACCGGGAGGCGCAGT
>CAYODB010000144.1:0-9905 GCA_964402495.1 uncultured Bordetella sp.
GTCGCGGCGCGCTACGGCATGAACATCGCCGATGTGCAAAGCATCGTCTCGGCCGCCATCGGCGGTGACAACATCGGCGAGACCGTCGAGGGATTGCAACGTTTTCCCATCAACGTGCGCTATCCGCGCGAAGTCCGCGATTCGCTCGAAAAGCTGCGTCAGCTATCCGTGCTGACCGATCGTGGCGCGCAGATCCGTCTCGGCGATGTGGCGGCGATCCAGATCACCGATGGTCCGCCGATGCTCAAGAGCGAGAACGCCCGGCTTTCGGGCTGGGTCTACATTGACATTCGTGGACGCGATCTCAGTTCGGCGGTTCGCGACATGCAGCAGGCCGTGGAAAAAGAGGTGAAACTGCCCGCCGGCTACTCCATTTCCTGGTCCGGCCAGTTCGAATTTCTCGAACGGGCGACGGCAAAACTGAAGATCGTCGTGCCGGCGACACTGCTTATCATCTTCGTGCTGCTGTACCTGACCTTCAAGCGCTTCGACGAAGCCTTCCTGATCATGGCCACATTGCCGTTTGCCCTGGCGGGAGGCATCTGGCTGCTGTGGTTGCTCGGGCACAATCTTTCGGTCGCGAGCGCGGTGGGCTTCATCGCTCTTGCGGGCGTGGCGGCGGAATTCGGCGTCATCATGCTGCTGTACCTGAAGCACGCCTGGGATGCACGTTTGGCGGCGGGCAAGATCAGCGAGGCCGATCTGCTTGACGCCATCCGTGAAGGTGCGGTGCTGCGGGTCCGCCCGAAGGCCATGACGGTGGCGGTCATCATCGCCGGGCTTTTGCCCATCATGTTTGGCACCGGTACCGGCTCGGAAGTCATGCAGCGCATAGCCGCGCCGATGGTGGGCGGGATGATTACCGCGCCGCTGCTGTCGATGTTCGTGGTGCCTGCGGTGTACCTGCTCCGGCGTCGCTCGCGGCGGAAAACGAACACGTCCTGAACAGGCCGGGAGACTGTCCGCCAGAGACGCGAACCATGCATTCGGGACAGAACAGAATGGCGCCTCTCGCGAATGCCGCCGGACCCTGGCGCCGCCGGTCTATTGGCAGCGCTGGATTTCCACGGTCGCGTGGACGATTTCCTCGTGCGCGGAGAGCTGCTTCCTGACTTGTTCGGGCGTCAGGGAGGCGTCATGGGTAATCAGGCTAAGCGCACATGCGTAGGATTGCCTTCCTACCCGCCACACGTGCAAATCGGCAATCCGGGTTTCCCCTGCATCCGGCCCAGTCTCGACGGCTTCGCGGATTTCACCCACGACCGGATGATCCATTTCGCGATCCAGGAGAACTTTTGCTGTTTGTTTGATGAGGTTCTTTGCCCAAACAGCGACGAGCACGGCGCCCACGATCCCCATCACCGGATCCAGCCACGACCATCCGTAAAATAATCCGCCGGCGAGGGCAATGATCGCGAGAACAGAGGTGGCTGCGTCTGCAACTACGTGCACATAGGCAGACCGCAGGTTCAGATCGTTGTGGATATTGTGAGCATGCTCGTCATGGCCATGGGAGTCTTCATGATGATCGTGCGCCTTGCCGAGTATTACTGCACAAACGATATTTACGACGAGCCCAACGATTGCAACGGCTATCGCTGCGCGATAGGAAATCTGCTGAGGAGAAAAAAGCCGTTCGACGGAGCCGACGATCATGAGAGCAGCGATGCCCATAAGAAGAATGGCGCTTGCGAACCCGCCCAGAATCTCGATCTTCCATGTTCCAAAAGCGAATCGGGGATCGCGGGCATACCGGCGCGCGGCGGCGTAGGCAAAAGCACTCAGGCCGATGGCGATGGTGTGCGAGCTCATGTGCCAACCGTCGGCCAGGAGAGCCATCGAATTGAACCACCAGCCGGCCAGGATTTCCACGACCATCATGGCAGCGGTAATCCACATGACGGCGCGCGTTCCTCTTTCCCCTGCGTCGTTACCAGGGTCGAACACGTGATGGTGGGTCCATCCAGACAAATTGTGAGTATGCATCGGGCTGTTATTTTCCTGGTTCTTTCCAGCGAACCCGGAAGGGACACCAAGGGGCCCTCCAGGTTCTGCAGTGGGATGGTTTATTTTACGCCGCGTGTCTCTACTGGAGCGGCAGCCTGGCCAGATATTGATAGTAACGCGACAGTTCAGGGCGGACGATGACAGCAGCCACTCTTGGCAGTGGCGTGTTATGTGAGTTCGGACGACAGCATGGAGCCACCATAAATTCAGATCGCTTGGCAGTGCACCAAACAATGTGCGACACTTCCCGTCAAGTTGCCATAACGGCACTCTATTCAACTTTCTGGCTTAAAGATTCAAGGTGATGCTTCGTCGGTTTTGCGCCGCTATCCTGCTGTTCGTCATCTTCTGCCAGCCCTTTGCAATGGCTAGTCAAGGGGTGGAGGTTTGCCACGCAGGCGCGGAAGATTTAGCCCATGCGATGTTGCATTGGGAAGGGACCCCACACCATCATCCTGATAGTAGTGGTGCCTATCATCAGGATGATTCTGAAGAATCCGTTCAGCATGTTCTGTCCGACATGGGAGCCAATGCTCCCGCCCTGTTGCATACTGAGCTTGTTCGTCTTCTTTCCGAGCGTCCGCCGTCCCCGGCGGCGACCTCCGATTTTGCTGGGCCTCCGCTTTATCTGGACGGCCCCAGACGCCCTCCTCGACTGACCGCCTGACACCAATGCAGCGCTTGCCTCTCATGTGAGGTGAGTTGTTTATATGGTGTGCCCGGCAAACCCGGCAAGTCATGCGCGTGCATGACTGCCCCTGATGGTTGCCGTTGATCAGTGAGGATTCTCGTGAGATTTCCCATCCCGTGGCTTGTTTCCTGCGCCATCGCAGGAAGTGCGCTGAACTGCGTCCTGGTGGGCGCATCCGTTGCACAGCCCGTTTCAATTCCCGTTCCCGAACGACCAAACCCCGCCGTTGCCTCCTTGCGGCTTGAGGAAGCTGTGGAGCGCAGTCTGGCTTCAAACCCTTCGTTGCTGGCGGAGGCGGCCGATCTGCGTGCCATTCAGGTACGTGCCGAGCGCGAAGGGCTCCCCACGCCCTATGTTGCCGGGGGCGACCTGGAAAATTTCGCCGGCACTGGCTCAATGAGCGGCGTCCGATCGGCTGAGGCCACGCTTCGCCTGGGACGGGTGATCGAACTTGGCGGCAAGCAGGCCGCGCGGAAGGCGCTCGGTGAGGCGGAAGTCGCGCGCCAACGCCATCTGGCCGACACCGCACGGATCGATATTGCCAGCCGCACAACCGCCCGCTTTATCGAGGTGGTCGCCGACCAGCAACGCCTGGAAGCCGCTCGCGAGCAAGTCCGACTCGCGGACCGCACCCGCGCTGAGGTGGCGAGTTGGGTTGCGGCCGCACGCAATCCGGAATCCGACCTGCGGGCGGCGGAGATTGCTTTGGCCGAAGCAGAACTTGCCCGTGAGCATGCCGAGCACGAGTTGGCGAGCGCCAGGGTATCTTTGGCAGCCAGTTGGGGAGCGTTCGAACCCGATTTCCTTTCCGTATCCGGTGACCTCCGTGAACTGCCCTCGGCCCCGGCCTTCGAAGCGCTCGCCGCCCGCCTGCCAATGGCTACTGCGCAGCGTAACGCGGCTTTGGAAGGCAATGCCATCGCCGCCAGACGCCGCGTTGCGGAAACCAGCGCCAAGCCGGATATCAACCTCAGCCTTGGGGTACGTCGCCTCGAAGCACTCAATGACCAGGCGCTGGTGATGTCGGTCTCGATGCCCTTCGGCAGCAAACCTCGCGCCTCGCTGGGCATTGCGGAAGCCGACGCGCAGTTTGTGGCCCTGCAGGCACGGCGCGAATCCCAGCGCGTCGAGGGTCATCAGATCCTGTTTGAGAGGTACCAGGAACTGATGCACGCCCGCAACGAGTACGACGCGGTGCGTACGCAAATGTTGCCGAAGGCGGATCAGGCACTTGCATTTACCCGTCGTGGCTTCGAGGCCGGACGCTTCTCGTTCATCGCGCTCGCGCAGGCACAACGGACGTTGTTCGATCTGCGCAAGCGGAGCGTCGATGCCGCCGCCCGTTATCACACTGTTCTGGTCGAGGTCGAACGCCTCACCGCCATCTCATCGGGTTCCAGGCCATGATTGCTCGTCTCTTTTATTCCATTGCATTCGCTTTGGCGCTCGCAGCCTGCGGTGAATCCGTCCCGGTCGAAGAACCAGCAGAAGGTCTAGCGGCGGACGCGGAGTTCGAGCGCGGCCCGCACCGCGGCCGCATGCTGCGCGAGGGCGATTTTGCGCTCGAAGTCACCATATTCGAGACCAATGTGCCGCCGCAATACCGTTTGTATGTGTATCAAGGCGGCAAGCCGCTGAAACCATCGGAAGTCGAAACGAGCGTCGAGTTGGGCCGTCTCGATGGTGAGGTCAATCGCTTCACGTTCAGGCCGGAGAACGACTACCTGACCGGCAGTGGCACGGTGGTCGAGCCGCACTCGTTCGATGTCAAGGTCGACGCCAGGTACGGTGGCAAAACATACCACTGGGGATTCGCATCGTACGAAGGCCGCACCACGATTCCGGACGCAGTTGCCAGCGACGCGGGGGTGAAGGTTGAGGTCGCTGGCCCGGCCGTAATCCGCGACAACGCACATCTCATCGGCAGCGTCGCGTTAAACGCCAACCGTCATGCTGCAGTCAAGGCCCGTTTCCCCGGAATTGTGAAGGCAGTCCATGCGCAGCAAGGTCAGCACGTGCGTCGAGGGCAGACCTTGGTGGTCGTCGAGGGCAACGAAAGCATGCGCAGCTATCCGGTTACCGCACCGTTTGACGGCGTGGTTCTGGTGCGCAACACCAATGTCGGTGACGTTGCCGATGGAAATACACTGATCGAGCTCGCCGATTTGTCGAAGGTCTGGGTGGAGCTGCATGCAATCGGTGAAGCAGCTTCACGCCTGGCTGCGGGACAGAAGGTCTACGTCAAATCCGCAACCGGCGACGCGGCGGCAGAGACCACCATCGATACCTTGTTGCCATTGGCTACACGCGGTCAAAGCGTGGTTGTACGTGCGAGCATTCCCAATCCCGACGGGCGCTGGCGCCCGGGCATGACCGTATCGGCCGATGTGACTGTTGCCAGGCGCGAGGTGCCATTGGCCGTCATGGAATCGGGCCTGCAGCGATTCCGCGATTTCACCGTGGTGTTCGCGCAGATCGGCGAGACCTACGAAGTCAGGATGCTCGAATTGGGCGCGCGCGATGGCCTATACGTCGAAGTGCTGGGCGGCATCAAGCCTGGCACCCGTTACGTCGCCGAGCAGAGCTTCCTGATCAAGGCCGACATCGAAAAATCCGGCGCCAGCCACGACCACTGAGGACCCCCATGCTAGAACGTATCATTCGAGCCGCGATCGCGCATCGCTGGCTGGTCCTGCTCCTGGCGCTGGGCGTTTCGGCACTTGGAATATGGAACTACGGCCGCCTGCCGATCGACGCGGTTCCCGACATCACCAACGTACAGGTACAGATCAATTCCGAGGCGCCTGGCTATTCACCTCTGGAGGCCGAGCAGCGGGTGACCTTCCCGGTCGAAACCGCTTTGGCGGGCCTGGCCAGGCTGCAATACACCCGCTCTATTTCCCGCTACGGACTTTCGCAGGTCACCGTGGTATTCGAAGATGGCACCGACATCTACTTCGCGCGGCAACAGGTTGCCGAGCGGTTGCAGCAGGCTGCGGCGCAACTGCCGGAAGGGGTGGAACCGAGCTTGGGGCCAGTCGCGACCGGGTTGGGCGAAATCTTCATGTATACCGTCGAGGCAGAACCCGGCGCGACAAAAGCCGACGGCACGCCCTGGTTGGCATCTGATCTGCGGAGCTTGCAGGACTGGGTGATACGACCGCAGTTGCGGCACCTCAAGGGGGTGACCGAAGTCAACACCATTGGTGGTCATGTCCGCCAGTTCCATGTCATGCCCGCTCCGGCCAAATTGCTCGCTTATGATCTGACGTTGCGCGATCTGCTGGTTGCGATCGAGCGCAATAACGCCAGCGTCGGCGCCGGGTATACCGAACGCTCCGGCGAACAGTATCTGATTCGCATGCCCGGCCAGATAAGCGATGCCGCGGGTCTGCGCCAGGTGGTGGTGGCCATGCGCGACGGACTGCCGCTGCGCATCAGCGATGTCGCCGAAGTGGGTGAGGGATCTGAACTGCGCACGGGTGCGGCGACCAAGGATGGCCGCGAAGTGGTGCTTGGTACGGTGTTCATGCTGATCGGCGAAAACAGCCGGGAAGTTGCACAGCGTGCGGGCGCCAAGCTCAAGGAGATCGACGAATCCTTGTCCGACGGCGTCAGCGCACGCGCCGTCTACGATCGCACCAACCTCGTCGATCGCAGCATTGCCACCGTGCAAAAGAACCTGCTGGAGGGCGCACTATTGGTGGTGGCAGTCCTGTTTCTGCTGCTCGGTAACCTGCGTGCCGCGCTGATCACCGCAGCGGTGATTCCGCTGACGATGCTGCTGACCATTACCGGCATGGTACAGAACAGGGTCTCGGCGAACCTGATGAGCCTGGGTGCGCTGGACTTCGGACTCATCGTCGATGGGGCGGTAATCATCGTCGAAAACTGCCTGCGCCGCTTCGGCGAGCGCCAGCATGTGCTCGGACGCTTGTTGACCCGCGAGGAGCGTTTTGTTCTGGCAGCGAGCGCCAGCGCCGAGGTGATCAAGCCGAGCTTGTTCGGCCTGTTCATCATCGCAGCGGTGTATCTGCCGATCTTCGCTTTGACAGGCGTCGAAGGAAAGACCTTCCATCCGATGGCCATAACTGTTGTTATGGCTCTGACTGCCGCGATGGCACTGTCGCTTACCTTCGTGCCGGCCGCGGTGGCGCAGTTCGTCACCGGGAAGGTCGAGGAAAAAGAAACCCGGGTGATGCGGGTGCTGAATCGTGTCTACGAGCCGGTTCTGCATAAGGCGTTGGCGATGCGCAAATTCGTCGTAGCGGCCGCAGTGGTGTTGACGGTACTCGCAGGCCTGCTGGCGACGCGTCTGGGGACTGAGTTCATCCCCAATCTGGATGAGGGCGACATTGCCCTGCACGCGCTGCGCATTCCGGGCACCAGTCTTACCCAGGCCATCGGCATGCAAAAGCAACTCGAGGCCCGGATCAAGCAATTCCCCGAGGTCGACCAGGTCGTTGCGAAACTGGGCACTGCGGAGGTCGCCACCGATCCAATGCCGCCGTCGGTCGCCGACACTTTCATCATGATCAAGGACCGCGCCGACTGGCCGGACCCGCGCAAGCCGAAGGCCGAGTTGATTGCCGAGATGGAAACCGCCGTGCGTGCCATTCCTGGCAACAACTACGAGTTCACCCAGCCGGTACAGATGCGCATGAACGAGTTGATTGCCGGCGTCCGTGCCGAGGTCGCGATCAAGCTCTATGGGGATGACCTGACGCAACTGGCCGAGGTCGGGGAACAGGTCGAAGCTGTTGCCGCGGGCATCCGCGGGGCGGCAGACGTGAAACTGGAGCAGGTCACCGGCTTGCCATTGATGACTATTACTCCGAACCGGGCAGCGCTGGCGAGGTATGGCCTGGCGGTGGCCGATATCCAGGACACGGTGTCGATTGCACTCGGCGGCGCCAGCGCGGGGCAGGTGTTCGAGGGCGACCGTCGCTTCGACATCGTCGTGCGCCTGCCTGAGGGGCAACGCCAGGATCCCAGGAGCCTCTCGGATCTGCCGATTGCGCTGCCTGCGAACACCGGTGCAGATGACGGCGGAGCAGTCTTGTCGTCCCCACGCCATATTCCGCTGAGTGCGGTCGCCAGCATCGAAATCGAACTCGGCCCCAACCAGATCAGCCGGGAAAATGGCAAGCGGCGGGTTGTGATCACAGCCAACGTGCGTGGCCGTGACCTGGGATCGTTCGTCGAGGAGCTACGCGCCGAAATCACTACGGGGATCGAATTACCAGAGGGCACCTGGGTCGAGTACGGCGGCACCTTCCAGCAACTCATTTCGGCCAGCCAACGCCTGACGGTGGTGGTGCCGGTCGTATTGCTGATGATCTTCGGCCTGCTGTTCATGGCCTTCGGCTCGGCGAAGGACGCCGGCATCGTGTTCAGCGGTGTGCCTTTGGCGTTGACCGGTGGTGTTCTGGCGCTGTGGTTGCGCGATATTCCGTTCTCGATCTCAGCCGGCGTCGGATTCATTGCCTTATCCGGCGTAGCGGTACTCAACGGCCTGGTGATGATCAGCTTTATCCAGAAGCTGCGAGCCGACGGGGATCCGCTTCACGAGGCGATCGTGGATGGAGCCCTGACGCGGTTGCGTCCAGTGCTGATGACCGCGCTGGTCGCCAGTCTCGGTTTCGTGCCAATGGCGCTTAATGTCGGTACCGGCGCCGAGGTACAACGACCGCTGGCGACTGTCGTGATCGGCGGCATCATCTCCTCGACCTTGTTGACCCTGCTGGTGTTGCCGGCGTTGTACCGGCTCTTGCACCGCGATGACGAGCTGGTGGACGTTTAGAGCCCCCGCTGGAGGATGCCTACCTGGAGGGCACCTACAGCGAACTGTATCCGAATGTCTCACAAGACGAGCACGGGCTCAAACAACTGTTCACTCAGTTCTCGTTTCCGGGCGGCATACCCAGTCACACTGCCGCGCAAACGCCGGGTTCGATCAACGAAGGCGGCGAGCTCGGCTATTCCCTGGTGCACGCTTTCGGCGCGGCGTTCGACAATCCCGACCTGCTGGTCGCCTGCGTGGTGGGCGATGGCGAAGCGGAAACCGCCCCGCTCGCCACGAGCTGGCACTCGAACAAGTTTCTCAACCCGGTCCACGACGGCGCGGTGCTGCCCATCCTGCACTTGAACGGCTACAAGATTGCCGGTCCCACCGTGCTGGCCCGTATTCCCCCCGACGAGCTTGAAGCGCTGTTCCGCGGCTACGGCTACACGCCGTATTTCGTCGAGGGCGACGATCCGATGAAGATGCACCAGCTCATGGCTGCGACGCTCGACACCGTGATCGCCCACATCCGGCGTATCCAACGCGACGCCCGCGCCAACGGGTTCAAGGTGCGTCCGCGCTGGCCCATGATTATCCTGCGCTCCCCGAAGGGCTGGACAGGCCCGAAGGTGGTGGATGGCAAGCCAACCGAAGGCACATTCCGCTCGCACCAGGTGCCGATGGGCGACATGAGCCGTCCGGGGCACGTGAAGATCCTGGAAAAATGGCTGAAGAGCTATCGCCCGCAGGAGCTGTTCGACAAGAGCGGCAGGCTCCGTCCCGAAGTCGCTGAATTGGCCCCGCAAGGCACGCGTCGCATGGGCGCCAACCCGCACGCCAACGGCGGCCTCCTGTTGCGCGACTTGCGCCTGCCGGATTTCCGCGACTACGCGGTGAAACTACCGAAACCCGGCGGTGTGAATGCCGAAGCAACCCGCGTCCAGGGCGAGTTCATCCGCGACGTGGTGAAGCTGAACCCGGCAACTTTCCGCGTTTTCAGTCCGGACGAAACCGCCTCGAACCGCTGGGGCGCCGTGTTCGAGGTCACGAACCGTTGCTCGACCGCGGAGATCATCGCTGGCGACGACCACGTCGCGCCCGATGGCCGGGTGATGGAAGTGTTGAGCGAGCACCAGTGCGAAGGTTGGCTCGAAGGGTATCTGCTGACGGGCCGCCACGGCTTTTTTTCGTGCTACGAAGCATTCATTCACATCATCGATTCGATGTTCAACCAGCACGCCAAGTGGCTCGACGTTGCGAGTCACATTCCATGGCGGCGGCCCATTGCTTCTCTGAACTACCTGCTCTCGTCGCACGTGTGGCGGCAGGATCACAACGGTTTCAGCCATCAAGACCCTGGCTTCATTGACCACGTCATGAGCAAGAAGGCGGAGGTCATCCGCGTCTATCTGCCGCCCGACG
>CAYODB010000145.1:0-9834 GCA_964402495.1 uncultured Bordetella sp.
GTCTTCTTCATTTTCATCAGGACCTGCGCGGAGACTTCGGGCGGCGAAAGCTTCTTGCCGCGCACCTCGATCCAGGCGTCGCTGTTGCTGTTCTGCACGATCTTGTAGGGCATCAGGTCGATGTCCTTCTGCACCTCTTTCTCGGTGAAGCGGCGCCCGATCAGGCGCTTGACCGCGAACAGCGTGTTCTTCGGGTTGGTGACCGCCTGGCGCTTGGCCGGCGCGCCCATGAGGACTTCGCCGTCTTCCATATAGGCGACGATCGAGGGCGTGGTACGCGCGCCTTCGGAATTCTCGATGACCTTGGGTTGTCCGTTTTCCATGACGGCCACGCAGGAATTCGTCGTACCGAGGTCAATGCCGATGATCTTTGCCATGATGTTTCCTTTGCTCGAAAAGTGGATGTCCTATTGCGTTCGAAGATTTGGCCTATTCGGCTGAAATCAAGCGGATTCCCTGGGTTTGGCGATGCTTACCAGCGCCGGGCGGATGACGCGGTCGTTCAGCAGGCAACCCTTCTGCAGCACGCCGACAACGGTATTGGGTTCGGCATCGGATTCCACCAGGCTGATGCCCTGGTGCCGGTGGGGGTCGAACTTCTCACCCAACGGATTGATTTCCCTGATCGAGAACTTTTCGAACCCGGCGATGAGCAGCTTTAACGTGAGTTCCACACCGCTCCTGAGGGCTTCCGGCGTCGCATTCTGCGCGGCAAGGGCGGCTTCAAGGCTGTCGCGCACCCCGACCAGTTCGGAGGCAAATCCCTCCAGGGCGTACTTATGGGCGTTGGCGATGTCGGTCTGGGCGCGCTTGCGGATATTCTCGGCGTCGGCCTTGGCGCGCAGCCAAGCTTCCTGGTTTTCCCGGGCGGCAGCTTCGGCTTTTCTCAGCAAATCTTCCAGGCCGGGGGCGCCATCGGCTGCCCCGGCGTCGTTCGCCGCAGCATCCGGTTGATCGTCCATCGGGTCTGCCCGCGGCTCTATCTTTTCGTGGTCCCGCATTCCATCCTCCTGGTTCAATGCCTTACCGATTTTGGGGCGGCACACGGCTATTCAACCCCCGGCCACAGGGTCTTTGGTAAGCTGATGTTAGGAAGGACTTACTTGGGGTGAGGCCCTCTGATGCAAGGCTGGCCGTTGCGTCTATACTGGCGGCCAGCCGGGGCGGATGCCCCTGCATGGAGGAAAAAACGATGCGAAAAACAGGAATCGCGGTACTGCTGGCGGCGGCGATTTGCCCGGCGCTGACCTTGGCCGAACCGGTCACCCGCGTGCATACCAGTTACTACTATATAGACGGCTCGTCGGCCACCGTGCTGGCTGCCCAACTTGACCAGACCGGTCCCAAGGGTGTCGATGGCAATCGCTATGCCGGCAAGACCCGCTGGGATGTGCAATGGAAGTTCAACCATCACCAGGAGGGCGAGACCTGCGGGATCAAGGATATAACGGTCGCCGTCGGCATCGCCCAGAACATGCCCAAATGGCGCGGGCAGGACAAGCCGGGCGGCGCCACCCTTAAGGCGCGCTGGCAGAAATTCCTCGAGGCCCTGAAGCGCCACGAAGAAGGGCACAAGGAGCACGGGATGAAAGCCGGAGGGGAAATCGAGAAGGCACTGCTGGCGATCAAGCCGGCCAGCAATTGCGAAGACCTCGACAAGGTGGCCAACGCAGCCGGCGAACGGGTGACAGAGAAATACCGCAAGCAGGACGCGGATTACGACCGCAGCACCGACCACGGCCGCAAACAGGGCGCGACCCTGCTCTGATCACTTTTTCGCGCCGAGTGCCGTTGCGCGGACGCGGCTGACCTCGGCCGCCCGCATGGCCGCTGCCGAATCCAACTCCGTTGCCTCCCAGCCCTGCAGGTTCTCTGCGGCGATGCGGGCGAGCGCCTCGATCCACTCGTGGCGCTCGTTCAGGCAGGGGATCAGGTTGAATTCCCGGCCGCCGGCCTGGAGGAAGGCTGCCTTGTTCTCGATGCCGATTTCCTCGAGGGTTTCCAGGCAGTCGGCGACGAATCCCGGGCAGACCACATCCACCCTGCCGACCTTGCGTTTTCCGAGTTCGACGACGGTGTCCATCGTGTAGGGCTTGAGCCACTCCGTGCGCCCGAATCTCGACTGGAACGTGACTACGTACTGCTCTGGTTTCAACCCCAGTTCTTCACCCAGCATGCGCGCCGTCTTGTGGCACTCGCAATGGTAGGGATCGCCGCGTGTCAGCGTGAACTTCGGCACGCCGTGGAAGCTCATGACCAGCTTGTCCGGCCGGCCGTTTGTCATCCAGTAATCGCCGACGGACTTTGCCAGCGCCGCAATGTAAGCGGGGTGATCGTGGTAGTGCTTGACCAGGCGCAGCGCCGGAACATTGCGCAGGCTGGCGATGCCGGAGAACACCGCGTCGAAGACGCTGGCGGTCGTGCTCATCGAATACTGCGGGTACATCGGCAGCACCAGGATGCGATCGCAGCCCGTTTCGCGCAGCCCGCGCAATGCCTTGCCTACCGACGGATTTCCGTAGCGCATTGCCCAGGCCACAGCATGGGGGGTTTTCAGCCGCTCGCCGAGATACCCCTTGAGCAATGAGGCCTGCTTCGCCGTATGCACTGCCAGTGGAGAACCTTCCTTCGACCAGATCTTGGCGTACTTCTTCGCTGACTGTTTGGGCCGGGTGGTCAGGATGAAAAGGTTGAGAATCAGCCACCACGGCAGGCGCGGAATCTCCACCACGCGCGGGTCGGAAAGGAATTCCTTGAGATAGGCCCTGACCGCCATCACTGTAGGCGTGGACGGCGTACCAAGATTGACCAGAAGAATGCCGGTCCTGGCGATGGCGTCGTGCTGGTATTCCGGTTCAGGCAGATAAGGCATGTAAAGACAGTGGCGTCAGGGGTAAGTAGTGAGCGACGAGGAAAGGCAAAAGCCCGGGTGAGGATCGTTCCGCCTCTCAGGCCCTTCCCGCGACCCGCCAGGGCCTTAGCTGAAGTTCTTCACGCATCTGTCCAGTGCTGCGATAAGGCGCTGGACAGCAGTTTTGCGGTAATGTCCACGATGGGAATCACCCGCTCGTAGGCCATGCGGGTCGGGCCTATGACGCCCACGGTTCCCACCACCTGTCCGTCCATTTCGTAGGGCGCGGTTACCACGCTGCATTCGTCGAGCGGCACCAGTCCCGATTCGCCGCCTATGAAAATCTGCACGCCCTGCGCCCTGCTGCTGACGTCGAGCAGTTGCAGCAAGCTCGTCTTCTGCTCGAACATGTCAAACAGCTTGCGCAGGCTGGTCATGTTCGACGAAAGATCCTGCACGTGCAGCAGGTTGTGTCCTCCCGAAAGCACATAGTCTTCGGAGTTGCGGGTCATGACTTCCGTGCCGGCATCAAGCGCCTGGGTCATCAGATGGGTCATGTCCTCCCTCAGCTGCTGCAATTCGTCCCGCACGCGCAACTTGATGTCGTCGAACGTCAGCCCCGCGTAGTTCTGGTTGAGGAAATTGGCGGCCTCGGTCAGTTCGGATGCCTTGTACGCCTTGTCCGTCAGAATGATGCGGTTCTGCACGTCGCCATCGGGCGCAACGATGATAAGCAGGATGCGCTTTTCGGACAGTCCGAGGAACTCGAGGTGGCGGAAGGCCGCGCTGGCGCGCTTCTTCGGCGTCATGACCACACCCGCAAAGCGGGTGAGGTCTGAAAGCAGGTGCGAAGCCTGAGTCACCAGTTGCTGGGAATTGTTCGGTTGCAACTGGTCCTCCAACTGACTGATCTCTATCTGGTCGAGGGGGCGGACCTTCAGCAGCGTGTCGACGAAGAAACGATAGCCGCGTGGCGTCGGAATCCGTCCTGCGGACGTATGCGGGCTGGCGATGAGACCGGATTCTTCCAGGTCCGCCATGATGTTGCGGATGCTTGCGGGACTCAGGTCGAGCCCGGAGAAACGCGCGAGCGCGCGCGATCCGACCGGCTGCCCATCGGCAATGTACCGCTCGACCAGCATCTTCAGCAGGATCTGGGCGCGCTCGTTGATCACGGGTTCGTTGGCTGACATGCATCCATTCTACAAACCTTTGCACCCTGCCGACAGCCGCCGTGCCAGGGATCCTCGACGGACGGCGGCAGCGGGGGAAATGTGTTTTAATTCAAGCCATGTCCAACGCCTTCAATACCGTCGCGCTAATCGGCAAATACAAGAGCCCGGAAATCGCTCCGCCGTTGCTGAAGCTTGCCGATTTCCTGCGCCGGCGCGACATCAGGGTACTGCTGGATCCTCTCACCGCCGCCCACGTCGGCAAGAGCGGGCATGCCGTCTTGCCACTGGAAGAAGCCGGCCGCGCAGCCGACCTTGCCATCGTCATCGGCGGCGACGGCACCATGCTCAACATCGCGCGCACCTTTGCGCCCTTTGATGTGGCGCTGGTCGGCATCAACCAGGGGCGACTCGGATTCCTGACGGATCTGTCGATGGGTGCGATGCTCGAGGCCATCGGCTCCATCCTCGACGGTCATTTCGTCACTGAATCCCGCATGTTGCTGCAGGCGGAAGTCGTGAGCGGAGAAGAAAAAATCCTCGATGTCGTCGCGTTCAATGACGTATCGGTCAACAAGGGCGCCGAGGGCAGCCTGATCGAGATCGAAGTGCATATCGACGGCCGCTTCGTTTACAACCTCCGGTCCGATGGTTTGATCATCGCTTCGCCCACCGGATCGACCGCCTACGCCCTGTCTTCCGGCGGACCGATCCTGCATCCGGGCCTCAACGTCATCGGGCTGGTGCCGGTGTGTCCGCATACCCTGTCGAACCGGCCGATCGTGGTAAACGGCGAATCGGTAATCGAAATCCTGATTTACAAGGCCGCCGATGCGCGCGCCCATTTCGACAGCCATTCGCACCACGAGCTGAAGGAACGCGACAAGGTGATCGTGAGGCGATGCCCGCACGCGATCCGCTTGCTGCATCCCACTGGCTACAACTACTACCACATGTTGCGAGAAAAGCTCCATTGGAGCGAAGCCCTGTAGTTTCCCGGTCGCCCGTCCTTTCATGCTGCGCAGCCTGAGCATCCGCGATTTCGTTATTGTCGACAGACTCGACCTGGAGTTTGCCGAAGGCTTCACCGTGCTCACCGGAGAAACCGGCGCCGGAAAATCCATCCTGATCGATGCGCTCGCCACAGTGCTGGGCGAACGGGCGGAGACCGGCCTGGTCCGCGAAGGCCGCGAAAAGGCCGAAGTCAGCGCCGAGTTCGACATCGGTGATTCCGCCGCGGCCGTCGCCTATCTGCAGTACAACGATCTGTCCGGCGACGACGAAGGCTGCCTGCTCCGCCGCGTGGTGGAAGCCTCGGGCCGCTCGCGCGCCTACGTGAACGGCCGGCCGGCGACGGTGCAGCAACTGAAGGAGATCGGCGAGTTCCTGGTGGATATCCACGGCCAGCATGCGCACCAGTCGCTGATGCGCGCGTCCGCGCAGCGCGATCTGCTCGACGGCTACGCAGGCAGCGGCGCGCTTGCCAGGGAAGTGGCATCGGGCTTTCGCGACTGGCAGGACATCCGGCAACGCCGGCTGGCGCTCGAAACAGACACTCAGGCGCTGGCGGCGGAACGCGAGCAGCTGGAATGGCAGGTGCAGGAATTTGATGCCCTCGGATTCCGCGCCGACGAATGGGAAGACCTGCAGACCGAACACAAGCGCCTGGCGCATGCCGCCAGCCTGATAGAGGCGGTCGAGTACGGACTGGAAACGCTGTCCGAGGGAGAGGCTTCCGCGCTTTCCGCGGTGGCTTCCGCGAGCAGCAAGCTGGGCAATCTCACCGACTGCGATCCGCTGCTCAAGGAAGTCATGGAAGTGCTCGAGCCGGCGCAGATCCAACTCCAGGAAGCGGTCTACAGCCTGCGCCACTATCAGCAACGGCTGGAACTCGATCCCGGACGCCTGCGTGATGTCGAAGCCCGACTCGACGCCGTGCACGCTGCGGCGCGCAAGTTCAAGGTCCAGATCGCGGACATTCCGGAGCGCCTGGCGAAAATGAAAACGCGGCTCGCGGAACTGGAAACCGGCTTCGATCCCGCGGCCCTGCTTGAGGGGGAAACCAGGGCCGAGGCCGGCTACCGCGAACGCGGCAGGAAACTGTCCGCGACACGCAAGAAAGCAGCGGGTGATCTGGCGAAGAAAGTCACCGCATCGATGCAGGAACTGGCGATGGGCGGAGGGGCGTTCGAGATCGCGCTGCATCCGCTTGCCGAAGGCAGTGCGCACGGCCTGGAGCAGGTTGAATTCCTGGTTGCCGGCCACACCGGTTCGACGCCTAGACCGATGGCGAAAGTGGCTTCCGGCGGCGAGTTGTCACGCATCAGCCTTGCCATTCAGACGGTCACCAGTCAGGTGGCGGCCGTACCCACGCTGATATTCGATGAAGTCGACGCCGGCATCGGTGGCCGTGTCGCGGAAATCGTCGGCCGCATGCTCAGGGACCTTGGCAGGCGGCATCAGGTGATGTGCGTTACCCATCTGCCGCAGGTTGCCGCGGCAGGAGACCAGCAGTGGCAGGTTGCCAAGGCGGCGGCGAACGGCAAGGTGGCCAGCCAGGTTGCGGTATTGGATCGCGCCGCGCGCGTGGAAGAGATCGCGCGCATGCTGGGCGGAGTGAAAATTACCGAAACCACGCGCAAGCACGCGGCGGAAATGCTGGGAGTGAAACGCTAAGGGGTCAGGAATGAGGAGAGGGAACCAAGACGAGGCTTCTCGTTCTTCCCCTCACCCCTCACCCCTCACGCTTCGCTTTGTTGGGGCAGTTGACCTTCACGCAGTCGGCGTACAACTGCAGCGAATGTTCATGAATGTTGAAGCCGCGGTCCTTCGCGATCTTGGCCTGGCGCCGTTCGATCTCGGCGTCGAAGAATTCCTCCACCAGGCCGCACTGGATGCAGACCAGATGGTCGTGGTGGCCGCCCTGGTTCAGTTCGAACACCGCCTTGCCGGACTCGAAATGGTGGCGAATGAGCATGCCGGCCTGCTCGAACTGCGTCAGCACGCGATAGATGGTTGCCAGTCCGATCTCCATGCCCTCGCTGAGCAGCATCTTGTAAACGTCTTCAGCGGTCAGATGGCGCACATCGCTGTTCTCGAACAGATTGAGGATTTTAAGGCGCGGAATCGTTGCCTTTAATCCGATGTTCTTGAGGTCGCTGGATGAACTCATGGTTTGATTGGACTCTGGCGAAACTGACAGGCGAAACTGACAAGGGGGGCCAAGACAATTTATCATACGGCTTTACACTACATTTGAAAACCGCGACCTCAATGCGCTATCTGCTGCTCCTCCCGTTGCTGCTTGCCGGCTGCATGCTGGCGCCGCACAAGATCGACATCCAGCAGGGCAACTACGTGGACCAGGAAATGGTCGCGAAGCTCAAGCTGGAGATGACGCGCTCGCAAGTGCGATTCATTCTTGGTACGCCGCTGGTGGCCGACGCCTTCCATCCGAATCGCTGGGACTATGTTTTCATGACCGGCAGGGCCGGCGACGTACGCAGCAAGCGCAGAATCACCGTGGTGTTCGATGGCGACAAGTTGAAGCGCATCGAGGGCGACGTCGCCACCAGGGAAAAACTTACCCAGGCGCCGGCGGATACCCGCAAGCCCTGACAGGCTGCCCCGCCAAGCCTGACAAGGCAGACTAATGACCACTCAGCAGATCGCAATTGCCGGTAGTTCCGGACGCATGGGACGTGCGTTGATCGAAGCCGTTGCCCAGTCGGGCGATTTCCGGCTGAAAGCCGCATTGGAAGTGCCAGGCAATCCGGCGCTGGGCAAGGATGCCGGCGAGCAGATCGGTGCGCCCTGCGGCGTCCTGATTTCAGCCGACCTTGAGCGGGCGCTGACGGGCAGTGATGTCCTGGTCGACTTCACCCGGCCCGAAGGCACGCTTGCGCACCTGGAACAGTGCCGCAGGCAAGGAATCCGCATGGTCATCGGTACCACTGGCTTCAATGCGGAACAAAAGGCGCGCATTGCCGATGCGGCGAAAACCATCGCGATCGTCATGGCGCCCAACATGAGCGTCGGCGTGAACCTGACCTTCAAGCTGGCCGAACTTGCAGCGAAAGTGCTCAACGAAGGCTACGACATCGAAATCATCGAAGCGCATCACCGCCACAAGGTTGACGCGCCGTCCGGGACCGCGCTGCGCATGGGGGAAGTGATTGCGGCAGCCCTCGGCCGCGACCTTGCGAAAGATGCCGTTTACGGCCGCGAAGGCGTGACCGGGGAGCGCAAGGCGTCGACCATCGGTTTTGCCACCGTGCGCGGCGGCGACATCGTCGGCGACCATACCGCGCTGTTTGCCGGGACAGGCGAACGGGTGGAAATCACGCACAAGGCCGCCAGTCGCGCCACATTCGCGCTGGGCGCCCTGCGCGCAGCCAGATTTTTGGCGGGCAGGAAATCGGGGCTGTTCGACATGCAGGACGTGCTGGGACTCAAGTAGGGCAAGACTCACATTGCCCGGACCGGGGCGTTCCTCTATAATGGCCGGCCATGAAAGCGGGAGAGGCAAGTGCCTCTCCCGCTTTCCATGTGTAGTCCTCGAAACCGCATTTTTCGGGAGTCATCTTGCCTGCGCTCGACCGTCAGCCCGCCATACTCGTGCTCGCCGACGGCACGGTATTCCGCGGGTACTCCATCGGCGCCGACGCCCATACCTCCGGCGAAGTGGTGTTCAACACCGCAATGACGGGGTATCAGGAAATCCTGACCGATCCGTCCTACTGCAGACAGATCGTCACCCTGACCTATCCCCACATCGGCAACGTGGGCGTCAATCCGGAGGATGAGGAATCCGCGAAGGTGTTCGCGGCCGGTCTTGTCATCCGCGACCTGTCGATCCGCGCCAGCAACTTTCGCAGCACCATGGACCTCCCGGAGTACCTGCAGGCCCATGGTATTCCCGGCATTGGCGGCATCGACACCCGCAAGCTCACCCGGATCCTGCGCGAGAAGGGTGCCCAGGGCGGCTGCCTGATGGGCGGCAGCGCCGACGAGGTTTTTGCGCTGGAGCAGGCGCGCGCCTTCCCCGGACTTGCGGGCATGGATCTGGCAAAAGTCGTGAGCTGCGACAAGGCCTACGAATGGAACCAGACCGAGTGGGCCCTTGGCCAGGGCTTCCGCACGCAAACTTCGCCGAAGTATCACGTCGTGGCCTACGACTACGGTGTCAAGCGCAACATCCTGCGCAAACTGGCGAGCCGCGGCTGCAGGCTGACCGTACTGCCGGCGCAGACTCCGGCGGAACAGGCGCTGGCGCTCAAGCCCGATGGCATCTTCCTTTCCAACGGCCCCGGCGATCCGGAGCCCTGCGACTACGCCATCAAGGCGATCAGAAAATTCCTCGTCGCGCGCGTGCCCACCTTCGGCATCTGCCTGGGCCATCAACTGCTGGGACTGGCCAGCGGCGGGCGCACCATGAAGATGAAGTTCGGCCACCACGGCGCCAACCACCCGGTGCAGGATCTCGACAGCGGCCGCGTGATGATCACCAGCCAGAACCACGGCTTCGCGGTGGACGCGTCCACGCTGCCCGCCAACGTGAAGGTCACGCATGTCTCGCTGTTCGACGGCAGCCTGCAGGGATTCGCCCGCACCGATACGCCGGCCTTCTGTTTCCAGGGTCATCCGGAGGCCAGTCCCGGCCCGCATGACGTGGACTACCTGTTCGACCGCTTTATCCAGTTGATCGAACAGAACAGGCCGCACCGCTGATCCCGCCGCAGCCTGCCAAATCATGCCAAAGCGCACAGACATCAAGAGCATCCTGATTATCGGCGCCGGTCCGATCGTGAT
>CAYODB010000146.1:0-9796 GCA_964402495.1 uncultured Bordetella sp.
GTATCGTTCCGCTTACTCCGATCATTTCAGCCAGCTAAGTCCGACAGGCTGCTAGACAGACGGACGATCCAGGATGCCTTTTCGTACCGTGAACGCAGTACTACGCAAATCGATATTCCTTGGCTGGGTCGGGAACAGGATCAGGTTTCCGGGGCTCCGCCTTGACTCCAGCGTGCGTCACCAGATAGTTGGACAGTTCAACTACGGCGACGGCTGCTCGGTGGGCCATGACTCGATAATGATAGTCCCACTGTCGACCTCGCTGCTTTTCGGCGACGGTGTATATGTCGGCCGAAACGTGGAGCTAGGGCCCCAAGCGCAAATCGAGATCGGCGATTTCACCTCGATCCAGGATCGCTGCTTGCTGATCGGCGACGTTTCGGTGGGGCGTTACTGCGCTTTCTCGTTGAACGTACTCATAACCTCCGGGCGACACCACTATGATCTGTACCCGCACTGGCTGATCAAGGACCAGGATAAGCATGCCCTGTCGACGACCGACGCCGCTGCTGCTCATAGCCGTCGAGTTCGTATCGAGGACGACTGTTGGCTCGGAGTGAACTCCGTGGTATCGCCGGGCGTAACGGTGGGCAAGGGCTGTGTTGTGGGCGCGAACGCCGTGGTAACGGAAGATTTGCCCCCGTACTCCGTTGCTGCGGGTATACCGGCAAGGATCATCAAGAATCGACTGAAATTTGTACCGCCACGAATTATTGACTGGAATGCCGAGGCTGATCTCCCCTATTTCTATTCGGGGTTTCGCGTTTCCCAAACGGAGCGCCACGCCAACCGTTATGGCCCGGGCCTCGCTTGTTATCGGCAGTTTTCGGTTGCCCTGAGTTCGACCCCTGGTGGAAATATCGGTTTGATCGCCCGGGCCCTAGACGGAGAAACCTGCAGTGTCCGGTTTGGTGAGCAGGTGCGTAAACTCGGTCCTGAGTTCCAGGGGATAGAGTTTCCGGTCGCCGAAGGCGCCACCTGGAAGTTCGACTTCACCGTCGAAGGAACCAATCGGAAATGGCCAATAAGTATCAAAAAAGCATGGGCGGATTAAGAGCCTCGCTGGGCTATCTCCGGCGCATCGTCCAGTTTGCTTTTGCCAACAACCCTGCGCTTTACCTTGCCTTAACGCTCAGTATTCTCTCGGTTGGCATTGAGCTTGCGGCGATAGCTGCGCTGCTTCCATTGTCGGCTTTAGCCATTGGCCAGTCCTTACAGGCCACAGGGACCTTCCTTGAAGTGCTCAGTTTGATTGGCATAGCCCCGACATTCCTGAATCTGTCGGTCGTATTTCTTGGTTTGCTAATCGCCCGCATCACAACTCTCACCATCAGCGAAGGATTGACGCAGTACTACGGCAGAAAGGTCCTTGCGCAGTTGGCTTCGCAAGCGTTCGAAGCGATAGTTAGACGTCGAACGCTACAGGACATAGAAAGAAGAACCATTGGTTACTTCATCGGCCTTGCGGGTGACGAATCCTTCCGTGCCAGCATGATCGTCATTTCGACTATCCAGTTCGCCAGTGTTGGAATCCTGGTCGGTCTTTACTTTGCTGCGATAGTCCTGTTCTCTTCTTTGACTGCTCTCGCGATTGTGGTTTTCTTCCTGATAAGCGCCGCATTCCTGGTTGGCGCATTTCGCAAATCGGACGAGCTTGGGCGGCGCCAGACGGAACAATCGAGATCGGCAGGATCACTGTTCCTCGACGCGTTGAATGGGCTGCGCAGCGTACGTGCTTTTTCCGCTGAATCGTATCTGGTAACGGGCTATCGCGATCGAATGTTTCGCTATGTCCAAACCCTTTTTGAGGTCGACTTTATCAGGGTGTTGTCTAGAGCCTCGCCGGCGCTGCTCTTGCTGGTCATCGCGCTGACGGCCCTCCTTTTCTGGCGTCCGGTTGAGATTTCGGCCTCGAGTTCGGCGATGCTAGTTACGGTCGCGCTGTTACTGATGCGTTTGTTCCCCGTTGTGGGCCAGGTAGTGACTATCGCAATGCGGATTGTCGCGGATCTTCGCGCTGCACAGGACGTGACCCAGGTTCTGGTGGATGCGGGGCAAGGGACAGATGCTACCGGTGATCAGATGAAATTAGAGAGGGCCGTCACCGAAATAGTCATGAACAACGTGACCTTTTCTCATGTTCCCGGCCAACCGATCCTCCAACGCGTGAATGTTCATCTGGAAAAAGGCACAAGCTATGCTCTGGTAGGGCCTTCGGGTAGCGGGAAATCTACTTTGTTCGATCTGATGCTCGGATTCGTGGCGCCAGACGCCGGCAGGATCCTGATCAATGGAAAATCAGTAGACGAGATGACCCTAGGCCGGTTGCGCGGGAAGGTACTGCTCCTCGGCCAGCAACCGACGATATTCAATGACAGCATTCGTAATAACATCCTCTTTGGCTCTTCCGCATCTGACGAAGAGATTTTTCGGGCCGTGCAAGCGGCCTGCCTCGAGGATATGGTTGATTCCCTGCCAGACGGCGTGGCGACAATCCTGAACTACCAGGGTAGCAACCTTTCGGGCGGCCAGAAGCAGCGGATCGGGCTGGCGCGCGCGCTGCTGCGCGATGCGGACGTGCTGCTGCTCGACGAGAGCACGAGCGCGCTGGACCGCGCGACACGCGACCAGGTACTGGAGAACATCCTTGCGGCGTACCGCGGAAAGATCGTGGTGTTCGCCACCCACGACGAACTGATAGCGGACCTGGTCGACGTCGTTATCGACATAGGGAAGCTGTCGGGGGATTCCGTGGCAATGCGCGAGATTTCATGAGGCCAGCATGACAGTGCGTAGATCGACAATGGAACGAGCCGCCCGCGAGCAGCGCCGATCTTCATGAACGTCCGGCGGATATTGCGCGGCATGGCTCGACAGGCGGTTCGCTGTGTCCCGCCCGGAGGGCTGGATCGCCTGGACAGGTTGTTGCATGCCGATGCCTCGAGGCATTTTTCGCAAGAGGGCGAGGACATCATTCTCCGGCGCCTGTTCGAGGGGAAGACCGATGGCCATTATGTGGATATCGGCGCCCATCATCCGAGCAGATTCTCCAACACCTGCCTGTTCTATCAGCTCGGATGGCGCGGGATCAACATCGAGCCGAATCCCGATAGCATCCGGTTGTTCCGCGAGGAACGCAAGCGTGACATCAACCTCCAGATCGGCGTCTCCGACGTGGCAGGGATGTTAACTTATATCGTCTTCGACGAGCCGGCCCTGAATACTTTCGACGCCGACCTTGCCGCTGAGCGCGAGGCTGCGACGAAGTACCGGATTGTCGATCGCATCGAGGTGCGAGTCGAAAGACTCGAGAATCTTCTTGCCAATCATCTGCCTTCGGGCTGGAATCTCGATTTCATGTCGGTCGACGTGGAAGGGTTCGACCTCAAGGTGGTGCAATCCAACGACTGGACGAAGTTCAGGCCGGCCTATCTGCTGGTGGAATGCCTGCAGTCAAGCATCTCCGCGGTCGAAGGCGAGCCGATGCACAGGTTCCTGATCGGTCACGGATACAGCCTTTACGCAAAAACCGTCAATACGTTCTTCTACCGCGACAACGCGGGAATGTCGTGAATCAAGCCCCGATTGCGCTTTTCGCCTACAACCGTCCCGATCACGTCAAACGGACGGTGGAAGCTTTGCTGCGAAATACCGGCGCCGCAAGTTCCGATCTCTATGTGTTTTCAGATGCCGCGAGGAATCCGGCGGCAGAGGAGGGCGTGGCCCTCGTCAGGGACTACATCCGCCGCATCGACGGTTTCCGTACTGTCGAGATCGTCGAGCGCGAGCAGAATCTGGGGCTCGCTCGTTCCATCGTCGACGGTGTTACGCGATTGTGCAATGCGCGTGGAAGGGTGATCGTGGTCGAAGACGATCTCCTGACGTCGCCTCATTTCCTCGAATTCATGAACGATGGACTCGAATTCTATGAGAAGGACGAGCGCGTCATAAGCATTCACGGGTACTCGTATCCAGTAAGGAGTGCCTTGCCGGACACGTTTTTCCTGCGCGGTGCCGATTGTTGGGGGTGGGCAACCTGGAAGCGGGGCTGGAACCTGTTCGAAGACAATGGACGCATCCTGCTGGAGCAGCTTACGACTCGTCGACTGACAAATCGTTTCGATTTTGACGGCGCATACCCGTACACCAGGATGCTCAGCGACCAGATCGCGGGCAGGAACGATTCGTGGGCCATCCGCTGGAATGCCAGCGCATTCCTGGAGGACAAGCTCACGCTCTACCCCGGCCGGAGTCTGGTTCTGAACATAGGCAACGACGGCAGTGGCACACATTGCTCCACGACCGAGGATTATTCGGGAATGCTTTCCGACGATCCCATCGGGATAGGGGCGATTTCAGTTCAGGAGCATGCGGAGGCAAGAGAGCTGTTTGCACGCTTTCTCAGGTCCTCGCGCCCGTCTCTGCTGGCGAAGGTCTTTCGGAAGGTGGCCGGAGCCATGGACAATCGCAGACGACCGATGCAGGGGGGGCGGTAACCATGCCCACTCACGTTACGGGCAGTTGTTCAGCGGGGACACGTCGATGACCATGAGATCGATGGCTAAGCAATGGGTGCCGCCAATAATTCTGCAACGGATCAAACCGCTGCTGCGAAGCACGATCTACTTTTCCGGCACCTATCCTTCCTGGGAAGCTGCGCGTGCGCAGACTTCGGGTTACGACGCCGCCCTGATACTGGAGCGCGTGAGAGACGCCACGCTCAAGGTGAGAGACGGTGAAGCAAAGTACGAGCGAGATTCGGTCATCTTCAATGAGATCCAATTCTCCTTTCCGCTTCTTGCGGGCCTTCTCCGGGCGGCCTCGGAGAATGACGGGCGTCTATGCGTTCTGGATTATGGCGGGTCGCTCGGTAGCAGTTATTTTCAATGCATGAATTTTCTGTCCGAACTGCCCAGCTTGAATTGGGGTGTCGTCGAGCAGGCGCATTTCGTCGAGTGCGGCAAAAGCCTGTTCCAATCGGAACAACTGCAATTCTTTGACGGCATTGCAGAGTGCGTTCGTGAAACCGGTCCCAATGTCGCCCTTTTGTCGAGCGTGCTGCAATACGTGCCAGAGCCCTATAAAGTCATGGAGGAACTAATGACAGCCGGAATCCCCTATTTTGTAATCGATCGCACGCCTTTCACCGACCGTAGTGCCGACCTCATTACCATCCAGCATGTGCCGCCATCGATTTACCCCGCAAGTTATCCGTGCCACATGTTCGGCCGGGAATCCTTTGCAGACAGATTCAGGGACCGATACGAATTGATTGCAGAATTCGAAGGAGCTGACGGCAATGCCATCGCAAGCGGCGTGCCGTTCTCATTCGGCGGCATGATCCTGCGCAGATCATGATGCGGGCGTTGCGAGCGTATGTACGAACCCAGCAGTTCGATCCCGGGATCGTTGGCTTGCTTGTGAACCCCTTTTATCATGCGAGACGAGGCTTGTACTGCGCCATCCGTAAGGCCGGCCTGCGCATGAAAGGCAGCCTGCTTGACGTAGGATGCGGCCGAAAACCCTATCAGGCGCTTTTTCAGGCGGACGAATACATCGGATTGGAAATCGATACGCCGGAGAACCGATTACAGAAGAACGCCGATTACTATTATGACGGAGAGTCCTTTCCCTTTTCCCCGGGAAGATTCGACGGAGTCATATGCAACCAGGTCCTCGAGCACGTTTTTGCTCCGGATCGGTTCCTCGCGGAGATCAGGAGAGTTTTGTGTCCCGGCGGACAACTCCTGCTTACCGTGCCATTCGTGTGGGATGAGCATGAGCAACCGTGGGATTATGCGCGTTACTCCACTTTCGGCCTGAAGAGTTTGCTGGAACGTAACGGATTCGAAATAATCGAACAGTGCAAGATCAATGCCGATGTGCGGACGATTTTTCAGTTGATCAATGCCTACTTGTACAAGATTCTCTGGACTCGAGGCCCCGTTCTGAACCTGCTCATATGCGTGCTCTTCATGGCGCCTGCCAATATTCTCGGTGCGCTGTTGCACCGGCTGCTGCCGGAAAATCCAGATCTGTACCTTGATCAACTGGTACTTGCGCGAAAAGCAGGCGAATGATCGATCTAAGGGGATTCAAAAGCAGGCACGTCCTCATTACGGGTGGACTCGGCTTCATCGGGTCGAGCCTTGCCCGCCGCTTGCTTGCGCTCGGCGCAGAGGTGACGCTGGTGGATAATCTCAACCCCCTGTACGGCGGCAATCCATTCAACATAGAGGATGTGCGCGAACAGGTCGACGTCGTCATCGCCGATGTGCGCGATCGTTCAAGCATGTCCGGGTTGCTGAAAAGCAAGGACTACATCTTTAACCTCGCCGGGCAAACGAGCCATCTGGATTCGATGACTGATCCCCACACCGATCTGGAAATCAATGCCGCGGCGCAGTTATCCATTCTGGAGGCTTGCCGGGAACACAATCCCCGAGTGAAGGTCGTCTTTGCCAGTACCCGCCAGATTTACGGCAGGCCCGACTATCTCCCCGTCGACGAAGACCATCCGATACGTCCCGTGGACGTCAACGGGATCAACAAGGTGGCTGGTGAGGGGTATCACCTGTTGTACAACAACGTGTACGGAATTCGCGCATGCGCCCTGCGCCTTACCAACACCTATGGCCCTGGAATGCGCGTCAAGGATGCGCGGCAGACGTTTCTCGGCATCTGGATCAGGAACGCAATCGAGGGAAAACCGATCCTTGTCTTCGGAGATGGCAAGCAGTTGCGCGACTTCAATTATGTTGACGATGCGGTCGAGGCGATTTTGCTTGCTGCGCTCAGCCAGAACGCGAATGGCCAGATCTTTAACCTCGGAAGCCGGGAGGTGGTGAGCCTCAAGGACGTGGCGCAGATGTTGGTTGAGTTGCGCGAAGGAGCGCGGTTCGACATCGTGCCGTTTCCGGCGGAAAGAAAGGCTATAGATATCGGCGACTACTATGGGGAATACGGCAAGATTGAATCTGTACTGGGATGGCAACCCAGGGTGGCATTGCGGGAGGGTCTGGAAAAGAGCCTACGCTATTACGAAAAGCATAAACGGCACTACTGGGAAGAATGATGATTCGCATGAACGACTTTCGCGCCGAGCCGCAGGCGTTGCTCACGGCGGAACTTGCCGCGGCGGAACGCGTATTGCGTTCGGGCTGGTACGTATTGGGCAATGAAGTGAAAGCGTTCGAAACCGCCTGGGCCGGTCGCTGCGGTCTCGCCCATTGCGTCGGAGTCGGCAATGGCATGGATGCAATCGAGATCGGATTGCGGGCATTGGGGATCGGTTCGAACGACGAGGTGATCACTACCCCGATGACGGCTTTTGCGACGGTGCTGGCAATCCTGCGTGCGGGAGCGACGCCCGTCCTGGCGGACGTCGATGCGGCCACCGCAATTCTGGATATCGCGAGCGTCGAACGATGCATTGGGCCACGCACCAAGGCCGTACTGCTGGTGCATTTGTACGGCCAGATCAGGAATATGGAGGAATGGGAAGCCGTGTGCCAGCGACGCGGCATCGCGTTGATCGAGGATTGCGCCCAATCCCACCTCGCCGAGTGGAGTGAACGAAAGGCCGGTACATTTGGAAAGTTCGGCGCTTACAGTTTTTATCCGACTAAGAATCTCGGTGCATTGGGTGATGGCGGGGCACTGGTCACCGACGACATGAAGCTGGCAACGCAAGCGGCGGTCTTGCGCAACTATGGCCAGAGCGAGCGCTATCACCATCCCGAAACCGGACTGAACAGCCGTTTGGACGAACTGCAGGCCGCACTATTGTTGGCACGGCTGGAATGGTTGGATAAATTCACCGAACGCCGCCGGAAAATAGCAGCAGATTATCGTTCAGGTATCGAGAATGCGGCCGTGCGAATGATGGCTGCGCCAAGGCAGCCGAAGAGCCATGTGTTTCATCTGTTCGTAGTCCTGTGCGGAGAGCGTGACCGGCTGGCATCACATTTGGCGGGAAATGGCGTCGAGGCACTGGTTCACTATCCTGTTCCTGTTCATCTTCAGCCTCCTTGCAGGGATTTGCGCTGCGACGCGCAAGGGCTTGCGACCGCGGAACGCCATGCCGCTGAATGCCTTTCGCTACCATGCCATCCGCAAATGAGCGCCGGAGATGTCAACCACGTGATCGAAACGATCAATGCCTTCAGATAGCGAAAACCGGTCGGTCGAGCATTTCGTTACCCTTTTCGACAACAACTTCCTGCCGATGGGGCTGGCTCTACACCGTTCGCTGACCGAGCATGGACGGCCTTTCCGGCTCTGGATCCTTTGCATGGACGATCTGGTGGAGCAGCACTTGGCGCAATTGCAACTGCCAGATGTGAGCCTGATTCCGTTGCGTGAGGTGGAGGATGTCCGCCTGCTCGCGGTGAAGCCACTGCGCTCCCGTAGTGAGTACTGCTGGACGCTGACGCCGTTCGCCCCCCAGTTCGTGTTCGAACGGGATTCTGCAGTGAAGCGGGTCACGTATCTCGATGCCGATCTGTTCTTCTTTGCCTCGCCCGGCCCATTTTTCGAAGAGTTCGAACGATCCGGCAAAGCGGTTCTCGTAACCGAACATGCCTACGATCCGCACTACGCCAACAAGGCGCGCCGCAGCGGTCGGTTCTGTGTTCAGTTCATCACTTTTCTTCGTTCAGGCGGCGCTCTAAAGGTTATGCAGTGGTGGCAGGATCGCTGCCTAGAATGGTGTTATGCGAGGGTAGAAGGTGGCAAGTATGGGGATCAAAAGTATCTGGACAAATGGCCGGTCCTGTTCGAGCACGAGGTGCACGTACTCCAACAAAAGAATCGAACCCTAGCGCCGTGGAACGTTCGTTATTATCAGACAATCGCCGAAGGCCGCAAGGCGCTACCGGTTTTTTACCACTTCCACGGTCTGCGCCTGGTTGCGCCCTCCAGGGTGCTGCTCTATTCGGGATATGACTTGGGCGATGCCGCAGCCGGCTTCTATGAATCGTATTGTCGTAGTTTTCAGGCTAGCCTGGATTCTCTTCGCAGGCAAAACATACCAATACCTTTTCTGCCGCTCGGCAATGGTCTGATGGGCAGGTTATTGCGATGGAAAAGAAAAATATGGCAAGGGGAAGGCTATGCGTTCTTGCCCGATGCGCAGCGTCCAGACAAAAGTCGCTGCTCGTGAGCCTGCAAAGAATTTCGGTTGTGACCGTGTCGTTCAACAGCGCAGCGACCATCGCGCATACGCTTCGCTCCGTGGCAGGTCAGAAAAATGCTGAGCTCGAACACATTGTGATCGATGGCGGTTCTACCGATGGAACCGTCGGAATCGTGGAGAAATTCAAGGTGGGAATCGGAATCGCTCACTTCACATCGGGGCCCGACCAGGGACTTTACGATGCCATGAACAAGGGCATTGCCGCCGCGACTGGGGACTATGTCGGCTTCCTCAACTCCGACGACGTCTACGCGAATCCCGACGTGCTTGCCAAGGTCGCGAAGGCCCTGGAATCCGGCCCGGTGGACGCAGTCCACGGCGACCTGCTTTACGTCAGTGCGGCGGATACCAGCAAAGTGATACGCTACTGGAAGTCAGAACCCCATCGCCCTGGAGCGTTCGAGGCCGGTTGGCACCCCGCGCACCCGACTTTGTTCGTGCGGACCGGACTGCTGAGGGAACTGGGTGGATTCGATACGAGCTATCGCTATCACGCCGATTTCGATCTTATGGTGCGCCTGTTCATAGAGCGCCGTATATCATCGGCCTACATCCCGGAAGTCCTGGTGCGCATGCGCACCAGGACTTCCGGGATGTAGG
>CAYODB010000147.1:0-9661 GCA_964402495.1 uncultured Bordetella sp.
TCGAAGTGCTGAACCTCGGTCGCTACGAGCGCCAGGCTTACCTCAATGTCGGTGGTCGGCTGACCGGCGTGCAGAAAGAACAGGCGCTGGCGCAAAAAGAGCGCGAGTTCCGCGATCTCATCCTGCGCGCCTACAAGGCCCAGCCGCTGGAAGGCGAGAGCTTCTTCCACGGCAAGAACGCCGGACGGCTGGTCGTCGTCGGCCCGATCAACCTGCCCGTGGGTCGGCTGTTCGTGGAAGAGGTCATCACCGAATGCCGCAAACGCGGCGCGTCGCGCGCGGACGTACTCGCTTTCGAGTTCGAGATGGGCCTGTTCCCCGCCGCGCTCGATGAGGCCAAGGGCAAGGGCATCGACCTCGCACCCAAATACATCCCGGCGGAAGTCTTCGACAAGCGCGCCGTGGATAAGGGGCAAGTGGTGTTCCACGACATCAGTTTTGTCGAGGCTACGCCGCGTTACGACAAGAAAGACAAATACACCATCGCCATCGAACTGACGGATTTTTCCGTGTACTACACGCAAGGCGCGATGGAAGCCGCGATTGCCAACCTGAAGGAAGGCAAGAGTCAGGTGGTGTGCGAATCCGGGCAACTCTACAAGATCGCCAAGGACAAACAGGGCGTGGTCACCCGCGACAAACTGACCGGTCACTGGACCGACTGGGTGGACTACTGGGCAGTGGACTTCGACTACATGAGCCGCAAGGAAATCATTAAGGTCGCCCGCAGCCTGGGCGTGGAGAGTCATCTGCCGGGTATCGAGCCTGCGCAAGGTGAACTCCCCGAGTACGAAGATCGCTGGACCGGCGGCTTCATCTTCGAGAACGAATGGCAGAGCTTCCGCACTCGCCAAGATCGCAATCTCGAACTCGTCTCGGCAACCCATGGCTACCCGAAACCCGGTCGGTATACCGTCGCGGTAAAGGTGATCGACATCTTCGGAAACGACACCATGACGCTCGTGCCGGTGAGTGTCGGATGAGTCCGCATCGACTCCTGTGCGTTCCCATTTTTCGCGCCGATATCTGCCATTCAAGCGCATAGAAGGTTACTGTGAAGCGCGTAGGAAAGAATATTCGGCCCTATCTCGACAAGGCCAGAGACTCTGCGTTATTGGCGGTCGAGATCTACAACAAGCCGGCCATTGCCTTTAAGTCAGCCGGCTACATCGCTTTGATGGTCATGGCGTGGACGTCTTTGCTTCACGCTATCTTTCTTTGCAGGAAACAGCGGCCCTATCACAAGGGCGGCAACGGCAGATATATCAAAATAGATGGCGATTACAAGCATTGGGAGCTAAAGGAATGCATCCAGAGGATTTGGAGCGATGCCCCTCAGAACCCTGTTCGCAAGAATCTTGAATTCTTCATCCCGTTGCGCAACAAAATCGAACATCGACATATCCCGGAACTTGATGCCGAAATATTCGGAGAATGTCAGGCGCTACTTCTCAACTTCGATACTCTTCTCGGCGCAGAATTGCTGGCGGCAATTTAACGTTAGACCGCCGGGTAAGACCGATAAACCAGAATTCACGGATCAACGCTACTGCAGCTACGACAAGGCACATCGTGACTACTTATACACGCCGGCATGGGTTGAGTTCTTGGTCGAGAAAATGAAGAACGAAGAAGAATACAAAGCTCTATATCCGTAATAGGGCTATCGCACTTGGTTGTCGCCGATCTAAGGGCAGGCTAATCGTGCCTTCTGGTCGAGCAGCGCCTGATTCTGCTGATTGGTCGTGTCTTCTGCGTTGGCGGTGCATGTCAGCACTTCGCAAAGCACAGGCAGCGAGAGGTTCATGATGAGGGATAGACTGCCGTTCGCCATGTCGGCGCCGAAATCGCGCGAGTCGTAATCGTCTGTAGTTCGCAAATCGACCCAAGTGGGTTGCGTCAATGGAGCACCCGGAACGGCTAGATAGTAGCCAGGGTAGGGATCGCCGTGATAGCACGGCGGCGCTTCGGGACGGCCGTTCCTGCGGCTCGTTAGCGTGCGATGGATGATGTCTTGCCCCGGGCTGAAGGCGAGCGTGACGAGATACTTCACTTCCCACTGTCCCCGCTCGTTCCGGTAGAAACGATCATGCCAGTAAATCTCGCCCGGACGAGGCATGCGCGCCTAGCCCGCGGCAAGCCGGCGCTGCGGGGCGTTTGTGCGCTCGATAGCCTCGTATTCGGCGGCAGCATGGAGAATTGCCTCGCGGTTCGGGTCGTCCTCCGAAAGAGCGCGGCGATACTCAATCACTTGATCGCTTCCTTCGCCGTTCTGCCACACGCTTGCCCAAGCACCATTCTCTGCATGGGTGATATCAATCATTCTTTCCGCCAGGTCATCGGTGTAGCGCGCAGAGAGGTCGGCAAGGATACGCAATTCGCGCGGCGTGAAGTGGGCGTCGTCAAATTGACGTTTGGGAATAACGCTCTCGCGCACGTAGTCGTACACTCGCTCCGGCCTGATTTCGATTGCTTCTGCGAGATCGGCGTCAAGGTCATCCCAGACCTGCACCAACTCAGCGGGTACCGGACCCATCTTCCATGCGCGGTATTCCATGCCGGTGACCGGCCGCCCAGTCTGGCGGAAGTGCTCGAAATCGAGCAGGTAGAGCAGCTTGAACAGTTTGATCTTGCCGAGGCCGCGGGTGTGCTCGGCAAAGTACAGGATTGTGTTGATCAGCTTGTTGCGGGAGCGAGAAACGAGCATGCGATTCCCTCGGCTGTGTGCCTGCATGGTCGAATTATCGTTCATACGGTCGTGGACTTCAACGGGACGGGAGTTCTTGTCGAGCACCGACGACGAGCGCCACCCCTTCCATCGTCTTCGCTATGGTGCAGTCCCACTACCGGTACGTCCTGAATTGTCCGACCACCACCCCGAAAATCTCCAACTCTCCCTTTGGCCGTATGACTGGATATGCCTTGTTCTCCGGACGCAGCACCACCCGACCCCGCTCACGGCTGAATCGCTTCAATGTGAACTCGTTGTCCAAGATCGCAATGACGATGTCGCCGACTTTTGCGGATGAGCGCTTCTCAACGACGACTACGTCTCCAGAATGGATGCCGGCATCGATCATCGAATCGCCTTTGACAGTGATTAGCACTGTCTTCGAGGGATGGGCGACGAGGTACTCGTCAATGGAAAGCCCGTCGGGGCTTGAATCTCCAGCCGGGCTGGGTAGCCCAGCCCGCACACTTTCCGCTAGCGGGCGATCGAAGAACCGTTTTCCCGGTTTCAGGCGCTTATCGGGCGAGCTTTCCAGCAATCCTTCGCCTTTGAGCCGCAGAACCATCCCGGCCACCGAAGCCTTCGAGTTCAATCCGACCAGGGTGCCGATCGCTGAGTAGGACGGCAGGACCCGGTGCCGGGCGTAGTAGTCCTGAAGTTTCTCAAGGTATTGACCATCATCTGCCATGCATCTACCATACCGAACGATCGTTCGGTAGTCAATGAATCAACGGAGGCTCGATGTCGGAACGCCGCAACGCCGATCTCCTTCCGACCGCTTATCGCGGCAAGGAACAGTCGTACATCAAGCATGAGCTGTTGAAGGCATACCTGAAGCGGCTTTTCCTGATTATCGGGATGAGCGCGCAGAAACTTGGAATATCCGAGCTTTGCTACGTAGATGGTTTTGCCGGACCTTGGTTGGACGAAAGCGACGACCTTGCCAGCACGTCAATCGCAATTTCGCTCGGCATACTCGATGAGTGCCGGCAGGAGTTGGAGAGGCAAGGTCGGACGATCCGAATCCGGGCTCTCTACGTTGAGAAGGACAAGGTGGCGTTCACGCGACTCGAACGCTATTTGCGGGAACGTGCGCCGGCGGGGATCGAAGCCGAGGCATTGCCGGGAGATTTCGTCAATTTGCAGCAGAAAGTTCTGGATTGGTGTGGAGATGCCGCATTCGCTTTTTTCTTCCTCGATCCCAAGGGCTGGAAGTCCGTAGGTGTGACGGTGTTACGGCCGTTGCTTGCGAGACCGCAATCCGAGTTCCTTATTACCTTCATGTACGATTTCGTTACCCGCTTTGTATCCAAGCAGGATCTTGAGACCCACATGCTTGAGCTTCTCGGAGAGGCTCCAAAGGTAGGTGAAATGCATGGTGTTGCGCGGGAAAAGAAAGTTCTCGATATCTATCGACGCAATATGAAGCGGTTGATGCCTGAGAAAGCTCATTGGCCTGCGCGCTCCGCGTACGTGCGTGTCCTCGACCGAAAGAAAGACCGAACCAAATATCATCTCGTGTATCTGACCAGCCATCACCACGGTGTGGTTGTGTTCATGCAAATTTCACAAGCGCTCGAACCTGTTCAAAAGCTTGTCAGAGCCTCCACCAAGCAGGCATCTCGCGTTGAAAGATCTGGCCAAGAGGAACTCTTCGCGGCAGATGACTTGATTGAGACTGATGACCAGGCGGTCGATATTGCCGAGGTTGAGCGCTTCTGGCTTGAGCGGCTTTCCGAACAGCCGAAGAAATTCGGGGAAACGGAGTTCGCTGATTTTCTTGAGCAGACCGACTGGTTTCCCGGCGATCTTCAACAGGCGCTGGGCAATTTGATCGCAGCTCGACAGGTCGGCAATCTGGACATGACCAAGCCTCGCAGGACACAATTCCTGCACTTTGAAGAAGGCGGCGAGCGACTTCAACGGATAAAGGGATCGCAATGAGCACCCGGAGCAGGATCGAATGGACAGAGCAAACTTGGAATCCCACAGTCGGCTGCACCAAGATTTCGCCCGGCTGCAAGAATTGCTATGCAGAGACGATGGCGCGACGCCTGAAGGCGATGGGTGTGGCGGGTTACGAGAACGGTTTTCGGCTAACGTTGATGCCGGGGCGGATTAACCAGCCACTTGAACGGAGCAAGCCCACTGTGTACTTCGTGAACTCGATGTCCGACCTATTTCACGAGAAGGTGCCCTTCGACTACATTCGGCAAGTTTTTGATGTTATGGCTAACGCGTCGCAGCATACGTTTCAAGTGCTGACCAAGCGCGCTGAGCGCATGGCCGATTTTTGCCGTAGCGTGACTGTTCCGTCGAATGTTTGGCTGGGCGTTTCGGTTGAGAACAGGAAATATGGCCTGCCGAGAATACCGGTACTACGCGGCATTGACGCTCCGGTACGATTTCTGTCGATCGAGCCGCTCTTGGAGGACCTGGGTAACTTCGAATTGACCGGGATTCACTGGGTCATCGTGGGCGGGGAATCGGGTCGAAAAGCCAGACCGATGCGGCCTGAATGGGTAGCGTCGATCAAACGGCAATGTGTCGCCGCGGATGTGGCGTTTTTTTTCAAGCAATGGGGCACTTGGGGTGCCGATGGTGAGAAACGTTCCAAGACCGCGAATGGCCGCAAGTTTCGCGGGCGGACTTGGGACGCCATGCCGCCGCTCTCTCAGGGCGTAACTCTTTGATTGTCCAAAAGAGGTTAACAACCCTCCTATCGCTTATTTCCGCGGCTGAAGAAACGACCCTGCAATTGCGGTTCTTAGTTCAGGTTCCCTCTGCGACCTTTGCGTTCTAAAAGGGTACTCCGAGGTGCTGCGCACGTAGGGTATCTGCGTCCGTTGCATTGGGTGTAATCCCGTCAGCCTTTGATCGCCTGCTCCACCGCGCGCTTCGCCATGACAGAGACAAGATGGGCGCGATATTCGGCGCTGGCGTGGATATCGGCATTCAATCCGTTCGCGGAGACTTTCACACCGCCGGCTGCATCGGGCGAAAACGATTTGCCCAGCGCTTTTTCCATGTCTGCAGACCGGAACACGCCGGGACCGGCGCCGGTCACCGCGACGCGCACCCCGCCCACCGTGTCGGCAACGAATACGCCGACCATCGCATAACGCGAGGCCGGGTTCTTGAACTTCATGTAGCCGGCGCGCTTCGGCACCGGGAAGGAGATCGAGGTGATGATTTCTCCAGGCTCAAGAGCGGTCTCATACATGCCGGTGAAGAACTGGTCGCCTGTCAGCTTGCGCTTGTTGGTGATCACCGTTGCTCCCAGGGCAACCACAGCCGCGGGATAATCCGCGGCCGGATCGTTGTTGGCGACCGCCCCACCCAGCGTTCCCATGTTGCGCACCATGCGATCACCGATGCTCCCGGCCAGCAGCGCCAGCGCGGGTATCGCTTTCTGGACCTCTTTCGAAGAGGCGACATCGGCATGAGTCGTCATGGCGCCGATAGCGATGTTGCCGCCCTCCACCTTGATGCCGCGCAGTTCCGCAATGCCCGCGAGGTCGACGAGATCGGCGGGCGCCGCAAGGCGCATTTTCATGGCCGCGATCAACGTCTGTCCGCCGGCTAGCAGCTTCCCGTCTGCGGATGCCGCCACCTTTGCCGCAGCGTCTGCAACACTCGAAGCCTTGTGATAGTTGAATGCATGCATATTTCTTGTTCCTTCTTAATCTACACCCAACGCAGAGGCGCAGAGAGCGCAGAGTTCGCTGAGAAAAGCCTAGATAAAGGGCAAAAGGCAAATCGTGGCCATGGTCGCAACCTCGCTTTCATCTTCATGTTCTTTGTCTTTAGTCTCCTCTGCGTCTCTGCGTCTCTGCGTTGGATTGAAATGACGTAGAGATTTACGCTTTAGCGCCGGCCTGCACGGCCTTGACGATGTTCTGGTATCCCGTGCAGCGGCACAGGTTGCCGTCGAGTTCCGCGCGGATCGTCTCTTCGCTGGGATTGGGATGCCGCTTCACCAGGTCCAGCGCGCTCATCACCATGCCGGGCGTACAGTAGCCGCACTGCAGGCCATGGTGCTCGCGGAATGCCTCCTGCATGGGATGCATGGTTCCGTCGGCCTTGGCGAGACCTTCGATGGTAACGATCTGGGCTCCCTGGGCCTGGAGCGCCAGCATGTTGCAGCATTTCACCGCATTCCCGTTCATGTGGATCGTACAGGCCCCGCATTGGGCGGTATCGCAGCCGATGTGCGTGCCGGTGAGGCGCAACGTGTCGCGGATGAAGTCCACCAGCAGCAGGCGCGGCTCGACTTCCGCGCTGACAGGCTTCCCGTTTACGGTCATGGACAACCGGACTGGCATGGGTCTTCCCTTCCTGGATGGTGACAGCCGGAGGACCCGGCCAAACCGGAATCCTAGACAACCATGACCCTCTATACAAGCGCGGCGCCTGTACCGACCCGAATCGCCATGAACATTCGGCGGAAGGCTGGCGTAAAATTCCCGGACGTTGCCCAAATACGCAGCGCCCTGGCTTCGGTCCCCGGTCGCGGGCGCACTTGATAGAAAAAGGATAAAACATGGCAAAGTTTGGTATCGGTCAGGCGCTGACACGCAGGGAGGACCTGCGCCTTCTCCTCGGCACGGGTGAATATGTGGATGACGTGGCGGTCGGCAAAGAAGTCTTTGTCGCTTTCGTGCGCTCCCCCTATTCCCACGCGAAAATTGTCTCGATCGACGCTGGCGCTGCCAAAGGCATGCCGGGCGTCGTGGCGGTGCTGACCGGAGCCGACATGCTGGCGGACGGCATCGGACCCCTGCCGGACGGTGCAGGCCTCAAACGTGCTGACGGCGAAGCGATGTGCGGCGCGCCCCACCATGTGCTGGCAACCGATGCCGCGCGTTATGTGGGCGAGCCGGTTGCCGCCGTTTTCGCCCAGACCCGCATCCAGGCGGAGGATGCCGCCGAGCAGGTCGTGGTCGACTACAGGGAACTCCCCGCAGTCGTAACCATCCAGGCGGCGACCGCCAAGGGCGCTGCATTGTTGTGGGACAAGGCGCCGGGCAACATCGCCGCGCAGACGGAATTCGGCAAGAAAGACCTGTGCGACGCCGGCTTCGCCAAGGCAAAGCACGTCACCAAACTGTCGCTCTACAACCAGCGCCTGGTCCCGGTGAGCATGGAACCCCGCGGCAGCATCGGCGAGTTCGACGCACAAACCGGCCGCACCACGCTGCGCACCAGTTGCCAGAATCCCGCCGGCCTGCAGAAGACACTGGCCGAAAACTGCCTGAATGTCCCAATGAAGGACGTGCGAGTCGTGGTCGGCGACGTGGGCGGGGGTTTCGGCATGAAAACCCAGTTGTACGCCGAGGATGTCGTATGCGCCTGGGCGGCGCGCAAACTCAAGCGCCCGGTGCACTGGCGGGCGAGCCGCAGCGAGGAATTCCTCGGCGGCAACCATGGGCGCGACCAGATCAACGAAGCCGAAATGGCATTCGATGCGGACGGAAAAATCCTCGGCTTCCGCGTGAACATCATCGGCAACATCGGCGCGCATGCCTCGGGGCCGGGCGCGGTAATCGTGGTCGCGGTCGGACCCAAGGTGATCACCGGTGTCTATCACATTCCCGCATTGCATCTGCGCGGCACCGCCGTCATGACCAACACCAACCTGGTGGGTGCCTATCGGGGCGCCGGCCGGCCGGAAGCCATATACCTGCTCGAGCGCGTGATGGACCAGGCGGCGGCGGAAATGAAAATGGACCCGGCGGAACTGCGCCGGCGCAATTTCATCCAGCCCTCGCAAATGCCCTACAAGACGCCGATGGGCGAAAAGTTCGATAGCGGCAATTTCCCGCACATGCTGGACCGCATCCTCGAAGCCGCGGACTGGAAGGGCTACCCGGCGCGGCGCGAAGAGTCGAAAAAGCGCGGCAGGCTGCGCGGCCGGGCCTTATCCACTTTCCTGGAATGGACGGGCGTCGTACATGAGGAAACCGTGAACCTGCACATCGAAGCGGACGGCCGGGTCCTGGTCTATACGGCCATGCAGGCCATGGGCCAAGGCATCGAGACCAGCTACCTGCAGATCCTTTCCGAGACGCTCGACATCGACCCGGACCGGATCGTCATCGTCCAGGGCGACAGCGATATCGCCCAGGGCATCGGCAGCATGGGCAGCCGCTCGTTGTACATCGGCGGCTCCGCAATGCTGACCGCTTCCAGGGAAACCATCGAAAAGGGCCGGCAGCTTGCCGCCGACGCGCTGGAAGCTTCGGGCCAGGACATCGAGTACCGCGACGGCCGCTTCAAAGTGGCCGGAACCGACCTGGACATCGGACTGTTCGACCTCGCGGCCAGGCAGCCGGAAAAACGCATCGCCATCACCACTGTGCAGAAAGTCGACGGGCCTTCGTGGCCGAACAGTTGCCACGTGTGCGAAGTCGAGATCGATCCGGAAACCGGCGTCACGCAAATCGTCCGTTACACGACGGTCGACGACGTCGGTCGCGTAATCAATCCGCTGATCGTCGCCGGCCAGGTGCATGGCGGCATCGCCCAGGCCGTCGGCCAGGCGCTGCTCGAGAACACCCACTACGATCCGGACAGCGGCCAACTGATAACCGGTTCGTTGCTCGACTATTGCCTGCCGCGCGCGGATGACCTGCCCAACTTCAACACCTTCACCGACGAAACCACGCCCTGCAAGATCAATCCGCTCGGCGCGAAAGGCGTCGGCGAACTCGGTACAGTCGGCGGCACGCCGACGGTGATGAACGCGGTGATCGACGCATTGCGCCACCTCGGCGTGAAGCAGATCGAAATGCCCGCCACACCCGAGAAAGTCTGGCGGGCGATCAACCAGTCCAAGGCCGCATAGCGCTAAGGCCTCAATCTCAACGCAGATACCCTGGCGCAGCCCGGAGTACCCTTTTAGGCGCAGAGTACGCAGAGGACGCGGAG
>CAYODB010000148.1:0-9548 GCA_964402495.1 uncultured Bordetella sp.
CCCCTAGCCCCTAGCCCCTCAAGATGCTGATCGCCCTCATCACCGGCCTCGCCACGGGCGCCTTGTACGCCTCCGCCGCGCTGGTCTACAACGTGATGTTCTCCACGTCGAAAGTGCTGTCGGTGACTACCGGCCACATTTCGATGCTGGGCGGCGTGTTCGGGGCTTGGTTCATCTCGACGCTCGGCTGGCCCATCCCATTTGCCCTGCTGGGTTCGATCGTCGTCGGGGCCATATTTGGCCTGCTGACCGATTTCATCGCCATCCGCCGGGTGCTGGCTCGTAGTGATGAGCACCTCTGGCTGTTGTCCACGCTGGCGCTGGCGACCATGGTCCAGCAGGCGGCGGGACTGTGGTGGGGCACCGAACCCAAGCCCTTTCCGCGACTGCTCCCGCAGGACTTTTCGGCGGGACTGGCCGACCAGAAATACTGGTTGCCGGTCGCCATCGCGATTCTCATGGCAGTCGCGCTGGAGATGTTCTATCGGCGGACGCTCTACGGAAAGCTGTTCGTCGCCATGTCGGAAGACGCCTTCGCGGCGCGCGCACGCGGGATTCCGACCGAACGCATACGCGCCATGTCCTATGTGATTGCCGGCGCGATGGGCGGCCTGGCGGGCTTCGCCGCCGGACAGCTTACCTTCGCCTATTTCGCGCTCGGACTGACGCTTACCCTGAACGGATTCATTGCCCTGGCGGTGGGCGGGTTGGGCAGCAACGTCGGCGCGCTGGTCGGCGGCGCGGCGCTCGGCATCCTCAGTGCGGTCGCCACCTACTATGTCGGCGGCGAATACCACCAGACCATTTCCGTTGGACTGCTGATGTTGGTGCTGCTCCTGAAGCCTGCGGGGCTGTTCGGCAGCCAGAGCGTGAGGCCGGTATGAGACTTTCAAAGAGAAAAACATTCACCGCAAAGGACGCCAAGTACGCCAAGGATAACCAGGGAGAGACAAACCGCGGCGGGACGAAGCCATGCCAAACGGTTCGGGGCCACGAGACGCGTTTGTATCTTGCCTCGCCTATGAACTTCCTTCGCGTCCTTGGCGTACTTTGCGGTGAGTGCCTTTGGAATCTTGCATCCCGGCGGGCTGCCTCTACCCACGGCGAATTGTGATGCACCTTTCCAGGAAATCAATATCCATCCTGATCGTTATGGCAGCGCTGATCACGTTGCCCTGGTGGTCGGGCGATCTCTACAAGTTGCACCTGGCCGCGCTGATCGGTGCCTACTGGGTGCTGATCGGCGGACTCAATCTTGTCGTCGGCTACTCCGGCCAGTTGTCCATCGGCCACGTCGGCCTTCTGGCGATCGGCGCTTACTGCTTCACGATCCTCGCCGGCACGCATGGCGTGCATCCGGCACTTGCCCTGGCTGCTGCCGGTGGGCTGTGCGGTTTGTGCGGCCTGCTGCTCGGATTGCCGTCCTTGCGCCTGCCGGGCTTCTATTTCGCCATGGCCACGCTGGCCTTTGCGCTGATCGTCACCGAAATCACGCTGGCCCAGGGGGAGCTCACGGGCGGCGGCATCGGTCTTGCGGTACCGGGCTTCCCGGCACCGTTCGACACGCCGCAGGGGAGTTATTGGCTCATCCTGGCCATTGCGGCCCTGGTGACCTGGCTGACATGGAATGTCGCGCGCTTCACCTGGGGCCGCGGCCTGATCGCGATCCGTGACAGCGTCGTCACCGCGCAGGCCGTCGGCGTGCCGGTGTTCCGCGCCAAGCTCACGGTGTTCGTCGCCAGCGGCGTAACGGCCGGCGTGGCCGGCGCGCTGTTCGCCGTGTTGCAGAGCTATATCACGCCGGACACGTTCATTTTCGAACTGGGACTGTTCTTCTTCGTCTGTATCATCATCGGCGGGCGCGGGCACATCCTCGGTCCGCTGCTCGGCACCGTGGTGCTGACGGCCCTGCCGGAACTGGTTTCGCCGCTGGCGCGGCTGGGCACCTTCTTCTATGGCTTGCTGCTGCTGGTCGTCGTGCTGCTGGTGCCGGAAGGCATCGGCCGGGTATTCGAGGTGGTGGTCGAATATTTTCGCCCGCGCAAGCCGGAGAGCCACGTGGTGAATCCTGACCTCCAGCGCCTGGCGCGCGCAATACAGGGGTCTTCCAGAAAATGACTTTCGCCGCCAGGGAAGTCACCAAGGCCTTCGGCGGCCTCACCGCGCTGTCAAAGGTTTCGCTCGAACTCCAGCCGGGCGAAGTGCACGGCCTGATCGGCCCGAACGGCAGCGGCAAGACCACGCTGCTGAATCTGTTGTCGGGCTATTACAAGACGGATGGCGGCGCGATCACCCTCGACGGCGCGGACATCTCTGCGACCAGCGTGCAGCAGCGCGCCAACATCGGTGTCGCCCGCACTTTCCAGAAGCCGCGTCTGTTGCCGACGCTTTCGGTGCTGGACAATGCGATGCTGGGCGGATGGCGCGACGCGCGTGCCGGATTCCTCGCCAGCGCCTTCTCGCTTCCGGCCGCGCGCGAAGACGAAGCGGTGCTGCGCAGGCGCGCGGAGGAATTGCTGCACGGCGTTGGCCTGTCGCGCGTCATCGGGCGGCGGGCCAACCTGCTGGAGCACGCCGAGCAGCGCTTTCTCGAAATCGCGCGCGGCCTGGCCCAGCGTCCGCGCTTCATCCTGCTCGACGAGCCGGCCGGAGGGCTGACACCGGCGGAAATCGAGCATCTCGGCGCGATCATCCGCGTGATGCGCGATGGCGGCATCGGCGTGCTGCTGGTCGAGCACCACACCGATTTTGTGTTCCGCGTCTCCGACCGCGTCACCACCCTGGATGTCGGCTCGGTCATCAAGCATGGCACGCCGGACGAAGTGCGCCTGGATCCGGAAGTGATCCGCGTCTACCTGGGGGCATAGGGCATAGCGATGCGCACCGATCGCCCCCTGCTCAAAGTCACCGACCTCCATGTCGCTTACGGCAAGGCGGAGGTTGTCCATGGCGTCTCCCTGGAAGTGCGCGCCGGCGAATTCGTGGTGCTGCTCGGACGCAATGGCGCGGGCAAGAGCAGCTCCCTGCATGCCATTTCCGGCCTGATCCCGAAGAAAGGCGGCGGCGTCCAGTTCGACGGCCGCGACCTGACGCGCGCCACGCCGCGCGAGATCGTGCGGGCGGGCGTCGTGCAGGTGCTCGAAGGCCATCGCGTATTCGGCACGCTCACGGTGGAAGACAACCTGTTAATCGGCACTTATGCGAGGCGGTCTCAGGGCGACCGGTCGAAACTGGGCCGGGTCTACGAACTGTTTCCTGAACTGAAGGAGAAGCGCAACGATCCGGCTTCCGGCCTGTCCGGCGGCCAGCAGCAGATCCTCGCCGTGGCCCAGGGCGTGATCGGCGATCCGCGCCTGCTGATCCTCGACGAGCCCTCGGCAGGGCTGGCGCCGTTGGTCATCGACCGCATTCTTTCCGTGGTGGCGGAACTGTGCCGGGAAGGCACGGCGATCCTGCTGGTCGAGCAGCTCGTGGAGAAAGCCTTGCGGCGCGCTGGTTACTGCTACCTGATGGAAACCGGCCGCATCGCCGCCGCGGGCACGCCAACGGAAATCCAGGCAAGCGACGTGTTGCACAAGACCTACCTCGGCGGACATGCCGGGTCGGTTCACCAGAACTAGAACGAGAGGAGGGGACATGGCTGCATCCGCACGCTGGAAAAATAGACCGGAGGGCTCCACCTGGGGCGACTTCGGCCCGGACGACCAAATCGGAAGACTCAACCTGCTGACGCCGGAAAAGGTGAAGCAAGGCATCGCGGAAGTGAAGGAGGGTCTCGTTTTCTGTCTCAGCCTGCCGCTGGACTATCCCGGCGGCAACGTCCTCAATCCGCGCCGGCATCCGCCGGTGCTGCGGCCGACGCTGCGCAATGGCCGCCCGAACATGGTCTACCTGGTGCAGCGGGACAATCCCGATGCCACCGATGTCATCAACGACGACGCCGTGATCCTGCACCTGCAGTACTCGACGCAGTGGGACAGCCTGGCCCACGTCGGCCAGTTGTTCGATGCCGACGGCGACGGCAAGCCGGAGCCGGTGTTCTACAACGGTTACCGCGCCGGCAAGGAAATTTCCGGGCCCACCGATCCCGATGACGCCGGCGCGATAGGCACCGTTCCGGCCAAGACCACGACCGCGGTGCACGCCCTCGGTGTGGAAAACATGGCGGTGAACTGCGTGCAGGGCCGTGGCGTCATGATCGACCTGCATGCGCACGTAGGCCGTGCTCGCGTGGCTGTCGGTTACGACCAGCTCATGCGCATCATGGAAAAGGACAAGGTCGTGGTCGAGAAGGGCGACATGGTCTGCCTGCACACCGGGTTCGCGCAGATGCTGCTGGAAATGAAGAAGCAGCCGGACGCGCACACGGTGGAGAACTCCTGTGCCGCCCTCGACGGGCGCGACAGGAAACTCCTGCAGTGGATCACCGATTCCGGCCTGGTTTCGCTGATCGCCGACAACTACGCGGTGGAAGCGCATCCGGCGACCAGCCATGACGGCCATTGCGCCACGCTGCCGCTACATGAACATTGTCTGTTCAAACTCGGCGTCAACCTCGGCGAAATCTGGCTGCTGACGCCGCTTGCAAACTGGCTGCGCGAACATGGGCGTTCGCGCTTTCTTCTCACCGCACCCCCGCTGCGCCTGCCTGGCGCGGTCGGGTCACCGGCCACGCCGGTGGCAACCGTCTAAAGGAGGCTTAGCCATGCCAACCCGTCCCTCCGCAATCAACTCCGTCCAGAAGGCCTGCCGGATCCTGCGCTCGCTGACCGAGCCGCGGGTTACCCGGCTGTCCGAGGTCGCCACCCAGGCTGCCCTCAACAAGGTCACTACCCTGCGCATCCTCGAAGTGCTGACGCGGGAAGGCTTCGTCCGCCGCGACGAGGCGACCAAAACTTACTCCCTGGGCAATGAAGTCGCAATCCTCGCCGCCGCGATGCGCGACCGCGACGATCTGCGCAGCCGCGCGCGTCCCGGCCTGGTCAGACTGGCCGCGATGTCCGAGGATTCCGTTTTGCTGTCTGTGCGCAGCGGCAACGAATCGGTCTGCGTCGATCGCGAGGTCGGCAATTTCCCCATCCGCGCCAATTACCTCGATATTGGCAGCCGCCGGCCGCTCGGCGTAGGCGCCGGCTCGATGGCCTTGCTTGCCTGGCTGCCGGACGCGGAAATCGAAGCGGTCCTGCCCATTGTCGAGCAAAGGCTGACGCATTTCCCCAAGATCAACCGGAAATGGATCGAGGACGAGATCCAGAAATCGCGCGACCGCGGCTACACGCTGTTCCTGAACATGCTTGTGGACCGCATGGGCGGCGTGGGCGTGCCCGTGATCGGTCCCGAAGGCAAGCCGATTGCCGCCCTCGCCATCGCCGCCCTCTCCGACCGCATCTCCTCGCGCCTGGAAAACTTGGTCGAGATGCTAAAAAGAGAGGCGGACGTGGTCGCCGAGGTGAAAGGCCGCGAAAAGCCGTGAATGTCGTGAATATCGTGAATGTCGCGAAAAGGCATTGTTCAGGCCTTTCCGATGGCAGTGCGCATTCGCTCCGCGTTCCATTTCCTTAAAAGGCCATTCCGGTGAATGGGGCCCACGACGTATTACGACATTCACGTCTTCTCGCTTCACGACATTCACGATATTCACGGAGAGACCCTTGAGTTTTATCACCGGCGTCGGCCTGACGCCTTTCGGCAAGCATCCGGGCAAGGGCACGCTCGACCTGATGAGCGAGGCTGCGGCGGCTGCGCTGGTCGATGCCCACCTTGAACGCCGTGGCATCGACGGCCTGGTATGCGGCTATTCGACGACTATGCCGCACCTGATGCTGTCCACGGTGTTCGCCGAACACTTCGGCCTGAAGCCGCAGTATGCGCACGCGATCCAGCTCGGCGGCGCGACCGGCTTCGCCATGGCGATGCTGGCGCATCACCTGGTCGAATCCGGGGTGGCGAAGAACATCCTGGTCGTTGCGGGCGAGAATCGCCTGACCGGGCAGAGCCGCGATTCGGCGATCCAGACCCTCGCCCAGGTCGGGCATCCGGTCTACGAGGTGCCTTTGGGCGCGACCATTCCGGCGTACTACGGGCTGCTGGCGTCGCGCTACATGCGCGAGTACGGCAGCAGCGAGCTGGACTTCGCGGAACTGGCCGTGCTGATGCGCAGGCATGCCTGCATGCATCCCGGCGCCCAGTTCAGGGAGCCGATCACCACCGATGCCGTGCTTGCATCGAAACCCATCGCCTCGCCGCTGAAACTGCTGGACTGCTGCCCGGTTTCCGACGGCGGGGCCGCGTTTGTCATCAGCCGCGAACGTACCAATGAATTTTCAGTACGCATTCGCGGCACCGGCCAGGCGCACACGCACCAGCATGTCAGCGCGGCACCCAGCCTGACCCGGTTCGGCGCCGCCGCCTCGGTTGCAAAGGCCTGCGATGCGGCGGGCATCAAGCCCCGGGACGCGGATTACGCGGCCATTTACGACAGCTTCACCATCACGCTGACCATCCTGCTCGAGGAAATCGGCCTCGCGCCGCGCGGCGGCGCGGGCAAGCTGGCGCGCGACGGCCATTTCAACCATGACGGCAAGCTGCCGCTCAATACCCACGGTGGATTGCTCTCATATGGCCATTGCGGGGTCGGCGGCGCGATGGCGCACCTGGTGGAAACCCACAAACAGTTAACCGGCCGCGCGGGGAACCGGCAGGCGAAAAAAGCTTCGCTGGCCCTGCTGCATGGCGACGGCGGCGTGCTGTCGTCCCATGTTTCCTTAATCGTGTCCTCGTCATGACCATTCTCGACTGGACCCAAAGCGGCGACGGCATCGCCTATCAGACCTGCAGCGCCTGCCAGTCGGTGTGGTACTTCCATCGCAGCTTTTGCCCGGACTGCGGCAAGGGCGAACCGGTTATCCGCCAGGCTTCCGGGGCGGGAACCGTGCATGCGAGAACGCTGGTCGCGCGCGCCCCGACCGAGGAATTGCGCGCCCATGCGCCTTATCTGATCCTCCTGGTCGATGCCGAAGAAGGCTTCCGCCTGATGGCCCACGGCGATCCCGCCCTGCAGATCGGCGACAAGGTGCGGGCGCGCTTCACGGACCTTGCAGGACGAAAGATTCCCTACTTTGAAAAGATTTGAAAAGCCGGCCAACGGCCGGCACCAGGAGCGTTGACGCAGAGGACGCGGAGGAAGAACAAGAGAGGGCGCAAAGGAAAACTTGAAGTGATTGGTCCAGGTTGGCAGGTGTACCGGCCACGAAAATTGCCAAATTTCACGAAATCACATATCTGGTTTTCTCTGCGTCCTCTGCGTCCTCTGCGTTGGACTTTGATTTTTCCCAAGAAAGAAAATAAATGAAAGACATCCTGCGCGAGGCGCTGCGCACCGTGCTCAATCCGAGGTCGATCGCCATCATTGGCGCCTCCGAGAATCAAAATAAAATCGGCGGGCGGCCGCTGCTGTACCTCTCCCGCCACGGCTACAAGGGCAAGGTTTTTCCGATCAACCCGAAGCGTTCGGAAATCCTCGGCTACAAGGCGTACCCGTCGCTCGCCGATCTGCCGGAAGCACCGGAGGCGGCGATCGTGGCGCTGGCCGGCGATGCCGCGATCGAGGCCGTGGAGCAGTGTGCGGAGCGAGGCGTCAAGGCAGTGGTGGTGATGACCTCCGGGTTCGGCGAAACCGATCCGGTGGCCGGCAAGGCCAAGGAAAAACGCATGCGCGACGCCGCCCACGCGCGCGGCATGCGGGTCATCGGGCCCAATACCCAGGGCCTGGCCAACTTCGGCAGCGGCGCGATCCTGTCCTTTTCCACCATGTACATCGAAGCGCCGCCGATGGACGGCCCGGTCGCCGTGGTCAGCCAGTCGGGCGCGATGAGCGTGGTGCCGTATGGCCTGCTGCGCAGCCGCGGCATCGGTGTGCGCCATTCGCATGCTACCGGCAACGACAGCGATGTGACTGCCGCCGAACTGGCGTCGGTGGTGGCCGAGGATCCGGACCTTAAGCTGCTGCTGCTGTATCTGGAAAGCATCAGCGATCCGTATTTCCTCGCCGAGACGGCGCGCATCGCGCATGCGCGCAACCTGCCCGTGATCGCGCTCAAGTCGGGGCGTACGGCGGCCGGCCAGGAAGCCGCGCGTTCGCATACCGGCGCCCTGGCAAACGAGGACCGGGTGGTGGATGCTTTCTTCGCAAAACACGGCATCTGGCGGGCGCGCGACACGGCCGAACTGGTGGCAAGCGCAGAGCTGTACCTGAAGGGCTGGAAGCCCGCCGGACGCAGGCTGGTGGCCATCAGCAATTCCGGCGCCGTGTGCGTGATGTCGGCCGATGCCGCGACTTCGGTAGGCATGCCGATGGCCAAACTCGCCGATGAAACCCGCTCGGAACTGGCAAAAATCCTGCCCGGATTCGCCACGACGACCAATCCTGTGGACATTACGGCGGCCTTGCTGAGCAACAGCGCGTTGTTCTCGCAGATCCTGCCGGTGATCGCCCGTGACGCCGCAGCGGACGCCTTCCTGATCGGCATTCCGGTGGCAGGACAGGGATACGACGTCGATGCATTTGCCCGGGATTCCGCAGATTTCGCCCGGGCGACCGGCAAGCCGCTGGTTGCCGCGATCCCGCAGCCCAACATTGGCGCCAGGTTCAAGGAACATGGACTGCCGGTCTTTGCCACCGAGTACGAAGCCATCCTGGCGCTCAACCAGTTCCTGTCGCACTACGAACTCATCGAGGCCACAAGCGGGCGCAACGGCGCTTCCATGCATGCGCCGGCTCCCGTGGGGGATTCGGCGATGCTGAACGAGGCGGACAGCCTGGCGCTGTTGCAGAAGGCCGGCGTGCCGGTCGTCGGACATCGGCTTTGTCGCAGCGCCGACGAAGCCGTTGCTGCGCTGGCCGAGCTGGGCGGACCGGTCGCGGTAAAAGGGTGCTCGGCAGATGTCGCGCACAAAAGCGAACTCGGCCTGGTGCGCCTGGGACTGAACGACGCGCAGGCCGTGCGGGCGGCATTTGGCGACATGCAGGCTTCGTTGAAAAAGCACGGCGCGCGCTTCGACGGCGCGATTGTCGCGAAAATGGCACGCGGCCGGCGCGAGCTGATGATCGGCGCCCGCGTGGACCCGGTGTTCGGACCGGTCGTGCTGCTCGGCGACGGCGGCAAGTATGTCGAGGCGATGCCCGACGTGCAGGTGCTGATTTCCCCGTTCACGGCCGCCGACGTTACGGCCGCGCTTGCGAAGTTGCGCATCGCACCGCTCCTGTCCGGCGTTCGCGGCGAACCGGCGCTTGACGTCGAAGCCTTCTCCGAGGCCGCACTCGCGGTCTGCAAGCTGATGATGCATCCCTCGTCAAAAGTCGTGAACCTGGATCTCAACCCGGTGCTCGTTGGTACCAGGGGAGAGGGATGCGTGGCGCTGGATGCCGTCGTGTACACGACCAAGGGATGAGGGACGAGGGATGAGGGATGAGGGACGAGGGGCGAGGGGCGAGGGAAAATCCAGTACGCGTCGCCCGTACGGATTTTCGCTGACGAAACGAAGCCGTT
>CAYODB010000149.1:0-9523 GCA_964402495.1 uncultured Bordetella sp.
CCCTCAATGAAAAGGAGTGAATCATCAGGGTCTTGCGCAAGAATCCGGAATCCGGGATCGGCGTATTGCCGTGGTCGCACGCTCCGTAGTCGAAATTTCTCGAATCCGGAGGGGAATCGTTTTTTCGACATATGAAAACGACGTTGTCAGGATTGCGTCCCGTCCCGTGTCTTCTTATGCATAAGCGCCAATAGGTAAAGGTAATCAGGATCAAGGCCGGCATCAGCGCCAACATCCACTGCCAGACCCTAACCGTATAAGGAGGAATGCAATGTCAATTGCCAGTGCTGCTCGACTCGGAAGCCTTTTGCTACCCCTCCCACTGGGCTCGTTTGCGGGAGCGGGACGGGGTTCGATACGCGTTGCGAAGCATGATTCGACTAACGCGGTCCGCGCGATGAATCAAACCGGGTTCGAAGTGATGGTGCGGGCCTACTCATCGGACTTGTTCCGGTTCGCCTATTGGCTTTGCCGCAACCGCTGGCAGGCACAGGACCTGGTTCAGGAGACTTTCACCGCTGCATGGAAAGGGCGCGATTCCTTGCGTGACAGCAGTGCGACCAAGGCATGGTTATTCTCGATTCTTCGCAATGAGCATGTCCGTGTTTTTCAACGGAAAAGACTCGATCTGGTCGATGTGGAACTGGAGGATCTTCCAATCGCGGGCGATAACAGCGAACTTGAGCGGGTGGAGCTGGAAGAATGTCTGCGCGCGCTCCCGGAGACCTATCGTGAGCCCCTGCTGCTCCAGGTGCTCGGTGGTTTCAGTGGCAAGGAAATTGCCGCAATGCTCAATATCTCTGAACAGAATGTCATGACCAGGCTGACCCGCGCACGGCAGGCACTGCAGAAACTGGCGGCGCCGCGCAGCGAAGCCACATCGCGGGAGTCATAACTATGGACTGCTTGACGTATAGACGCCTTAAACTCGCCGTGCCGCAAGCGGTAACCGCTGCGCAACTCCAGCACGAGCGGACCTGCGCCGCGTGCTCGGCCTTCGCCCGGCAGATCGATGCTTTCGAGCGCGATCTGCACGATGTCGCGACGGTAGCGGTGCCTGATGGGCTCGCGGAGCAGATCATCCTCAGACTTCAGAAACCTCGGTGGCTCGATCGGTCCTATCTCGCGATGGCGGCAACCGTTGTACTTGCTGTGATCGCGTCGTTCACATTCTATCTGGCACCTGATCGCAATGAGGTCGCGGAAGCTTTTGCCGCGCATGTGGCCTCGGAGCCTGAGGTCTTGCGTGAGCGTGGGTCGATTGAACCGGCGAAATTGGTGGCGGCCTTTGCGCAATACGGTGGCAACCTCGCAGAGCCCGTCGGCGAAGTTCGCCACCTCGGCTTGTGCCCGATTTTGGGTGTTATGGCCCACCACATTCTGGTGCAGACGGAATATGGTCCGGTCACCCTGATCCTGTTGCCGCGGACGCAGGGCTCGACGACGCGGCCGTTGGTAAGAGACGGTTTTGCGGTGGTCGTCGTGCCTCTTCGGGAGGGGAGTCTGGGTATCCTGGCCGATACACCCGATCAGGCGAGCAAGGTAGAGGCGTTGATTCAGTCACGTGTGCGCTGGCAGAGTTAACGTGCCGCGCCGCAATTTCTCCCGCGCGCACCGCCATTCGACCGGCTTTCGACCTGACCGCCGGAATTGACTGTAAGGTTTATCGGCGTCGGCCTGTCTCAATATTTGAGGATAATTTTGTCCTCACTTCACCGCGTAAGCGTGAAATTCAAGTTATCAATTTGACTTATCAACAGGAGATCCCTATGAAGAACACCAATTTTATCGTCCATTCCGCGGTTGCCGGTCTGCTCGCGCTTGGCCTCACCAGCGGCTCCGCGCTGGCGGCTAAGGAAGACATGGAGAAATGCGGCGGGATTGTCAAGGCAGGACAAAATGACTGTGGTACCGCCAAGCATGCCTGCGCCGCGCAAGCGACAAAGGATGGCGCCAAGGACGAGTGGGTTATGGTCCCCACAGGAACTTGCGCGAAGATTGTCGGCGGCGCCGTCATTGCCAAAAAGTAAGCAGCCTGAAAAGTTCCAAGATCGCCGTGATCCCGATGCCGGTATCCGTCAATTCGGCAATCTACCCTGCCGGCATCGGATGGCGATCGCCGCACTATCGTGCGCTCCTCGAAGAGCCACCGAGTGTGGGGTTTCTCGAGATTCACAACGAGAATTTTTTCGGTGAAGGCGGGCAACCGCACCATTTCCTCGAAAAGGCGAGCGACCTTTATCCCCTCAGCTTGCACGGCGTAGGGCTGTCGTTAGGCTCATCCGACGAACTCGACGAGACCCACCTGCGGGCGCTGGACAGGCTCATCCGCCGTTATCAGCCATTTCTTGTATCCGAACATCTCTGCTGGAGTTCCATTGGTGGCCGGCACATGAATGAATTGTTGCCGCTGCCTTACACAGAAGAGGCGCTGACGCACGTCTCCAGGCGCATTGATCAGGTTCAAACGCGACTCGGGCGACGACTCCTCGTCGAAAACATTGCGGCTTACGTTCGATTCCAGCACTCGACGATTCCCGAGACCGAGTTTCTCTCGGAATTGAGCAATCGAACTGGTTGTGGATTGTTGCTCGATGTCAATAATGTTTATGTGAATGCGGTCAACCACGGCTTTGATCCAGCCGAGTACCTGGATGCGGTATCAGCGGATTCAGTCGAAGAAATTCATCTCGCGGGATTCGACGAAACCGGGGACTGCCTGGTAGATACCCACGGCCGGATGGTCCAGGAGCCGGTATGGGCACTTTACCGCTACGCGATCCGCCGCCTCGGCGCGCGCCCGACCCTGATCGAATGGGATACGGACATTCCCCCGATCGCAACGCTGGTGGCCCAGGCACACCATGCGGATCTGATGCAGAAAAATGCGCACACCCTCGCTGCCTGAATTTCAGGATGCCTTCGCTCGCGGCATTTTTCTCGACGAGGCCAGAGTACTCGACTGGATCGAATCGCCGACAGCCAGGTTCGATATCTATCGCTCAAGCGTCCTTTCGAACCTCCGCAATGCGCTGCGCGCGGTTTACCCAGTCGTAGCGCGGCTCACCGGGGAGCTTTTTTTCGACCAGGCGGCCGACCGGCATGCGCGCGATACGCCAAGCCTCAGCGGGGACCTCCACCACTACGGAGACTTGTTTCCGAATTTTCTCGCCACCTACGCGCCAGCCAAGGAACTCGTCTATCTCGCGGATGTGGCGCGTCTGGAATGGCTGTGGCACAAGATATTTCACGCGGCAAACTCGCTGTCACTGGATCTTCTCACCCTGGCCCAGATTCCGCCGGCAGACTATGACCGTCTTCGTTTTCGTCTCCAGTCCAGTTGCCGGCTGTTCCACTCGCCATACCCCGTATTAAACATCTGGGAGGCGAACCAGCCCGGCAATTACGTCGTGAAAGAGATCAATCTCGATGAGGGGCCGGACAATCTGATGGTCTATCGAGCCGGTTTCGAGGTAAGGATTGCACGGCTTTCGGCCGGCGAGCGAGCGTTCGTCGAGTCCCTCGGTGCGGGAGACGTGCTGGGCGTGGCCATCGCGTTCGCCATCGATAGCGAACCGGGAATCGACGCGGGCGCGGTTCTGAAACGGCTGACTCTGGCGGGAATTATTGGTGGGTTTCTGGTCGCTTAATCACGAACAAGGGGAGGGAGTCGAGTATGAACGCCAAGATCATAAATGTCGGTCGCGATATTATTCACTGGACTGGTTACGGTTCACCGTTCATCGATGTGGCCATTCGCCTGTATATCGGCAAAGTGTTCTTCATGTCGGGACTGACGAAGATTGCGAGCTGGGGCAGCACCTTGAAGCTGTTTGAGTACGAGTACGCGGTACCGCTTCTACCACCGGCGCTCGCCGCATGGATGGGCACTGCAGCCGAGTTGTCGCTGCCCGTGCTGCTGGTCCTCGGACTCGCGACGCGGCCGGCTGTACTTGCTCTGTTCATCTTCAATATCGTAGCGGTTGTTTCCTATCCCGATATTTCTGACGTCGGAATCAAAGATCACTTTTTCTGGGGATTCCTCATGCTCGTCACTTTGTTCCATGGGCCGGGCGCGCTTTCGATAGATCACCTGATCCGCAGGCGCTTTGGAGACCAGGCAGTGATGGCAACGCTCAGGTGACTCGTTCGGTCAGAGCGCCATGTTCCGCCAGCATTCACTAGCGCCACAGCGTTCAGAGATACGGAAATCCATCGCCACTGTGATGTGCATCGACCGCTCGGATCTGGCCGGGCATGGCCAGTCCGACGCGCGCACGCGGAGATTTCTCATGTAATCATCCGAGACACTGTCAGGATTTCAACTCGCGACGTGTCTATTGCAGTAAGGACCCTCTTGAAGTTCGCCGTCGGTAGAACGTAGGCGAAGAGGTTTGAAGCAGGATGTCCGGTTCAGCGAATCATGGAAAGCACGTCGCTACATGACGAGCTAGTCGGGTATCTGATCCAGGTGAATAACTTTTTCTAGGAGTCATAAAATGAACGTACAAACCAAGCAACTGCTGACCGGAATCAGTCTTGCCTTATCCACGTTGGTAATCGGCGGACCGGTGCTTGCCGATGTGGTGACCCGCACGAGCGGCGACATGTTGGCTGAATCCGGACGCGGCAGCGTCGCAAGGGATGGCGGCATCGCCAAAGGCGTGGTCGCACTTCAACTCAATGTCGCCGACGTCGGACGCGGCTCCTCCTATGGTCCGCTGACGCAGAGTCCGGGCACGTTCGTTGGTGCTGCGAGCCGCTCGCCCGCTGTGTCCGTGAAAGGTGGCGCTGCCGGGCTCGACGACAAGTTCGGGCGTCGCTGAACATGCGAGGCGGATATCCGGCCGCTACGTCATGGCAGCGGCCGGTAAGGAAAAATCAAGGTAATTCAGTGTGCAGGCGAAAGAGCTGTGGGGCACTCCCGTACGAAGTTGTCGATAGTGCCGATACCGGAGCAATTTGCCCCACGGTCCGAATTCACTGCTTCAAGAAAAAAGCCGGAATCCTACTGGCGACTTGCGATTGACGACGGATCGAGTTCTGCCGCTCGGCGAAATGCCATGGCGGCGTCTTCGTGGCGACCAAGACGGGAAAGCGCCCGGCCCAGTGTTAACCACGAGCATTCGTTCTCGCCGTCCACAACGACCCATTTCTGGGCAACGCTAGATAGTGCCTCCCATTTGCCGTCAGCTTCCAGCGACGCGGCCTGAAGGGGGAGAGGTTGCTCACGACGTGGTCGCTCCCAGAACGCCATAGCGCCATTCACCTTGCGTGCGTCGCCCACTTCAGAGGATAGAATCTCGTTGTTAATCCAGCTCAAGGGCAGCGCAAAATGGAAATCACCTCCCACGATTGCCTTGAAGGCCGTGATACCGATCAACTTGCCTTCCTTGCTGAAAATTGCTCCGCCGCTTTGCCCGTGGTCGAAAGGGGCCGATACCTGAACAAGTTGCCCTTTATCGAAATTGTAAAGGCCCTTTATCTGACCGCTGCTGATCGTGATTTCACCACCTCTCGGGTAGCCCACCGCGAACACCGGATCTCCCAGCTTGGGTCGTTCGGCCGGGGCAAAGTCGGCAGGGATTGCGCCAGCCAGATCGGGGACGGAGAGCACGCAAAGGTCATGCTCAATATCGGTGAATGAGGGCCGCGCCGGCCAGACACGACCATCGCGAATGACCTCGATGGATCGCGCACTCCTGGTTACATGGCAGGTTGTAATCAGCTTGCGCGCCGCGACGAGGACAGCCGACCCATCTATCACGATCCCCGAACGATCGAAGGCCCGAATTCTGAAGACCGCGTCGACAGGAAGGGACATCAAACCTGGGTCCGTGTCGACGGCCTCGCCGCGAGCCATCGGTGCCCCGAGGCCCACAAGCAGAATGGCACCGACCAAGGCTGATTTCATCAATCCCCCGACGCAAAGAAACGAAATACCAGTTTATACGCAATGGCTGTTCCTGTTGTAAATAACGCGCCGCCAGCCCGCCATTCAAGGGAGTCCCTGCGGGGCTCTGCCTTAGGATGGTAGTGGCAATGCATCCGAAACGTCCTCCCGTTCGTAACAATCAAGTTATCGGTCGACGTGCGTTCGACCGCGCGTGTCCGCTGAAGGGTCCGCTGAAGGGTCCGCTGAAGGGTCCGCCAGTGAAGAATGAACCATGTGAGTCCCATCGGTTCGAACAGAGTTGAAATTAGATGTTGGCGCAGCCGAGCGCACGTATGCGGGACTTTCGAGCAAACCTGATGACATCATTCGGAATTTGTGTTGCCAACTGAACCGTTCTTTTACTACTCAGCTTTCGCCGCTGCAGACCGGGGAAGCAGGGGAATGAGCAGTTCTCCGGGAACTTCCCGAATCATTGACGCTTCTCGATTCTTGCGCGTCATCCTTGCCGTGGTCGGCACATTGCGTCCGGGGTTCGTGGAGGATAAAGCCCGAAATCAGATGGTAACCGCCGATCAACTGCGTGGGGTGGTTGCCCGAGAATCCACCCCAGCGCCTTTGCATGCCTCGCGTGGGACGTCCGCCGCCAACGAGTGGTCAGTCGATTCACGGCCTCTGTCAAACGAGGCAATTCAAGCCGGCAACTTCCACTGGTTGGCAGATATGGACGCGACCGATAAGAATCGCAAGTACCAGTTCGACCTGCTGAATCGAATGCAATTGGCGATTCGCAATGTTCGGTTCCTGATCGTTTTCCATGCTGAGGACGGATCCGCGTTCTACAGCGATGCCGGCCAATTCCGGGGTCGGCTCGCAGGAGCGGCCGACACCGATTCCGGCTCGCCACTACCCAATACTGTCTCCGTAATCAGAACTGCTCCGAAGACAGTCGACGCTTTAGCGAGCGTCGCGTCGCGCGTCGAAATGCGAATCGTCGATTTTCAGATCGACGGTGTTTCGTTTCGTTGATGTTGTCTTGTCTTGCGCATGTATCGCTCCGGGGGAGCATGCACTGCGTGCGATCGTCTCGGCCGGCGGCAGCATCGGGCGCGACTGGCCGGTCGAAAAGGTGCTCGCCACCGGCGACGCCGGAACCGGCACTCGTGTGCTGCAGGATCTATACCGGCAAATGAAAGCCGCGCCCGTCGACGTGGATCTCGCCGATTTGTGGAGGCAACTTGGGGTGTCGATGGACGGTGGGAGGGTCAGCTTCGACGAATCGGCCCCTCTTGCCGAAATTCGTCGCGCAATCACCGCAGCCACTCGCTAGCTGGCAAGGCCGCACCGATTCGGGAATTTCACAGCGTCCTCCTCCATGCTTTCCGGTTAAGGCACACGGCACACATCCGAAATTGGTCCAACCCGCACATGACGCTACATCGAAAGGACGGTCATGCCCAAGGCTATATGGAATAGAGCAGTCATTGCCCAGAGCGATGTCTTCGAGAAAGTCGAGGGCAACGTATATTTCCCGCCCGCGTCGGTACGAATGGAGTGCCTCAGGCCGAGCGAAACGCACACCAGCTGTCTATGGAAAGGACGGGCGAGTTATTACGACGTGGTCGTGGATGGCAAGGTCAACAGGGACGCGGCTTGGTACTACCCGGAACCGACGTCGCGGGCGCAGAATATCAAGGGCCACCTCGCCTTCTGGCGAGGCGTGGCCGTAGAGGAATAGCAGTCAGGGATGCAGTAATTGCTCGTCCTGCTCCTCGATCATGAAAGGAACGCCATGCCCGCCGAGTCCATTCGTTTTGCCGGCTCCCAGGGGCAGCAACTTGCCGCCTTGCTCGATACGCCACCCGACATTCCACGGGCTTACGCGCTGTTTGCCCATTGCTTTACCTGCTCGAAGGATTCGAAGGCCGCAACCTACATTGCTCAGGCGCTCGCCGCCCGGGGCATCGCGACGATGCGTTTCGATTTTTCCGGGCTGGGTGGGAGCACAGGCGATTTTGCAGACACCAACTTTTCCTCGAACGTGGACGACTTGCTGGCGGCGGTGGACTGGCTGCGTGCCCATCGGGCGGCGCCGCAGATCCTGATCGGCCACAGCCTGGGCGGCGCGGCAGTGCTCGCGGCCGCTGCGCGCGTGCCGGAGGCACGCGCGCTGGCAACCATCGGCGCGCCATTCGATCCGGCTCATGTCGCGCATCTGGTGGATTCGGGGCGTGCCGAAATCGAAGCCACGGGGGAAGCGCGCGTGAACATCGGCGGCCGGCCTTTCCTGGTACGCAAACAGTTCCTCGATGATCTCGCGGCACAGCGGCCCGCGCAGACGATCGGCGCGCTGCGCAAGGCGTTGATCGTGTTCCACTCGCCGCGTGACACCATAGTCGGCATCGACAACGCCGCGCAGATCTTCATGGCGGCCAAGCATCCCAAGAGCTTTGTCTCGCTCGATGACGCTGATCACCTGCTGTCCAGGTCGGAGGACGCATCCTATGCGGCGCAGGTGCTCGCGGCATGGGCCTCTCGTTACCTGGATCCGGAGCCGCAGCAGGACGCTCCAGCGCAGGGCGTGCGCGTCGCCGAGACGGGCGCTGGCCGGTTCTCCCAGCTAATCGTCGCCGGCAGGCATCGATTGCGCGCCGACGAGCCGGTGGCTGCGGGTGGCGACGACTCAGGTCCCTCGCCCTACGAGCTGCTGCTCGCAGGACTGGGCGCCTGCACATCAATGACGCTCCGGATGTATGCGGCGCAGAAGCAGTGGCCGCTGGAGCGCGTGACAGTCGACCTGAGGCACGAGAAGATCCACGCCGCCGATTGCGCGGAGTGCGAGACCAGGGAGGGTAGAATCGATCGGATCGAGCGCATGATCCGCATCGAGGGCCCGCTCGAGCCGGCGCAGCGCGCGCGCCTCCTGGAAATTGCCGACCGCTGCCCGGTGCACCGCACCTTGAACAGCCAGGTGCACATCGTCACGAAAGAGGTGCCCTGAGCAAGGTGCTTAACGCGTGCAATGTGCTGGTAAGTCTGAAGACGGCAAAGCCGTACCGATTCGGCAGACGGTGGGTGCCTGCGAGTCCAACAAAGGCCGCTGATTCCGATCGGCCATCACTTCGACTCGAGCGAGCAATTCGATCGCCGCCGAGGCACCGCTGAGAGCGATATTGTCACCGTCATCAGATGGCGCGATCAGCAGATCGCGCCGCCATCGAAGTGGCGAAGGTGTCCCCACGCGTAAAACGGCGCAGCATCACATTGGTGAGCAGAACAGACAGAATCTGTGCGGTTGATTGGAGGTGAACAAGGCGGGAATCCGCCCGAAGGATTCAAGAGTTACAGCAATTTGGTGGGGATAAAGGGGTTGTGTGCGGATCGCATTGCCTCTGCGATCCGCCCATCCTGAAACGCATGCGTTTCGGGACCGCCGGCAAGCTTGGGCCTGCCGGCGTCCTGCGTGAGCAGTGCTCACTGGTCGAACCAGAGGGTTCTCACCTCAACGAACCCGCAGAAATAAAAAGGCCGCACGAGGCGGCCTTTTTATTTCTGGTGGAGATGAAGGGGATCGAACCCTCGACCTTCGCATTGCGAACGCGACGCTCTCCCAGCTGAGCTACATCCCCG
>CAYODB010000150.1:0-9400 GCA_964402495.1 uncultured Bordetella sp.
CCAGCGCGCGATTTCCGTGCGGATGAATCTGTTCATCGCCTCCGGCGTGCCGGCGCGCACCTCGGTCCCCTGTGCCGCGAGTTGCGCCTTGATGGCCGGCACGCCGGAGGCGATGAACAGATTCATCCGCACGGAAATCGCGCGCTGGTCGAAAGTGGTGAAGCGGTCGGGCGTGAAAATCGAGTAAGCGTCATCGACATACCAGGCCGAAACGGGTTGATACAGCATGAGTTGAGCCGGTGGGCCCGGGAACGGTCAGATCCACGAACTGGCGTTCGCCACAGTTCGATCCCTGCGCAAATCGTTCGCAGCTCGCGCCTCCGTCCGCAAACAACTCGCAGCGGAAACCCTCCAGCATCAGCCTGTTTCTGGCTGCCTCGATCGACCCGGAGGCCAGTCCAAGGCTGGCAACGTAGGCCTTGAATGCCGCCTCGTCGTCGTAGATGTTGTTGCCGGTATTGGGTACGTAGGACAGATGCAGCCAGGATCCCGCCGCCACCGCGACGGCAATGGCAATGGCGACAGCGGCGCCGATTTCGAAACGTTTGTGGACAACGGCACGGTCCTTCGGCAACGAAACTGGACCTTCGGCCGGCATCGCTAGTGCAGGCGGTCGCGCAGCGCCCGGGTTGCTTGCGCAACGTCGTTCACCCTGTCCGCCGCCGTCCACCATCGTGCAGCGAGCGCCTGGATCGCGTTTTTCGAACCGGTCCCCACGGTGGTGAGGATGTCGCGCTCGAATCGCGTCCTTCCAGCCAGAATCTTCTTCAGATTATCGAGCGAATCCTGCACCGCTTTCGCATCCGGACGTTCACTGATATGAAAGGCGTCGAACAGCGCACCCAGTCCCGATACCACTTTGCCGATGTGTTGGGAAAGTTCGAAAGAACGCTGCGCGGCGTCATAAGCGAACTCGGGCCGTGCGACGATGCTGATCGCGGTGTTCTCGAGTTCGGTGCGCAAGCTGGAAAGTTCGGCTTCGAGACTGGCGAGGATTTCGCGCGTCGCTGCGGCCGACGGGCCAGCGGCCGGCAGACCCTGCAGCACGGTGGCCGCCTGCACCCAGGGATCGAGCAAATCCTTGTCGCTGATCGCCTGGTCCCACTGGGCGTTCGCCGTTCCGGCTAGCAGCGAAGCGGCCAGTGCGAGCGCCAGTCTCATGATTTAAGCGCCAGTCTCATGATTCAAGCGCCAGTCTCATGATTTATGGGCGAAGCCCGGTAGGCAGCGCAGTCGGGAAGGCAGCATTGCCGGACTTCACGACTTCAGCGATGGCATCCGTAATCTGCTGGTCTTCCGCTGAGGTCAACCCGCTCACGCCGATGGCGCCGATCATCGCTCCCGTCTCGTCCCTGAGAACGCTGCCGCCCGGCAGCGCGGTCAGCAAGGGATCGCAGAAATAGCTGATCTCGATTTCCTCTTTCCTGATGCGTGCGAGGAACGCTTCGGTGCTGACCCCCATGCGGGCGGCGGTATAAGCCTTGCCCTGCGATATCTGGATGCTACGCACCGGCGCGCCCTCCATGCGCAGGAAGGCAATGAGAAATCCCTGGGGACCGCAGATCGCCACGCAGATCGGGCGGTTGAAGTCCTGCTTCGCCTTCGCGATCGCCCGGTCCAGCAGCGGTTTCACGATCTCCAATGTCAGGCCGGCCATTTCTTCACTCCTTTTCTTCATTCCTTGAATGAATTGCATCAATCCGGCGCGGCGGCGTTATCCGGCTCAGGTGACCGTCAGCACGCTTTCGCCCTGGCGCATGTCGCCGATGCGCGTAGCGTGCATGAATCCTTGTTCCCGGAACACGCGCAGCACATCGTCCGCTGCCTCGGGCGCGCAAGCCACCAGCAATCCCCCCGATGTTTGCGGATCGGTGACCAGATTGCGCTTCCACCCCGCGAAGTCTGCCGGCAATATCACCTCGCCGCCGTAACCCGACCAGTTGCGGCCCGATGCACCCGTGGCCGTGCCCTGCCTGGCCCATTCGAGTGCTTCGGACAATATGGGCAAAGCTTCGAAGCTCACGCTTGCACCGAGCCGCGAGCCGCGGCAGATCTCCAGCAGGTGGCCACCGAGACCGAATCCGGTGACATCGGTCATCGCGTGCACGCCCGGCACATCGGCCAGCCTGAGGCCGGGCGTATTGAGCTGCGTCGTCGTATCCAGCATCTGCCGGTATCCTGCCGCCGACAGTTTCCCTTTCTTGAGTGCGGCGGACAGAATGCCGACACCCAGCGGCTTGCCAAGGATCAGCACATCGCCCGCCCGTGCGCCGCTGTTGCGCTTGACCTTGTCCGGATGCACGATCCCCAGCACCACCAGGCCATAGACCGGCTCCAGCGTATCGATGGAATGTCCGCCCGCTATGGGAATGCCCGCCGCGGCGCAAACCGATTCGCCGCCGGCGAGGATCGCCCGGATGACGTCGACGGGAAGTTTCTCCAGCGGCATGGCGACCACTGCCAGAGCGAAAATAGGCTGGGCGCCCATGGCGTACACATCGGAAATGGCGTTGGTCGCGGCAATACGGCCGAAGTCGGTGGGGTCGTCGACGATGGGCGTGAAAAAATCGGTCGTCGCCACGATGGCCTGCTGGTCGTTGAGGCGATAGACCGCCGCATCGTCGCTGGTCTCGATGCCGACCAGCAAATCCCTGGGCAGGGTGCGCAGCGGCGTCTTTGCCAGAATCTCGGAAAGCACGGCAGGCGCGATCTTGCAGCCGCAGCCTCCGCCGTGGCTGAACTCGGTAAGACGGATGGGACGTTCCGCGGGTGCGTTCATCTGGGCGATCGTTGCAGGGTCGGGTCGCTTAGAATACCGCACTCTCCATTCCGGTACTTCATCAGTGAGGTACGAAAGCAGCGTCGACATGGCACGAATCGACGACTTCGACGAAGTCGTCGACGTCCGCTCGCCTGCTGAGTTCGCGCTCGATCATGTTCCCGGCGCGCTGAACTGCCCGGTGCTCGACGACGAAGAGCGCGCCCGGGTCGGCACGGTCTACAAGCAGGGTTCGCCGTTCGACGCCCGCAAGATCGGCGCAGCGCTGGTTGCGAAGAACGTGGCACGGCACGTGGAGACGCACTTCGCCTCGCGCGACCAGCGCTGGAAGCCGCTGGTTTATTGCTGGCGCGGCGGCAAGCGCTCGGGGTCGATGGTCCACGTGCTGCGCGAAATCGGCTGGGATGCGGCGGCACTGCAAGGCGGCTACCAGAGCTACCGGCGCGCGGTCATTTCGCAACTCGAACTGCTGCCCTCGAAATTCGACTATCGGGTGATCTGCGGGCCGACAGGCAGCGGCAAAAGCCGTTTGCTGCAAAAGCTGGTTTCGTACGGCGCCCAGGGGCTCGATCTCGAACAGCTTGCAAAACATCGCGGCTCCGTGCTGGGCGACCTGCCGGGCGATCCACAGCCTTCCCAGAGAATGTTCGAAAGCCTGATCTGGAGCGCGCTACGGAATTTCGACACAGCGCGCCCGCTATTCGTGGAAGCGGAAAGCAAGAGGATCGGCGCGCTGCGAGTGCCGGAACCCCTGCTGGAATGCATGCGCGCATCGAATTGCCTGCGCATCGAGGTGCCGGTGGCCGAGCGGGTGCGCTTCCTCATCGCCGAATACCGGCATTTCCTGGCCGAACCGGGATGGCTGAAGACGAGGCTATCGCGGCTGGCCGCACTGCATTCGAAAGCCACCGTCGAGCGCTGGATCGCGCAGATCGATGCGGCTGAATGGGAGGTTCTGGTCGGCGATCTGCTGGCGACCCACTACGACGCGGCTTACCTGCGTTCTACGCGGAACAACTATCCCGGCCTGGCGGATGGGACGCCCCTGAAGGCCGCTTGGCTAGACGATGCAGGCTTCGATGCCAGCGCCCGCGCATTGCTCGATGGAGTGACCTCCTGCATCCGGTATGGGAAACCATGAGCTTTCCGGGTACTTCGGGCTATGCCGACCAGCGCCCTATCGATGAGGACGAAACCCCCGTGGGGGGACTCACTCAACTTGAACGAATTGCACACTGATCCTGGCAAGCGCATCCGCCATTTTTTCCGGTGGCAGAACAAAATCGACATAGCCTGAAGCCTGAGCACTGCGAGACATGTCGCCTATTTCGGCTGACATGTCCTGGGCAAAGGTTGTTCCTCCTTTTGCCTTGATGCACCTGCATCCCTCAGTACCGTCGCCAGCATACCCAGAGAGGACAATGCCGATGGCAAGCGCTCCCATAGCCTCTGCCAGGGAAATAAAGAATAGATCTATCTGCGCATTTCTCCTGGAGCGCGGGGTGACGACCTTGAAGGTATGGTTTTCAATCTTAAGATCCGCGTTCGCCGGAATCACGTAGATATGATTCGCCTGGATCGGCATCGCCGTGACAGCCAGCAATACGGACATTGTCGTTTGACGCGACAGTATTTGAGCTAACTCGCTATTGGCGGCGGGGTGAATATGGGAAATAACGACAAAGGCCATCCCGGTATCTGGCGGCAGGCGCTGCAGGAGCGCCTTATAGGCATCAAGGGCTCCAGCCGATCCGCCAATGCCGACAATGTAGCTCGGAGGTAATGTACCCATAACCTAAGCCATCTTCCCATCAACTCTCAATTTGTTTCGATTAATTTCTATTCGAAGCAATATTTTTCCCGACCTTCTGTTTCTGACGGGGCCCTGCGGTCGCATCAGAATCCATTGCGACCAACTTCAATCCGTCATCACTCATTACCAGTTTGTGGACGTCGCTGGAGTGGCCCATGCCGCGAGACTTGACGATATAAATTCCGCGAATGCGTCTTCTACCCTCGTTCTCTTCCAATTCCCTGACCACGATCCAGGTGTCAATCAAGGACGAGACACCGATTTCTCCGCTCGTGTCATTTTGCGCACTTGAAGAAACCAGGCTGGTAAAAAAGCTGGTTATGCCCCTGGATTTCAAAGCATCGATCATGCGGGTCAGCATCGATTGAACTTCAAGCTGATTACCCTGGCCAATAAGACTGGTCAGGGGATCGATGACGACCGCCTTGGGGTTGAACTCTGCCAGCATCTTGTATAAATCGAGCAAATGCGTCTCCAAACCAAAAAAGGAAGGCCGGGTAGACACAAACTTCAAAAGCCCTTTTTTCACCAACGGTTCTAAATCGAATCCAATCGAACTCATGTTTTGCACGAGTTGCCCCGACGATTCCTCATAAGACAGGAAAAGACACCGTTCTCCACGTTTACAAGACTGCACAGCGAATGCCGTTCCGAGGCTTGTTTTTCCGGTGCCTGCGGTACCCGAAACGAGAACCGTGCTGCCCCTGGTATAGCCCCCTCCCTGGAACAATTTGTCCAACGATGCAATTCCTGTCGGAACCCTCTCGGAGGTGCCCGGTTGATCGAGACCCGCAGAAGTAATGGGAATGACAGAAAGCCCGTCCTTGTCAATGACGAAAGGATATTCGTTTGTGCCGTGATTTGAACCGCGATACTTGATGACACGTATTCTACGGGTGGAAATTTGTTCCCTGACCCTGTTGTCCACGAGAATGATGCAGTCGGAAATGTATTCTTCCAGGCCATGACGAGTATAAGAGCCTTGTCTCAGCTCGCCCGTAATGAGTGCCGTAACTTGCTTGTCCTTGAGCCATCGGAACAGTCTTTTTATCTCCAGGCGAAGAATTCCGGCATCCGTGACACCGGCAAAGAGCGATTCAATGGAATCCAGAACGACGCGTTTGGCGCCAATGGAATCAATAGCCAGTTCCAGACGAACGAATATTCCTTCAAGATTAAATTCGCCTTCCTCTTGAATGTCTCTGCGCTCCAGGAGGACATAGTCGAGCACAATCTTTTTTTGCGTAACAAGTTTTTGCAGATCAAAACTGAGAGAAGCCACGTCTTTATAAAGTTCATCTTCTGTCTCTTCGAATGACAGGAAGACGCCGAACTCGTCGTACTTGACCGCACCATTGATCAAAAAATCAACGCCCAGAAGGGTTTTTCCAGTGCCGGTACTGCCACACAATAGAGTGATTCTATTTCTCGGCAATCCGCCTTCTGTAATTTCGTCAAATCCTTTGATGCCGGTGAGGCATTTCTGGAAGCGACCATGATCGGAGGAAATTTTTTCTTTGGGAGTTTTACGCATGTGCTAGATCCTCTAATCAGTTGACCCGGTCAGCGATCTCCGAGCCAGCATGAAGTCGACGGCGGCGTCCTAGAAAAGAAACTCGATGAGCGTATTTTTTGTTCAGGGCAGACGAATCCGGGCAGGTCTCGTCGCCCGAAAGAGCCCCGCATCGTGTTGTCTAACGTCGTTTGGCAGTCTGCCACGAGCGCCACTGCCCGCTCTGTTCGAAACCGCACATATGGGCGATAGCGGCGGTCTGTGAGGAAGAATTGTGATTGCGCCCCGGACAGGCATGAGGACATTGAGTGCGCGAATCGCATTGTGCTGCTTCTCCACCCAGGTCGAACGCGACAATGCCGCCGGATCGTAGCCGCCTCAGAGGATGAACATCCCGCCGGCGAACAGCGTAGCGTAAACGATGTTCGCCAATCGAACCAGAAAGAGCGTCATCGGGTTGTCCGGCAATTCGGCGTCAAAGTTTTATGCCTTCGCCGGCGATGTAGTCCTGGATGATGCCGCCGATGTCGGTGTCTGCCTTGAAACCCATCGCCAGCCCCCGGTCGGCCTTGAAACGCGCCGGGAAAGTCCTGACCATGTTGTTGATCCGCTCCACCGGCTTGAACACAACGCGTTTCGCGACTTCATCGCCGGCGATGCGGCGCAGGGCTTCGACGCCCTCCTTCACCAAGAAGGTAATCCCGGGAAGGGTAATGGCGCGATCCGCCCCCCAGGCTGTCGCCGAAAGATCGTGCGCATGCACGAAATCGTCAAGCACCTTGCCGGGGGAAAGTATCCACATTTCGATCGAGTCCTCCACCGGCACTTCGCAGACCAGGCCGTTGAGCGGCTCCCTGAACATGCCGCTCGCAAAAGATGTCGATGCGAGGTTCGGCTTGCCGGGCCGAACGACGATGGTCGGCAGCCGCAGGCTGCGGCCGTCGATCATGCCCTTGCGCGTGTAGTCGTTGACCAGGTATTCGCCCATGACTTTTTGCGTGCCATAGGAAGTCTGCGGCGTCGGCGTGATGGAATCGTCCACGACTGCTGGAAGCTTGCCGCCGAACACGGCCAGCGAACTGGCGAACACCAGACGCGGCGGCGCGTCGAGATCGCGGCAAGCCTCCAGAAGATTCCGGGTTCCATCGAGATTGACGCGATAACCCACGTCAAACTCGGCTTCCGCATGCGCGCTGACTACGGCCGCCAGATGGAAAACCGAAGCGGTGTCGCCATCCAGGGCGGCTTCGACCACGTCCAGTTCCGCGATGTCGCCTTTCACGTACACGAGGCGCGGATCCGGATTCGGCGGGAAAGCCGCATCGAACAGCTTGATCTGTGAAATGGCAGAAGGCTTGCCATCGGGTCCGGCCAGGGTGCCTCGCTCCAGCAGCCGGAGCGCAAGCCTGTAACCCAGAAATCCCCCGCCTCCGGTAATGAACACTTTCATTTACTCAATCTCCTCGAACTTCATCATCGATAAACCTGATTTTCACCGCTGCCGGTTGCACAGAGTTCGTGCCGCGCCAGCATCTCGCGGTTATAGAGCGCCCATTCGAGCAAATCCTGTTTCTTGTTGTCGTGCGCAACCAGGGCAATTCGCTTGCGCGGGGCAATGTCTGCGGCGGCTGTCATGTGCATGTGCGGTCCCGGTACGAATCCATTCGGCAGAAAACCATGAAGGCGTGTCGGCATGGCCGCCGCCCGGCGATAGATTGCTCGGAACGCGGGATTTCGTCAAAGGCAGGTTCACGGATCGGCGAAGCGCCGGAGCCTGCCTACACTCCAGTGCAGGGCCTCGTACTTAGCGGCTCCAAGGTTTGCTTCTTGCCAACACTAGCGTTTCGCAAGCCGTCGCCGATTGGCGGCAGCCCGGGAATGGATGGGCTTGAGCGCTTTGCCGGCGATGCGCGGGACCGCGGTCGAGATTCTCGCTGTTGCCGCATTCGAATTCGCCATTGCCGCCCGGACGACGCGAGCCTGCCCGGCGGCGAACCGGGACGGAGCAAAGCTCGTCGCCAGCGAGAACATCATGGGCAGTCCCGCGAACAGTTGCCTGGTCGCCATGGCGAAGAGCTGCTGGTTCAGAGCAAATACGCCTTGTGCCATTGCCTGCACGGATTCAGCGGCGGCCTGAACTTTCTCGCGGCCCATCAAACCCATTTCGGCCCGATCGCTTGTTCCAGGACGGACACCGGCAAGCAGCATGCGTTGGACACGCATGCCGACCACCTCGGCGGAAGTCGCCATCATCTGCGCCGAGCTGAAGGCCAGGCCGGTCCAGACCTGGAAAGGGTTGGCAAGCAGGCTGGCATGACGATTTCGATTCATTCCCGATTCCTTTCGCTATGATTGAACATGTTCCTGGTGAGCATGTTCTTGGTGAGCCAGTTCCTGGCGAGCAAGTTCCTGGCAATAAAATTCCTGGCGAGCCAGTTCCACGCAGGCTAGCCGTGCGGCTGCACGGATTTCAGAAGTCCCTGCAGGAGTTCCAGGTCGACCGGCTTGACCAGGTGATCATGGAACCCGGCTTCGCGGGAACGCTGCTTGTCTTCCGCCGTTCCGTATCCGCTCAACGCGAACAGCACCGTGGCCCGGGTGGAAGGCTCCTGGCTCAGTTGCCGGGCGACGTCATAGCCACTCATGCCAGGCATGCCGAGGTCCTGGAATACGACCTGCGGACGGGTATCGGCGACCACCTGCAAGGCGGACGGGCCGTCGTAGGCGGTGAGGGTCTCGTAACCTTGCAGGCGCAAGAGCATGGCCAGGCTGTTGGCCGAGTCCCGGTTGTCATCGACGACCAGGATGCGCAGGTCCTGGGACACTGCGGGGTAACGCGCATCCCGATCCGCCCGCTCTGTTTCCAGCGGTACGCCGGGGCGACCGGTTGACGGAATGCGTACGATGAACTCGCTGCCCTGCTCCAGGCCGATGCTGTTCGCCTCGACCGTGCCTCCATGCATCTGCACCAGGCGCTTGACCAGCGCCAATCCGATCCCGAGTCCGCCGCGCGAGCGTTCCAGGGAACTGTCCACCTGTGAAAACGGGTCGAAAATGCGCGCCAGCATCTCCCCGGCGATGCCGAGACCGTTGTCCCGCACCCGGATCGTGATTTCGCCTTCCTGTTCCGCGGCGTCCAGTTCGATGCGGCCGCTGTCTTTGGTGTACTTCGCGGCGTTGTTCAGCAGGTTGGCAATGACCTGGGCGAGGCGGGTCAAGTCGCCTTCGAACCAGACCGGCTCGGCTGGCAATGTCACGGCGAGCGCGTGGCCGCATGCATCGATGAGCGGACGGG
>CAYODB010000151.1:0-9255 GCA_964402495.1 uncultured Bordetella sp.
GGATGATGAGTCCGGGGAAGTCTACAACGGATCGTTCAGCGACGCGCGCCGGAAGCCGCTGCTGGTTCCTGTCTGGTTTCGGCGACAGGCTGCGCTGATGGAGCCGGGCCGGTCTCGTAGGGAACGCGGACGCGCAGCCGGCATCTGGCTGAGCGCCTGAACTTCATCAATGTGGAACACCGAAAGCCTGCTGCCGACCAGGGGCGAGCGCGATCGCCCGGAGTTCCCGTCAGAGATCGATCGGCCAGTTGATTCCGGCCGTGAATCCGCCGTCGACACGTATCGTCTGGCCGGTCACGAATGCCGAGGCGGCGGAGGCCAGGTAGATCGCGGCCCCGACCAGTTCCCGGACGTCGCCGAGCTTTCCCAGTGGCGTGTTGCCAATCGCCCAGGCGCTCATTTTTTCCTGTGCCCACAGTTTGTCCGAGAGGGCGGTGGGGAAAAAGCCCGGTGCGATCGAGTTGACCCGGATGCCGTGCCTGCCCCATTCGTTGGCGAGAGAGCGGGTCATCATGAGCACGCCGGCTTTGCTCATAGCGTAAGGCGTGACCCCAGTCAGCGGCGCGTAGGTGTTGAGGGAGTCGATGTTGATGATGTTGCCGCCTTTGCGCGCGATCATGTGCCGGCCGGCAGCCAGGGCGACGGCAAAGGCGCCGCGCAGGTTGATGTCGACGATCCAGTCGTATTCTTCCATTGTGTAGTTCTCGGCCTTCATTCGTTTGTTGACGCCGGCCACGCTGACCAGGGTGTCGATGCGGCCGAACCTGGCAACCACGCCGTCAACAAGCGGCGTCACGTCCTCGGGTTTCGATACGTCGCAGACTTCCGCGACGACGGCATGTTTGCCTTTCGAAATCTCCTTCGCGGTCTGGGCAATGGTGCCGGCTTCGCGGCCGGCGATGATCACCTGCGCATCGCGCTCGGCGAAACCTTCGGCCAGCGCGCGGCCGATTCCACGGCTGCCACCCGGCACCAATACCACCTGGCCTTCGACCGAAAAAAGATTGTCCTGCATTTTGTTCTTCTCCTTGTTGTTATTTATAGATCCAGAACGAAAACCTCAACGCAGAGGCGCAGAGAAGAACAAGAAAGTTCGCGGAGCAACGGCTGACCGGGTGAAAGCTGCGGTCTCAATGACGCCAGGCTCCAATACGGAGGCAATTTCCGCTGACGATTTTCCCTGGTATTTCTCTGTGCTCCTCCGCGTCCTCTGCGCCTCCGCGTTGAGATTTGATCACTGCCCCACAGGCGCCAGCCGTATCCCGCTGTCAGTCAGTGCCTTGCGGATCTTCTGCACGAATTCGAGCGCGGTGGGCTCGTCGCCGTGGATGCAGAGGGTATCGGCGCGCACCGGGACGTCGGTGCCCTGCAGGCTTTTCACCTTGCCGTCCTCGACCATGCGGCGCACATGCTCGATCGAGGCATTCACGTCCTTGATCAGCGCATTGGGTTGGCTGCGTGGCGTCAGGCTGCCGTCGGCCTGATAGGTGCGATCGGCGAAGACTTCGTTCGCAACGGTCAATCCCACTTCCTCGCCGGCGCGCACCAGTTCGCTGAACGCCAGTCCGAACAGAATCAGATTTGGATCCGAGTCCTTCACCGCTTCGGCGATCGCATTCGCCAGCTTCCGGTCCATCGCGGCCATGTTGTACAGCGCGCCGTGCGGCTTGACGTGGGATAGCTTGCCGCCGAGTGCGCGCGCGAATCCGGCCAGTGCGCCGACCTGGTAGATGATCAGGTCATAGGCTTCGTCGGGGGTGATGCTCATCGTCCGCCTGCCGAAGCCCTGCAGGTCCGGCAGCGAGGGATGGGCGCCGACGGCAACTCGTTTTCCGATGGCGAGCTGCACGGTCTTGTGCATGGTGCCGGGGTCTCCGGCGTGGAAGCCGCAGGCGATGTTCGCGGATGTCACGTAGTCGAGCAGCGCGGCGTCATTGCCCGCGGACCCCGGGCCGTAGCTTTCGCCCATGTCGCAATTCAGATCGAGGCTGCGCTTTGTCGGATCGGCTGTCATAGGCTCATGTGCTGTTCGACGGCTTCGCGGATCGCCACCATTTCCTGTTCCCTGCGCAGGTAAAGGGCCTGGGCCTGCGCCAGCGACACCAACTCGAAGCGCAGGCTGTCGCCCGGCTTGAGTTGCGCCAGCAGGTGCAAATCCACGCTGGCCGCTTCGGCGATCCTTGGATACCCGCCGGTGGTCTGCCTGTCCGCCATCAGCACGATCGGCGTGCCGCCCGGGGGAACCTGAATTGTGCCAAAGCTTACCGCTTCGGACAGCAGTTCCAGCGGTTGTTCCAGCAGGATGGCCGGCCCGTCCAGGCGGAACCCCATGCGGTTCGAGTCGGGAGCGATGCGGAAGGCGCTTCCCGTCAGCAGGGATCGGGCCTCTGCGGCAAAGGCATCCCAATGGCGGCCGGGAATGATGCGCACGATCTGCGGCGCGCGGCCGAGTTTTTCGATGTGCTGGTTGACTGACCATTTCGGGAAGGCAAACAGGCGGCGCGCCTGCGAAAACTCGCGGTCGAGGCCGGGATAGAGGCCCGGCTGCTGCGCGCCCGCGCGCAGGATGTCGCCCTTGACCAGCGCCCGCCCCTGGACCCCGCCGATGCGCGCCGTTTCGTACGTGCTGCGGCTGCCCATGATCTGGGGAACGTCGAAACCGCCATTGATGGCGAGATAGGCCCGGCAGCCGGCGCGGCAGGTGCCGAACTCGAGCACGCTGCCCGCGCGCACACGCACGGCCTTGCCCTCCGGAACCGGTTCGGAGCCGATCGCGGGCGAAAGGTCCGCGCCGCAGATGGCGAGCAGGGCGTCGTCCGCGAATTCCAGGCGCGGGCCCTGCAGCGTGATTTCCAGCGTCGCGGCGTCGCCGTGATTGCCGGCAACGATGTTGGCGACGCGATGGGAGAACAGGTCCATGGCGCCGGAGACGGGCACGCCGGAATGCTGGTAGCCGTAGCGGCCCGCGTCCTGGAGCAGGGTATGCATCCCCGGCTTGAGGACGGCGATGTTCATGCGTGCTCGCGCGCCAGGCTGGCGAAACGCCCGGCGCTGATCGGCGCGAAGCGCACGCTGTCGCCGGCATTGAGCAGGCAGGGCGGTTCGGCTCCGGGGGTGAACAGCCGCAGTGGCGTGCGCCCGATAAGATGCCAGCCGCCGGGCGTTTCGAGGGGGAAGATGCCGGTCTGCGTACCACCGATGGCCACGCTGCCGGCGGGCACTTTCGGCCGCGGACTGTCGCGGCGGGGCGTCGCCAGCCGCGCATCCAGGCCGCCGAGATAGGCGAAGCCGGGGACGAATCCGAGCATGTGGACGTGATACCGGGCTTCGCTGTGCAGGCGCACCACATCTTCCTGCCGCAGGCCATGACGTTCGGCGAGAGCTTCCAGGTCTTCGCCGAACTCGCCGCCGTAGCACACCGGTATTTCGATCGAGCGGCCTTGCACCGTGCTCTCCGGAGGTTCCGCGCGCAACCAGGCTTCGACCTGTCCGGCCAGCGCGTCATAGGGGGAATCGCCGTCTTCCACCCGGGCCGGATCGTAATGCAGTGCCAGCGTCGTATAGGTGGGGACGATGTCGAGTACGCCGGCTGGTGGCGACGTGCGCAGGCGTTGCGCCAGGGCGGCTATGTGCGAACTCAGTACCGGGTCCGCGCAATCGCCGAATTCAATGACCAGGGCGCGGTCGCCCATCGGCACGACCCGGGGAAAGGGCGGAGTCACCATCCGTCAAGGGCTCAGTTCGCGGGCACCGGCGGCGCCGGCCGTACATCGCCCAGGCGGGCCTCGATGCGCGGCACCAGGGCGCGCTTGAGCAGGGCGTCATACATGGTTCGCGGATTCATGCGGAAAATGGCGCCGGTGTCGAGCGGCAGCAGGTACCAGCCGCCCTCGTCGATCTCCGCTTCCAGTTGGCCCTCCGTCCATCCCGAATAGCCGACGAAGAAACGCTGCTCGGCCGCGTTCTCGGGATGTTTGAGCAACTCGTCGAGCACGCGGCTGTAGCCGCTGAGGTAGATGTCTTCCACGACCAGCATGCCTTGCGGCGGTTTCGTGGTGGAACGGAACGCGAACAACAACGCATCCGGCTGCACCGGCCCGCCGAAGAAGACGAGGTCATTGCGGCCGGCGGCATCGGCGCGTTCGGGATAAACCGAACTGAGCGCGGTGGTGGTGGGGCGGTTAAGGATGACGCCGAGCGGACCGCCTGCGTCGACACGAACCGCAAGGACGACGGTGCCGGCGAAGTTCGGATCCGCAAGCTGCGGATGCGCGACCAGCAGGAAGGCGCGGCCCGGATCGGTCTGCGCGCTTGCGGTGGCGGCTGCGATCAGGATCGCCGCTGCGCACAGCAGCGACAATCCCCAGCGCACCTGCGTCGTCGTCCGCACGTCGCGCCGCCGGCTATTCGAGGATCGCCTGGTAAACCAGGTTGCGCATCTGGATCCGGTAGTACTGGCGGCGCACCGGCTCCTGCGAGAGGAACACCGGAACCAGTTCTTCCTGCGGATCGACCCAGAAGTACGTGCCGGCGAATCCCGCCCAGAAGTACTCGCCGAGAGAGCCCGGCCACTCCGACTGGCCTGTTTCCAGCCGCGTCGCAAAACCCAACCCGAATCCATAGCCGTGACCCGGCAGCCAGGCGGGGCCCTTGTTGATGCGGTCGTTGACGTGATTGGCGCTCATGTTGTCGACCGTCTTGCGGCCGAGGATGCGCACACCGTCGAGTTGGCCGCCGTTCTCCAGCATCTGCGCGAAGCGCAGGTAGTCGGCGGCAGTGGAAACCAGTCCGTGGCCGCCCGCGAAGAAAGTTTGCGGCGTGGTGAGGTCGAGAAGTTCCGGCGTCTTTCCGGTGTAGACATCGGGGATCGGCTGCGCCACGCGATCGACTTTGCCGTCCGGAACCTGGAAAGCCGTGTCGACCATGCCCAGCGGCTTGAAGATGCGCTCCGAGAAGAAAACGTCCAGAGTCTGGCCAGAGGCAACTTCCACCACGCGGCCCAGCACGTCGCTGGAATGGCCGTACTCCCAGCCGCTGCCAGGCTCGAACATCAGCGGCATTTTTGCGATGGCTTTGGCGAAGTCGGCGAGTACCCATTTCTGCGAGAAAATGCCGGCGTCGTTGTACATCTTCCTGATGGCGGTCGGCGGGCCCAGCACGCCGTATGTCAGGCCGCTGGTATGGCGCAGCAGGTCCTGGATGGTGATCTGGCGTTTCGCGTCGGCCAGCGTCAGCGCCGGCTTGCCGGTGGCGGCATCGGTGCTTTCGACGCCAACCTTCATTTCCTTGAACTCGGGGATGTACTTTGACACCGGCTCCTGCAGTCCGATTCTGCCTTCTTCCACCAGGATCATCGCGGCGACGCTGACGACGGGCTTGGTCATGGAATACAGCCGGAAGATGGAATCCGTGCGCATCGGGATTTTCTTTTCTTTGTCCTGCCAGCCGAAACTCTTCGCGTAGGCCAGCTTGCCGCCGCGCGCGATGAAGACGACGGCACCCGGCAGCTCGCCGGAGTCCACGGCCTTGTTCATCGCAGTGTCGATCAGCGCCAGCCGCTTCGAGGACATGCCGACCTCTTCCGGCGCGACTTCCGGCAGTGCCGCGGCGTGAACGCACAGGGCGGATGCCGCCAGCAGGACCGCTGCGGCCGCGCGCGAGGCCGCGAGACGGGTCGGTACCGGTTGATTCGGGTTGAGCATGGATTTCCTCCGTTGCGGTGCGGCGTCCGCCCGAGCGGCGCCTCATTCTGGATTGCCGGCACCGAGCGCCGGCCTGTGGTCATACCTGGTTTTGTGATTCCTGGCCGATGCTGATTTTACGCCAAGCGCCCGACCGCCAGCGCAGATACAGCATGCTGCCCAGCAGGCAGGTATAGACCAGCGCCACCGCCCAGCCGCCGACAGCGCCGAAGCCGAACTGCGGCAGGAAATCCACCCAGCCCTGGCCTGCAGCGAAAGTGAACATGTGGGTGAAGGGAATGAAGCCGAAGCACGACAGGATGAGGATCGCCAGGGTCGGCACGCGCATGTCGCCGGCGCCGCGCAGGCAGAATCCCGCACCCAGGTTGAGGCCGTCGAACAACTGGTAGCCCGCTGCGAACCAGAGTAGCGTGCGGCCCATCGCGATCACAGCCGCGGCATTGGGATCGGCGGGGTTGACGAACAGCGGCACCAGCCACGGGCCCACCAGCGCGAGGAATACCGTCACCAGCCCCATGTAGGCGACAGCCAGGCCGATGGTTGCGTTGCCGGTACGATTCGCCCAGTCCTTGTCGCCGGCGCCGATGCTTTGCCCGACCAGCGTGGTCCCGGCGAGCGCAAAGCCCATCGTCGGCAGATACGCCAGGGACGTCAGCATCATCACGATCTGGGTGGCCGCGCCGCCGATGGCGCCGGCGCTCACCTGCATTGCCTGGAATGCGGCAAGTCCGGCAACGTCTATGGCCGGGAACAGGCCGATGGGGAATCCCACGCGCAACAGCCGGGAAAATTCGGTGCGGCCTTCGCGCCAGGTTCCGCGCGAATGAAAATTGCGATCCACCGCGTGGCTGCAGAACAGCAGTAGCGCCAGTATGTTGCCGGCCGCAAGCGCTACCGTAGTGGCCCAGCCCGCGCCGGCGACACCCCAGCCGAAGCGGAAAATGAACAATTGGTTGAGGAGCGCGTTGATCACGGCGACGAACGTCATGACGATGAGCGTCACGCGCGTGCGGCCGATGCCATTGAAGAAACCGGTCAGGCCCCAGATGCCGACCGCAAACACGCTGCCGAGCGCGCGCGGAAACCAGAACTCGACGGCCATCTGCGCGACGTGTGCTTCGAGATGCAGCCAGCCGATCAGGACCGGACCGCAGAATGCGATGGCGACGAAAGCGGGAGCCACGATGATCATGCTCCACACGCCGCCCCAGACCGCGCGCCCGGCCGCGCGGTTGTCGCCGGCACCGTAGGCCTGCGCAGCGAAAGTCTGCACGGCAAGGCCCGCCCCGCCGAAGAACAGGATGGCGACGATGATGAACCAGTACGTCGCCCCGATCGCCGCCGTGGCGTCGGTGGAAAGCCGGCCGATGAACCAGGTGTCGGTGAGATTGAGCAGCGCCTGGATGCCGCTGTTGACGAACAGCGGCATGGCGAGCGCCACCACCGCGCGCAGGTCCACCTTGCGCGCGCCGTGAGCATCGAGCCTGAGCGCCGGCAGCCTGCGCATCAGAGGGGATTTCTTCAATTCGGCCATGGAAACTTGCAAAAAAAGCGCCCGGGATTTCCCGGGCGCGGCTGTAAGAAGTGATGCAACTGCGTCTTTGCGACTGTAGTTCCGGCATAACCTGAAGGTTAGCCTTCACTGAAACTCCTTACGTCGTTTTCACGATAGTCACGACATTTATGGGAGAAGCCCGGTATCCAGCGAAGTCGGGCACGCTATTCACGGCCCTTAATGCAGATGCTTTCTTCCCGGTGGCATCGGCACGATTTCCGCTGCCGAACTGCCCGTTTGCGTCGCCGGCGCTGCACCTTTCCAGTTGCGCTCGAATAACTGGTTGACCAGCGCCGTGACTTCGGCAACTTCCGGTTCCGTGAACTGCCGGCTCAGCAGGTTCTGCACATCCTCGATCATGCGATGCCGCTGGGCCTCCCGGATCAGATCGGGTGTCGGGCCGACGAAGACGACGCTGAACTCGTCCTGACCGTCCTCGAGGTAGTAGCTGACGTCGAACGCTGAAGCTTCTTCGGAAAAAGGATTGAGCGCGCCCAGAGCGTCGGAAATAATCTGGTGAAAGCTGCGCCCCACGTCCCCGGTCCAGCAGACTTCGAGCACACGGCGCCGCTTGTCGAACAGAACGCCCGGCTCGTCGGGATGGACGCTCTTGGCATCGACGAGGTTGTCCTCGTCGATGTATTCGAGCCAGGGACGCAGTGCTTCCTCGATCTGGGTGGGGGTGGTACCCGCCCGCAGCAGGATGGTCCCGTGTACGTGTACTTCCATGCGCATTGCTGCTAGCTCCTGAACTATCCCGGCCATGCCGGGGCCCGGGTGATACGGGGAGTGCCATGATACGGCTTTTAGGCCGTGTCCTGCTTGCCCACCCGGATCATTGCCGGCGGGGAACTCCTGCCTGTTGCGCAGGCGGCCGCCCGGAGCCGGCCGGCGCGCGGCAACCTGAACCTGGCTACGTCAACAAACCCTGGCAGGCGTAGAATGCACGGCACCCGATTCCGCTGCGCCGGCCTTGATCACTGCTTCCGTTTCCCGTTTCCGCGCACTGCCGCGAAGCACCCGTGCCGTGCTGTTCATGATGGTGATGGTGGTCTGTTTTTCGATCCTCGAGACCACCGCCAAATACCTGAGCCGTACTTATCCGGTGCCGATGCTGGTCTGGTGCCGCTACACCGTGCACCTGGTCCTGACCCTGTTGCTCATTGCCCCGCGCATGGGGATGCGGATGGTGAGGACCGACCAGCCGAAAGGGCAGGTGGTGCGTGCCGCGCTGTTGATGGGATCCACAGCCTGCTATTTCGGGGCGCTGAGTTTCCTGCCTATGGCGGAAGTCAAGGCGATCAGTTTCATCTCCCCGTTGCTGGTAACCATATTCGCGGTCTGGCTGCTCCGCGAAGAGGTCAGCCGTTCCCGCTGGCTGGCGGTGGTTGCCGGTTTCCTTGGCGTGCTGTTCATCATCCGGCCCGGCAGCGGCCTGCTGCAATGGCCCGCGCTGCTGCCGGTCGCTTCCGCGTTCTGCTACAGCCAGTACCAGATCATGACCCGCAAGTTCAGCGAAACCGAACATCCGCTGACCACGCTTTTCTATACCGCGCTCGTCGGCAGCGTGCTGATGTCCCTGGTCGTGCCGTTTTACTGGACAGCGCCCGAGTGGCGCCACGTGCCCCTGCTGGTCCTGCTCGGGGTAGTGGCCGGATTCGGCCACCTGATGCTGATCAAGGCCCTGGAACTGGAAAACGCATCGTTCCTGTCCCCGCTGAGCTATGTCCAGTTGCTGTGGGTCATCCTGTTCGGCTTCCTCGTCTTCGGCGACCTGCCCGACGGCTGGTCGCTGATCGGAATGGTCATCATCGTCTCCAGCGGGCTGTACGTGGCGCTTGGTCATCGGTTCAAGCCGCGCGAGGAACCGGAGACGACGATCGAATGATGGGGCGAGGGAGGAGGGACGAGGGGTGAGGGAATTACGATAAAGCGTTTTGCAGAATTAGAATTGAGAAGCCGATGAATCTAAACTTTAGGTACTGCCAAGTATCAAAT
>CAYODB010000152.1:0-9226 GCA_964402495.1 uncultured Bordetella sp.
CAACATGTCCTTGTGACTGCCATCGGCGTGAAGCTTCGTCGCCAGAATCCCTGGCGTATCGCTTGCCGCGACGACCACGGCCCCTGCCCCGTCGCCGAACAACCCGCAGGTGCCGCGGTCGGTCCAGTCAAGGATGCGTGAATAAACTTCGGCGCCGACGATGAGGGCGCGGCGGGCCTGTCCGGCACGGATGAACAGGTCCGCGATGGTTAGTGCGTAAACAAAACCGCTGCATACCGCCTGAACGTCGAAAGCCGGACAACCGGCGATCCCGAGCTTGGACTGCAGGATGCAGGCCGTGCTGGGAAAGATCATGTCCGGAGTGGTGGTGGCAACGATCAGCAGGTCGATGTCCGAAGCTTGTACCCCTGCCGCTTTCATGGCTCGCTGCGCGGCGGGCATGGCTAGATCGCTGGCCAGTTGACCGTCCGCGGCGACATGACGGCTGAGAATGCCCGTGCGCGTACGTATCCAGTCGTCGGAAGTGTCGACGATGCGCTCGAGTTCGCTATTGGTCAGCACCTTCTCGGGCAGATAGCTTCCGGTGCCGATAATGCGTGAGTGAATCATGCCGCTTTCTGATGGATGGTGGCGATGCGGTCGCTGATACGGCGAAGCACCTCATTGCGGGCTTCTTCGCAGGCGCGCTCGATAGCACAACCAAAACCGAAACTGTCGGCGGAGCCGTGGCTCTTGACGACGATGCCCTTCAGGCCCAGCAGGCTCGCGCCGTTGTAGCGGCGGTGATCTACGCGGCGTCGAAAGGCGTTGATGACCGGGAGCGCCACGGCGCCCGAGAGTTTGGTGAACAGGTTCCGGCCAAACTCCTCGCGAAGGTAGGAGGCGAGCATTTGCGCCAAGCCTTCTGATGTCTTCAATGCGACATTGCCGACGAATCCATCGCAGACGATCACGTCCGTCGTTCCTTTATAGATATCCGTGCCTTCTATGTTGCCGTAAAAATTGAGACCGCTGTTCCTCAGCAGTTCCGCCGCCTGCTTGACCACTTCGTTGCCCTTGATTGCTTCCTCGCCAATGTTCAGCAATCCGACGCTGGGGCGATCGATGTGATCCACCGCGGCAACCAGCGACGAACCCATGACTGCGAATTGCAGCAGATGTTCGGCCGTGCAATCAACATTGGCGCCGAGATCCAGCACGCAGGTGCGGCCACGCTGCGTCGGCAGGAAGGAGGCAATGGCGGGCCGGTCGATGCCGGGCAGCATTTTCAGCACGAAGCGCGAGATTGCCATGAGCGCGCCGGTGTTGCCCGCGCTGACGCAGGCATCGGCTTCGCCCGACTTGACGAGATCGACAGCCAGACGCATGGAAGAGTTGCGCTTGCCGCGCAGGGCCGAGGCCGGCGGCTCGTCCATTCCGACGACCTCGGTGGCGTTTTTGACCAGAATGCGGTTGCCGGGTTTTGCGCCGCTACGCTTGAGTTCCGCATTAATGACGTCAGGGAGTCCTACCAGCACAACCCGCCCATCGGTAACCCGGGCGACAAAATCCAGCGCGGCCGGCACGGTGACATGGGCGCCGTGGTCGCCGCCCATGCAATCAAGGGCTACAGTAACAGTCATGACACCGGCACAGACCGTTTAGACAAGCCGAATGCGCCTGCTGCCGCCTTCAACAGATCGGGGGTCCCGGGCGAGCGGGATGAAACAGGCGCGAGGATCATGCCTTTCAGCCGCGATGGTGCGCGGCCAAAAGCCGACGGGTCGCTAGTCGCCCTTGGTCTTGACGACCTTCTTGCCGCGATAGTAGCCGTTCGGGCTGATATGGTGGCGCAGGTGCACCTCGCCCGAAGTCGGCTCGACCGCGATGGGCGGGTTGGTGAGAAAGTCGTGAGAGCGGTGCATGCCACGCTTTGAAGGGGACTTCTTGTTCTGTTGAACTGCCATGAGATTACTCCTTGCAATCGAATCTTGTTCACTGCCGTTTCAGCGTCGACAACTTGCCAAACGGCGAATCTGCTTCCGCGCCTGAACCTGTACCCGCCGCCTGACACTTACCCGGTTCGTGACGCGAGACCATCGGCAGGCTCAGGATCACCTCATCCTCGATCAGCACGATTACATCTAGTTTGGGGTCTGCGTAAATCTGCTCGACATCGTCAGCTTCTTCCGCCGGATCGCTCAACTCCGTACCCTGCGCGACAAGTTCGAACTCGCGCTCGGAATCTATCCGGAAGCCCAGGGGCCCCAGGCACCGCTGGCAAACCAGCTTGAGATCACCCGACACCGACAGCCGCAGCGAAGGTTTCTCTTTCGCGTTAACGAAACCGGAGAGCCGGTAACTGATCGCGCCGGTATTATCAGCGAGTGCGTCATGAAGGCGGGTCAGATTTCCAACCGCCGTCTCGCCGCTCAGTTCCTCCGCCTCCCGCGCAAACGCCACGCTGTCAACGACAGGCCGGTCAAACATAAGCCGCGCATAATATTGATTTTGAACACCTCTGTCAAAACAAAATGCTGTCAACAAACAGTGCCATGAAGCTGATTCTCGCCTCCACTTCGCGCTATCGTAAAGAGTTGCTTGCCCGCCTGAACCTGGCCTTCGACAGCGTGGCGCCTGAGGTGGATGAAACCCCACTGGCGGACGAACAACCTACCGAGACGGCCCGCCGTCTGGCGCTCGCCAAAGCCCTGGCCGTACGCGATCGTAATCCCCACTCACTCATCGTGGGTTCTGATCAGGTCGCAATCTGTGACGGACAGCGGCTGGACAAACCGGGTAACCATGCAAACGCTGTACGCCAGTTGCAACTGGCCAGCGGCCGGAGCGTCGTGTTCCATACTGCCGTCGTACTGCTTAATTCCGGTTCCGGCCGGATCCAGACCGAGCTGGTGCCGACCGAAACCCGGTTTCGCTCGCTTTCCGCTGAAGAGATCATGCGTTATCTAAGGGCCGAGCCGGCCTACGATTGTGCTGGCAGTGCGAAGTCGGAAGGCCTTGGCATCTCATTGTTGGAGGAGATCCGTTCACCCGACCCCACAGCCCTGATTGGGCTGCCCCTGATAGCCTTGTGCTCGATGCTCAGAAATGAAAATATTGTTGTTCCATAACAGTAGCGTAAAAAATATCCCTAAAGTTTAACATGAGTAATGGCAGGCTGTTTTTGATCCCTACGGATCTGGCGAGCGGTACCGTCAATGCTTGGGTTGGTGCGCATTTGAAAGAGGCGGTCGCGAACTTGCGCCACTTTGTGGTCGAGCATCCCAAAACCGCCCGTCAGTTCCTCAAGTCACTGGGACTGCCCCTGGCGGATTTGCGCCTTGACGTGCTGGACGAGCACTCCAAGGCGGCCGACGCGGCTGCGCTTGCGCGCCATCTGGAAAGTGGCGACCTGGGACTGTTGTCCGAAGCAGGTTGTCCGGCCATTGCCGATCCGGGCGCGATGCTGGTGGAAGAGGCGCATCGGCTCGGGGCGCGGGTGGTTCCGCTCGTCGGCCCCTCTTCCCTCGTCATGGCGCTGATGGCTTCCGGGCTCAATGGCCAGCGCTTTGCCTTCCACGGCTACCTGCCGCAGCGCTCGCCGGAGCGCGAGCAGTCGATCCAGCGGATCGAAGAGCGGTCAAGGCGCGAGGGGGAAACGCAGCTTTTCATCGAAGCCCCCTATCGGAACGATCAATTGCTGTCAGCCCTGCTTACCACTTGCGGTCCCGGGACGCGGCTGTGCCTGGCCACCGACCTGACCGCGGCGGGCGAGCAGGTCATGACCCGAACCATTGCGGAATGGGCGAAGGCGGTGCCGAAACTGGACCGCCGCCCGACGGTATTCCTGCTGCTAGTCGGGGTGACGGCTTCAACGAATCGTAGCGACCGATCCCGTCGTCCGAACTAGGGCTTCACCCATTGCGGCACCGAAGCGCTTGGCGAAGCGTTCCGCGAGGTTCTCGTGGGGCGTGAAATCCACAATGTTCTCGGCCTTGATGACTTCGCGCGCCACGTAGTCGACGCCGCCCAGGGCATCGGCGAGGCCGAGGTCGATGCTCTTCTGCCCCGTCCACATCAGGCCAGAAAAAGTGTCCGGACCTTCCTTCAGGCGCTTGCCACGGCCCTTGCGCACGACGTCGACGAACTGGTGGTGAATCTCGGCCAGCATTTTTTTCGCGTAGTCGCGCTGGGATGCGTCCATGGGAGAAAACGGATCAAGGAAACCCTTGTTCTCGCCGGCGGTCAGCAGCCGGCGCTCGACGCCGAGCTTTTCCATTGTGCCGGTGAAACCGAATCCGTCCATCAGCACGCCGATGGATCCCACGATGCTCGCCTTGTCCACGTAGATCCGATCCGCGGCGACCGCGACGTAGTAACCCCCGGAGGCACAAATATCCTCGACCACGGCATATAGCGGCACCTGCGGGTACTTTTCGCGCAGCCGCCGGATTTCGCTGTTGATGGTGCCTGCCTGTACCGGGCTGCCGCCGGGACTGTTGATGCGCAGGATGACGCCCTTGGTGCCCTTGTTCTCGAAGGCGTCCTGCAGGCCCTGGTTGATGCTGTCGGCGTTGGCCTGGCTGTCGGCGGAAATAACGCCGTTAAGTTCGACCAGCGCGGTATGGTCCCCGGGCAGCGACGCTTCGCGTCCCTGCAGCCAGCCGAACGCGGCGAACAGGATGACGAAAAGATAGATGAATGTGAGCGACTTGAAGAAAATGCCCCAGTTGCGGGCTTTGCGCTGCTCATCCAGGGCGGAGCGCGCCAGCTTTTCGATGACGCCGCGCTCCCAGTTTACCTCTCGACCCTCCGGACCTGCTTCAGCCATTAACCGATTCCTTTTCATTGATCAAATAAATGCCTTCAACCTGTTCCTCGACCTCGAGCTTCATCAGCTTCTGTCCGCGGCAGGGGCCGCCGACGCATTCGCCGGTATCGGGCCGATAGGCTGCGCCGTGAGTGGAGCAGACCAAGTATAGACCGGAGATATCGAAGAACTCTCCGTTGTTCCAGTCGAGTTCCACCCAGACGTGGGCGCAGCGGTTGACATACGCGTGCGCCTTCCCCCGATATCGCACCACGAACGCAGGTTTGTCGCCCGTTTCCGTCTGCACGCGGAAGCGAAAACCCTTGCCTCGTTCCGGCAGGTCACCGGGCGCACAGATCAGCCGTTTTGTTTCAGCCATTGCATCAATTCGCGAAAGCTGGCCACGCAGGCAAGCGGCTCGAGGCGCTCGAGTTCCGCGACCGGATGAGCGCCATAGCTGACCGCGATCGCGCCCACCCTTGCGTTGGCAGCCATCTGCAGGTCATGGGTGGTGTCTCCGATCATGAGCGTCCGCTCGGGTGTCGTGCCGAGCAGGGTCATCAGAGTTTCGAGCATGTCCGGATGGGGCTTGGGGAAACCCTCGTCGGCGCAGCGCGAAGCATGGAAATGCGGCGCCAGCGCCAGTGCATGCATGGAACGGTCCAACCCGCGCCGGCTCTTGCCGGTGGCGACCGCAAGCAGGTAACCGTTGCGGTTCAGGGAGGGAATGCTTTCCGCCACATCGGGAAAGCAACTGATGCCGGCGTCCCCCGACAGGAAGTGATGGCGATAGCGATCCGTGACCTCGATATAGCGGCTTTCCGGCAAATCGGGATTGAGATAAGTCAGTGCGTCCTGCAGGCCCAGGCCGATAACGTGGCGCGCGGCCTCATCGGTCGGCACGGGCAGTCCCAGGTCTTCGAAGGATGACTGCAAGGAAACAGCGATGTGGCCGGTGGAATCGACCAGCGTGCCGTCCCAGTCGAACACGAGCAGGTCGTAGCGTGAAGGCATGCTAGGCCGCGGGCTTGCCGCGGGGCTTCGAGAGTGAGGTCTGGAACCGCTGCAACTCCGGCGCCAGCGGCGCTTCGACGCGCACCCAGTCCTCGCTGGCGGGATGGCGGAATTCCAGTCTTGCGGCGTGCAGGAACATGCGTTTCAGCCCGGTCTTGGCCAGGCGCTTGTTGGCGTCGAAATCCCCGTACTTGTCGTCGCCCGCGATCGGAAAGCCCAGGTGCGCGAGATGCACGCGGATCTGATGAGTGCGGCCGGTCTTGAGTTCCGCATCGAGCAGGCTGAAGCCCGGAAACTTGCTGACCAGCCGGAATACGGTATGGGCATCCATCCCCTCCTTGTCCACCACCACGCGCCGTTCGCCTTCCGCCGAAACGAATTTGTGCAAGGGCAGGCGGACGTTGCGTTTGCCGTCTTTCCAGTCGCCAATCACCAGGGCGAGGTAGTGTTTTACGACCTTGCCCTCCCGGAGTTGCTCGTGCAGGCCGGTCAGGGCGCTTCTTTTCTTGGCCAGCATCAGGATGCCGGAGGTATCGCGGTCGAGCCGGTGAACCAGTTCCAGGAAGCGCAATCCCGTTCGGGCATGGCGCATCTGTTCGATCACGCCGCTGGAAATACCGCTGCCGCCATGCACGGCCACGCCGCTCGGCTTGTCGACCACCAGCAGGTATTCGTCCTCGAACAGGATGGTCCCGGCAAATGCCGCGACGTTCGTCCGGACCGCCGGCTGCGCCGTCCGGATCGGGGGTAACCGGATGCGGTCGCCGGGCTGAATCCGGTAAGTCGCGTCCACGCGGCGGCTGTTTACCCGAATTTCACCACTTCGCAGGATCCGGTAAATATGGCTTTTTGGCACGCCTTTCAGGACTTTGTGAAGATAATTGTCGATGCGTTGGCCCCCCGACTCCTCCTCGACCTCCCGCGTGCTTACAGATCCTTTGCTTAAGGTATTCATTTTGCTTATACTATTTTCCGCGAACTGGCATTACAGAAAGGATCGAGCGGTTGAGCTTCGTGCGCCGTGCAATCGCGGTTGCCGTTCCCGCCATTCCTCGCCTTCGCAGAGGGGTTAACTTCGCTCACCCGAAAAAGTAGCGATGGTAATTGATGAGTTACGCGCTCGCAGCACCAAAAAGCGGATTCCGCGGTCCTGCCCTTAGCAGGACGTGCAACTGACAAACCAACAGGCCCGAATCTTTCGTCTTTCTTCACTTGATGACTTTACCGACGACAGAAAGCTGATCAGGCGTCCCGGATAACCGGGACGTTGCCACAGGTTTGTCCTCCCCGTGGGCATGTGAGCGCGGGAGAACAAAAAATGAAGCGCATGTTGTTTAACGCGACCCACGCAGAAGAGTTGCGCGTCGCGATCGTGGATGGGCAGAAGCTCATCGACCTCGACATAGAAACTGCAGGAAAAGAACAACGCAAGAGTAACATCTACAAAGGCATCATCACCCGCATCGAGCCCAGCCTCGAAGCGGCGTTCGTGGACTACGGCAATGAGCGTCACGGTTTCCTGCCTTTCAAGGAAGTCAGCCGGTCCTTTTTCCGCGACCCCGACGCCGATCCCGCCCGAGTCACCATCAAGGAAGCCCTGCGCGAAGGCCAGGAACTGATCGTCCAGGTCGACAAGGACGAACGCGGCAACAAGGGTGCTGCCCTGACCACCTTCATCAGCCTCGCCGGGCGCTATCTGGTTCTGATGCCCAATAATCCCCGCGGCGGCGGCGTGTCGCGCCGGGTCGAGGGCGAAGAACGCAACGAGTTGCGGGACACCATCAACCAGCTCGAAGTCCCCCAGGGCATGAGCATCATCGCCCGCACCGCCGGCATCGGCCGCTCGGTCGAGGAACTGAACTGGGATCTGAACTACCTCATGCAGCTGTGGCGTGCCATCGAAACCGCGGCCAAGCAACAAGGCGGCGCCTACCTGATCTATCAGGAAGGCAGCCTGGTGATTCGCGCGATCCGCGACTACTTCCACGAGGAAATCGGCGAAATCCTGATCGACACCGAAAGCATCTTCGATCAGGCCCGGCAGTTCATGGGCCACGTGATGCCGCAGAATGTCAACCGCGTGAAGATGTACCACGACGACGTTCCGCTCTTTTCGCGCTTCCAGATCGAACACCAGATTGAAACGGCCTACTCGCGCCAGGTGCCCCTGCCATCCGGCGGCGCGGTCGTCATCGACCATACGGAAGCCATGGTCACGATCGACGTGAACTCCGCAAAATCCACCCGCGGCGCCGACATCGAGGAAACGGCATTGCGCACCAACCTCGAAGCGGCGGACGAAATCGCACGCCAATTGCGCCTGCGCGACCTCGGTGGCCTCGTGGTCATCGATTTCATCGACATGGAATCGGCGCGCAACCAGCGTGATGTGGAAAACCGCCTGCGCGACGCGCTCAAGTACGATCGTGCCCGAGTGCAGACCGGCAAGATCTCGCGCTTCGGCCTGCTAGAACTGTCGCGCCAGCGCCTGCAGACTTCGCTGGGCGAAACCAGCCATATCGCCTGCCCGCGTTGCCACGGCACCGGCCATATCCGCTCCATTGAATCCTCGGCGCTGCACGTCATGCGCATCCTCCAGGAAGAAGCGATGAAGGAGAACACGGCGGCGATTCACGCCCAGGTTCCCGTGGACGTAGCGACTTATCTGCTCAACGAGAAGCGCAATGAATTTCATTCGATCGAGACGCGGCTCAAGGTCAACGTTCTGCTGATCCCGAACGTCAACCTGGTGACGCCGAATTACACCGTCACCCGCTTGCGCCATGACGAGCTCAACCAGAACGATGTCACGCAGCCCAGCTATCGCATGGTCGACGCTCCCGTCGAAGCCGAAAGTCCGGCTGCCGCCGCGCAGCGGCCCGAGCCGCAACGGCCGCAGGCCGCCGTGCAGGGCATCACGCCTACCCAGCCGGCACCCGCGCCGGTCGTGCGCGAAGAGCAACCCGTCGCTGCAGTGGCCCCATCGATCTTCGAAAAGATACTTGGCTGGCTAACGCGCAAACCCGAAGTCAAGCCGGAGCCCCCCAAGGCGCGTCCGCGCGACCAGCAGACCCGCCGCCCGCACGGTGAACAGCAGCGCGACCACCGTGGAGGCCGTGGAGGCCGTGGAGGGCGTTCCGACAGCCGCGGCAACGAACATCGCCGCGACGGCCGGCCGCAGGAACCGCGGAGCGACGGCAGGCCGGAAGGCGACAACAGCCGCCGCGATCAGCAGGCCCGCCGTGGTAGTCAAGAACGCGGCGGTCAAGAACGCGGCGGTCAAGAACGCGGCGGTCAAGAACGTGCTGGTCAAGAACGTGGCGGACCAGAACGTTCTGCGCCAGACCGTAGCGGGCAGGAACAAGGTGAGCGCAAGCAGCATCAGGATCGCCAGCAGCAACCGCGCCCGCCGAGGCAGGAACCCAGGCAGCAGGAGCCGGCCCAGGTCCAGGGTCTTGCCGC
>CAYODB010000153.1:0-9191 GCA_964402495.1 uncultured Bordetella sp.
CCTCTTCCCTCTTCCCTCGTCCCTCTTCCCTCTTCCCTCTTCCCTCGCCCCTCACCCCTATCGAGCGAATCTAAGGAGACTGAACCATGAGCGTCCAGCAACTGCAGAACTACATCGCCGGCGAATGGATCGCCGGCGCGAACACGTCCAGGGACGTCAATCCCTCCGATACCAGCGATGTCATTGCCGAGTATGCGCAGGCTGACAAGGCGCAGACCGAACGTGCGGTGGAAGCGGCCCGTGCCGCCGCGCCGGCCTGGGCCACGTTCAACGTGCAGGCCCGGGCGGATATCCTCGACAAGGTCGGCAACGAGATCATTGCGCGCAAGGAAGAGCTCGGCAAGCTGCTGTCGCGCGAAGAAGGCAAGACCCTGCCGGAGGGTATTGGCGAAGTGGTGCGTGCGGGCAATGTGTTCAAGTTCTTCGGCGGCGAAGTGCTGCGCCGCGCCGGTGAACTGGTGCCTTCGGTGCGTCCCGGCATCGACGTGGAACTGACCCGCGAGCCGGTAGGCGTAGTGGGCATCATTGCACCGTGGAATTTCCCCGCCGCGATTCCCGCCTGGAAAATCGCGCCGGCACTCGCCTATGGCAACACGGTGGTGTTCAAGCCGGCGGACCTGGTGCCGGGCATGGCGCACGCCATCGCCAAGATACTGGTGGATGCCGGCGTCCCCAAGGGCGTGTTCAATTTCGTGATGGGCCGCGGCAGCGTGGTCGGCGAAGTGATCGTCAACGACAAACGCGTCGATGCCATCACGTTTACCGGCTCGGTGGAGACCGGCAAGCAGGTGGCCGCGAAAGCCGTGGCGCGCATGGCCAAGTTCCAGCTCGAAATGGGCGGCAAGAACCCGCTGGTCATCCTCGACGACGCGGACCTCAAGATTGCAGTCGAATGCGCGGTGAACGGCGCCTTCTTCTCCACGGGCCAGCGCTGCACGGCATCTTCGCGATTCATCGTGACCCAGGGCATCCACGACAAGTTCGTCGCCGCGCTGGTCGAGCGCCTGAAGGGCGTGAAGGTCGACAACGCGCTCAAACAGGGCACCGATATCGGCCCGGTGGTGGACAAGTCCCAGCTCGACCAGGACCTTCGCTATATCGAAGAGGCCAAGAAGGAAGGCGGCAAGCTCGCCTTCGGCGGCAACCTCCTGAAGCGCGAGACCGAAGGTTTCTATCTCGAGCCCGCGCTGTTTACCGGCACCGTGAACACGATGAAAATCAATCGCGAGGAAGTGTTTGGCCCGGTGGCTTCCGTGGTCATGGTGAAGGATTACGACGAAGCGCTGGCGGTGGCCAATGACACGCCGTTCGGCTTGTCTTCCGGCGTCGTCACCACTTCGCTGAAGCATGCCTCGCATTTCCGCAAGAATGCTCAGGCCGGCATGGTGATGGTGAACCTGCCGACGGCGGGCGTGGACTATCACGTGCCCTTCGGCGGCCGCAAAGGGTCCAGCTACGGTCCGCGCGAACAGGGCCGCTATGCCGTGGAGTTCTTCACCACGGTGAAGACCAGTTACGTGCTGGCCTGAGCGCAAGCCCATGTTCGCCAAGCTGGTCATAAGTTCGGCCGTTGCGGCAGCGCTGGTTTTCTTGCCGGCTGCCGCATCGTTCGCGCAGGACGACGTGGTCCCGGCGGACAAGGAGCCGCGGCATGTCCCCAAGCTGGTCAACGACTGGGTCAGGCTGGTGGACGTCGAAATCCCCGAAGGCGAGCAAACGCTTTATCACCGGCATTCGCTGGACTATCCGTATGTCCTGGTCACCAGCGTCACGCTGTTCAACCAGATCTACGGACAGGAACCGAAAGACGTCAAGATGGAAGCTGGCTTCATCGGCTATTACAACGCGGCGTCGAAGGGTGCTTACACGCATCGCTTCATCAACCGCGGGCCCGGCACCTTCCGCGCGATCGGCATCGAACTTTTGAAGCCGGCCGATGCGGGTGCGGCGAAGCCGCCGCTACCGGCGCTGGCGGGCGCCGAGACCGCGCTGGACAATGAACGGGTCGGCGCCTATCGCATCAGGCTCGTGCCCGGCGCTTCGACCGGGCCGCTCAGAATTCCGGGCCCGAGCATACGTGTGGCGTTGGGCGAGGGCAGTATTTTGGAAAGCTTCGCGGAGGGCGGCGAGTCCGTCTCCGATCTGGCGCCGGCGCAGTTCCGCTTTCGGGACAATGCGATCACCACGACCATCACCAACACCGGCGATCAGGCGGTGGAGCTGGTGGAGTTCGTGCTGAAGTAGTTTTCGCCAGGCCAAAGACTTTCGTCCAGGCAAAGAAAAGGGCGCGGCCGGGATTGACCTGGCGGCGCCCTTTTTGCTGCGCTCCGGCTTGACCGAAGCCCTGAAAGTCCACTCCGACTTACTTTCCTTCCCGGGAGAGATTGCGTCAAAGGAGACCTGCAGAAGGTCGGGGCAGTGCCGGCACCACCCCGGAAAATATTGCTGTTACAGGCTTCGACGCTAATCCGGACGCCAAGTTCAGCGAAAAAGCGGCGTCTTTTCCTGCAGTTGCGCGTTATGCTGGGGCCCATGGAGCCGGACCGACTTCCCAGCACGATCGTGGTTTCCCAAACGCCGCCGAAGTCCTCGGCCATGGAGCGCCTGCGCGCGCTGTCCTTGCTGTGGCGGTTCGCGCGGCCCTATCGGGTACGCATGGCGCTCTTCAGCGTCGCACTGATCATTGCGGCCGGGGGATTCCTGGTGATCGGCCAGGGGTTGAAGCTGGTGATAGACCGCGGTTTCTCGGCTGGCAATCCGGCTGCGCTCGATCAAGCGCTGTTCTTCATGCTCGCGGTGATCGTCCTAATGGCGGCGGCGACCTGGGCGCGCTTTTATCTGATCTCCTGGCTGGGCGAGCGCGTCATCGCCGACATCCGCCGCGAGGTCTTCTCCAGGCTGCTGGCCTTGTCGCCGGCCTGGTTCGAGCGGACGCGAACCGGGGAGGTCATTTCACGGCTGACGACGGACACCGCATTGCTCGAGCAGGTGATCGGCACCAGCGTTTCGATGGCGCTGCGCAACGGATTGCTCGGCCTGGGCTCGTTGGCCATGCTGATGCTGACGAGCTGGAAGCTGACTGCGCTGGTCCTGCTCATGGTCCCGCTGGTGATAGGACCGATCATCGTGTTCGGACGCCGGGTCCGCAGGCTCTCGCGTGCCAGCCAGGACCGTGTCGCCGACATCGGCAGCTACGTGGACGAGGCGCTGCACGAAATCCGCACGGTGCAGGCCTACGGGCATGAAAGCGAGGACCGCCGGCTGTTCGGGCAACGCATCGAAGCGGCGTTCGCGACGGCACGCAGCCGCATCGTCATGCGGGCGTCGCTGATCGCCGCGGTCATCCTGCTGGTGTTCGCGGGCATCGGCATGGTCCTCTGGATCGGCGGCCACGATGTTCTTGCCGGCAAGGTCACGGCGGGGGAGCTGTCGGCGTTCGTGTTCTACGCCGCCATGGTGGCCAGCGCGGCAGCGGCCCTGAGCGAGGTCGTGGGCGATCTGCAGCGCGGCGCGGGAGCCGCCGAACGGCTGATCGAAATCCTCGACACGGTTCCCGACATCGTTACGCCGCCGAATCCCGAAACGCTGGCGGAGCCCGTAGGTTCCGTGGAGTTCGATGTCGTGACCTTCCACTATCCATCCCGGCGCAACCTGCCCGCGCTGGAGGATTTCTCCCTGGCTGTGCGGCCCGGCGAAAAGCTCGCGCTTGTGGGGCCGTCCGGAGCGGGCAAGTCGACGGTGTTCCAGTTGCTGCTGCGTTTCTACGATCCGGATTCAGGGGCGGTGCGGGTGGATGGCACGGACATCCGTCGCGCCGATCCGGCGAAGCTGCGCCAACGCATTGCGCTGGTGTCGCAGGAACCGGCGATTTTTGCCGCGAGTGTTGCCGGGAACGTGCGCTACGGACGGCCCGGGGCGACGGATGCAGAAGTGCGCAAAGCCTGCGACGCCGCCTTCGCCACCGAGTTCATCGAGCTGCTGCCCGAAAAATTCGATACCTACCTCGGGGAGCGCGGCGTGCGGCTGTCGGGCGGACAGCGCCAGCGCCTGGCAATCGCGCGCGCGATTCTGTCCAACCGCCCGATCCTGCTGCTGGATGAGGCCACCAGCGCGCTCGATTCGGAAAGCGAACGCAAGGTGCAGGCCGCGCTTGAATACCTGATGGAAGCCCGCACCACATTGATCATCGCCCACCGCCTGGCGACGGTCAAAAGCGTCAATCGCATCGCCGTCATCGACCACGGCCGGCTGATTGGCCTGGGCAGCCACGAGGAACTGCTGGGCTCTAACCCTCTCTATGCGCGGCTCGCTGCGCTGCAGTTTGGGATCTAGGGAAGCCCTTTCACCGCAAAGGCGCAAAGGACGCGAAGGAACGCAAAGGAAAGCGAAAGAATGAATGTTCGTTTACCGTGCGATCCCCGACTTGCCGCGACCAGAACCTGGAAAAAAAATTGTCCTTCTCGTTCTTGCCCTCCTTTGCGCTCCTTTCCTTTGCGTCCTTTGCGCCTTTGCGGTTAACGGGTTTAAACCTTGCCGCCTGAGCGCTGATCGCGGCGCCATTGCCACGGGGGTTCGGGATCGAGGTCGCGCCAAAGGCCGCGGCGTTCGTCCTTCGCCTCCTGCTCGGCGTCGAGGTAACGCTGGCGGTCCGCTGCGGGGAGTTCCTTGAGGTATTGGGTGTAAACCCAGGCCGAGCCTTCGCGGATCTGCTCCAGGTTGACGTCGGTGCCGTCGATCTCGATCCTGCCGACGATGCGGCCATAGCGGTCGGTCCTCGACCATTCCACGATGACCGGGCGGCCGAATATCTGGCGCGACAGCGACTCCTTGGCAAAGGCGCCGAATGCCTGTTTTTTCTCCGGCGCATCGATGCCGGAAAGGCGGATCCTGAACTGCCGTTGCTCGCTGGTCAGCAGCGTGATCGTATCGCCGTCGCTGACACCCACCACCCGGCCCTGCAGTTGCGCAGCCAGCGCCGGATGCACCGCGAACACCAGCAGCATCAGCGCTGCGAGTGCGTGATTTTTCATGCTTCCCGGCTGTGCGTCCGGGCCCATCTCGTTATGGTGCGCAGTATGACACCGCCAGAATTTTTCTCGGCGGCTATTCGCAGCGACGCGGTGCCGAAGGGCTGCTGCTAGAATCCGGTGACTTCTTGTAAACGGACAATCCCATCGATCATGGCCAGCGCGCTTTTCACCCCTTACCGCCTGCGGGAACTTGAACTGCCTAACCGCATCGTCGTTTCGCCCATGTGCCAGTACATGTCGGAGAACGGTTCCGCCGCCGACTGGCACCTGATGCATCTCGGGCAGTTCGCAATGGGTGCGGCGGGTCTGGTCATCACCGAGGCCACGCACGTGTCCGCGATCGGCCGCATCACGCATCGCTGCCTTGGCCTGTACAGCGACGACAACGAGAAAAGCCTCGCCCGCGTGGTCGCCTTCTGCAAGAAACACGGGGTCGCCAAAATGGGCATCCAGCTCGCGCATGCCGGGCGCAAGGCCTCGTCCCTGCCGCCGGGGCAAGGCGGCAAAGCGCTGACCGCCGAACAGGGCGCCTGGAAAACGCTGGCCCCGTCAGCGCTCACCTTCGGCCCCGGCTGGCACGTGCCGGAGGCGTTGACCCGGGACGGCCTCCTGGACGTGAAGCAACAGTTCGTTGAATCGGCGAAGCGTGCCGCGCGCATCGGCTTCGATCTCGCCGAGTTGCATGCGGCGCACGGCTACCTCCTGCATGAATTCCTGTCGCCGATCTCCAATCAGCGCACCGACGAGTACGGCGGCTCCCTGGAAAACCGCATGCGTTATCCGCTGGAAGTATTCGACGCCGTACGCTTGGTCTGGCCGAAGGAACGGCCGCTGGGAGTGCGTGTTTCGGCCACTGACTGGATCGACGGCGGCTGGACACCGGAGGAGACGGTGGTGTTCGCAAAGCAGATGAAAGCGCGCGGCTGCGATTTCTTCGACGTCAGTTCCGGCGCGCTGGACCCGCGCCAGCAGATTCCCCTTGCGCCCGGCTACAACGTGCCGTTCGCGGAGAAAGTGAAAAGCGAATCCGGCATGGCGACGATGTCTGTGGGCATGATCACGAAACCGCGGCAGGCCGAAGACATCGTGGCCGGGGGCAAGGCGGACCTCATCGCACTCGCCCGTGGCGCGATGGACGATCCGCGCTGGGCCTGGCATGCCGCGCGCGAACTGGGCGGCGAGGCGTTGTACCCGCCGAATTACCAGCGCTGCACACCGGCGGTGTGGAAGCCCTGAGGCCGTGGCGGCAATCGCGCACGTCGTCGAGGGCCGCCGCCGCGACCTCGGCGGCTTCGAAGTTCTTCGCATCCTGCCCTGGGCAGGCGGCCGCATGGTGGGGCCGTTCATTTTCCTCGACCAGATGGGGCCGGCCGTGTTCGCGCCCGGCAACAGCCGCGTCGCCTTGCTCGGCGGCGCACCGGTCGGCGAACGCCAGATCTGGTGGAATTTCGTCTCCAGCTCGCAGGAACGCATCGAACGCGCGAAGGCGGACTGGAAGGCGGGCCGGTTCGCGCCGGTGCCCGGCGAAACCGAATCCATCCCTCTGCCGGATCGCTAACCCGGCAGGCTTGCTTTCGTGCGATCTACGTCTTGAACCACGGAGGACACGGATACCCTACGTGCGTAGCTCGTCGGAGTAGCCTTTTAGGGCACGGAGAAAGACAAGGGCGAACTGGGAACCTCCGAACAGCCGGGATAGCTGCCAACAATGTTCATGAGTAACGCCATCAGTCCTTCGCCACTATCCCTTTCACTTTTCTGTTTGTTTTTGTTTTCCTCCGTGCCCTCCGTGCCCTCCGTGCCCTCCGTGGTTCAAGATCTGGATTGAGACGCGAATTTAGGCGAGATCACCTGTTCGTACGGATGCCGGCGGGTGATGAGCTTCGAGTGCAGAAATACGTCGAGGATGGTTTCGTATTCGTCGCGGCCAATCTCCAGGTTGCCCGACCAGCAGCCCAGCTTCTGGTAGTACGCAATCGAACGCACCAGCGCGTCGTGCCGGATAGCCGGGAAGAAGGATTGCACGGCGGCCGCGACGTTTTCCGGTGCTGCGCTGTTCACCCAGTCCCGTGCCTTCCCGTAAGCGCGCAGGAAGCGCGCGGCTTCCGGCTTTTCAAGCCATGCGGGCGTCGCGGCAAGGCTGCTGAACGCCACGGGGCCGATCACATCGCCGACCGAGGCGACGATGTGTGCCTTGCCCTCGGCTTCCAGTTGTTGCGGATAGGGCGCCTGCTCGTGGAAATAGTCGCATTCGCCGGCAGCAAAGGCCGCCATGGCCTTGTCCGGATCGCCGCGGTCCAGCCCGTTGACCGCAGCGAGATCCGCGCCTTTTTTGTGCAGGGCGTACGTCAGCATCGCCTGTGGCTGGCCGCCATGCGCGAACATAAATCGGCCTTCGAGCAGCTTGTCCCAGCGGAAATCCGGATCGGGCCTGCGCGCCGCAATCAGAAAGCCGTCGCGCCGGTTCAGGTGCGCGAAGATCGTGAAGGAGGGCGCCTCGCCTTTTTCCAGCAGCGCCCAAATGGTCGAAACCGAGGCCTGGGAAACATGAATTTCGCCGGATGCGATCATGGCGCCGACGTCGCGGCCCACGGGCATCAGCGTGTAGGTCGGCGCGAAGCCTTCGCGCGCAAAAAAGCCGCCGCCAATCCCGGCCAGGATCGGGCTGTAGAAGGCCGAATGCCGATACACCATCAGGTTGAGAGGCGTCATTTTCCTGTGTCCCGCATAAGGCTATTGTCGCAGACGCTTGACTTGCGGCGCTACGGGGCTACAGTACGGTGGGGCAACGACTCGTTGCCAGTTCAGAGAGGACATCATGGCCGAAGCCGCTGGCAGCAAACTGGGACTCTTCGCGAAGATCCGGCAGGAGGAAGATGCGTTAAAAGTCGTGGGCGCCGCGTCGCTGGCCTTTTTCATCGCCGGCAGTTTGTTCATGATCCTCTCGTACTGGTACGGCCCCGAGCTGTGGGTCGACGGGGTCGCCTATGTCGTGCTCGGGTTTCTGCTGCGCCAGTTCAAGAGCCGGATCATCGCGATCCTGTTGCTGTTGCTCGCGATCGTGACGGCGCTGCTGGCGCTGCGCATTTTTTCCGGCCACGGGTATTCCGGCGGCCTCAACATCATCCTTGCCGCGGCTGTAGTCTGGGTCGGGGTGCGGGCCGTCGAGGCCACCTTCAAGCTGCGCGCGAAGCAAGCGGCCAAGGCTCTGGCCGGCGACGCCTGATCCCCAAAGCCTGATCCCCAAATCCGGAGAAAAACAACTAAAGTGTCGGAAAGCAGCAGAGGGACCGCAGGCGTTTTTTCCATCATCCGCAAACGCAACGACGCGCTTCGGGTCATCAGGGGCGCCGCGCTGACGTTTTTTGCAGTTGCGATCGCCCTGGTAATCACGGCGTGGTACCGGGGCTGGCAGGACCTGGTGGATGCCGGGTTCTATGTGGTGCTCGCATCCCTGATGTGGCGCTTCAAGAGTCCGCTGGCCGCGTTCTGCCTGCTGATGATCGGCGTCATGCGCTTCTTCGTGACCATCGGCATGCTGCTGGAAACCGAACAGGTGGTCTGGATCTACGTGATCGTCACCATCACCGTGATTTTTGCAGCCATCCGCTCGATCGAGGCTACGCTAAAGCTGAACGGCAGGTTCCTGGACTCCACCAGCGCCGGCAGCTGACGGCAACGGCGTTTCCACAACATTGAAGAGATATTGGGAGGGGAAGGTCATGCAGGTCCGTAATTTCGCAGGTTCCTTGTTTTGGGCGCTCGTACTGGGGTTCGCGGGTTCGTCCGCATTGGCGAATCAGGAACCGGCCGCACCGGCCATCGAGGAGAAACCCGCGCAGGATGTGAGAAAGCTGTTCGCCAACAGTTGCAGCTGGTGCCACGGCGATTTCGGCATGAAGGAAGGCAAGGGCGGTCCCAGGCTCGCCGGCACGAAACTGAGCATCGACCAGGTGAGGGATCGCATCGCCAATGGCAAATCGGGAACCATGCCAGGATTCAAGAAAACCCTGAAGGAAGAACAGATCCAGGCGTTGACGGATTACGTCAAGGGGCTTCCCGCAAACTAGCCGTGACGCGTGACAGAAAAGCGAAGTAAGGCGAAGTAAGGGGTCAGTTCTTTACTTTATAGCCTAACCCTTGCCCAGCCGCTCCATCTCC
>CAYODB010000154.1:0-9186 GCA_964402495.1 uncultured Bordetella sp.
GCGCTATGACGAAGGACTACCCCTGCAGCCGGGGAAAATAAATCTGTCCCCTTTTTCCAGGCATCCTCCCGATCGAAGTGCGATTGCACACGATACCCGCTTCAGTCCGCGTTTGAAGTGTCGATAACGATTATAGATTAAACATTTTACCCGGGACCATGCATGTCACGATTCGGCGATTATGAGTTGTTGGAGAAAATTGGCGAGGGGGGCATGGCCATGGTCTACAAAGGCGTCCAGGGCTCCCTTGGCCGGCCGGTGGCGATCAAGGTCCTGTCGCGCATGCTCACCGACGATCCGGAAATCGTCGAGCGCTTCAACCGCGAAGCGGTCATCATCGGTCGCCTCAATCATCCGAACATCATCCACGTCATCGATCGCGGCATCGCCGACGCAGTGCCCTATTTCGTGATGGACCTCGTTGATGGCACGGACCTGGCGAAAGTCATCGCGGAGGGGAAATACGACTTTCCAAGCAAATTCGATGTGCTCATCCAGATTTGCAAGGCGCTGGCCTATGCGCACAAGAACGGCGTCATTCATCTCGACATCAAGCCGTCCAACATCCTGATCGACACCGAGAACCATGTCCTGGTCGCCGACTTCGGCATCGCCCACCTGTTCAGCGCGGGAAATGTAAGCGACAACACGTTGATCATGGGATCGCCGAGTTACATGTCACCCGAGCAAAAACTCGGCACCGCCGGGGTTACGATGGCGAGCGACCTGTATTCTCTCGGCGTGGTGATGTACGAGCTCTTTACCGGAAAGAAACCGGTTCCCGGCGTGCTTCCGTCGGCGCTGAACCCTAAGATTGGCAGGCGGCTGGACGAGATCATCGTCGGATGCCTGCGGGCCAAGGCCGCCGATCGCTTCCCCACCGCCGATGCCGTCAAGGACGCCTTGCTCGCGTTCCTCCAGGGCGCGCACATCCCGCAAGAACATAAAGAACAGGCCATCCAGGGCTTCCAGAGCCTGACGGACAAGTTCGGCCTGCTCGATGTCATCAAAAAACACAAGCATGGTGCCGTCTACCTTTTTGAAAACAAGGAGACCCGCCAACTGCTGGTGATCAAGAAGATACGAAGCAACAAGGCGGGCCAGTCGCAGGCCCGGGTGCTGATGAACCTAAAACACCCTCACCTGGTCAACATTCACGGCACGGCTACCGACGGACGCATATCCATCATCGTGATGGAGTACATGGCCGGGGGCAATCTGAGGGACCTGCTCGCGAACGTGCGGCCGTGGCAGGACGTCATGATTACTGTCCGCGCAATCTGCAGCGGGCTTTGCTTCTTGCACAAGAACCGGATCATCCACGGCAACCTGCGCCCGGCCAATATCCTGTTTTCCGCCGAAGGCGACGTGAAGCTCTCGGACACCGGACTGGACGAGCATTACGCTGATGAGACCGGCTCGAGAAACTGGTACACCCTGGCCGACGAACCGAAATCCGAGCGCTCGGATATTTTCTCGGCCGGGATGATCGCCTGCGAATTGCTCACCGGATCGATACCCGCAGAGCGAGAAGAGCGCTTCGTCCCGGACGATTCCTTCAGGGCGCTGCCGAAGGAACTTCGGAAACTGATCGCGAAGATGATCGAGCGCGATCCGGCCAGCCGGCCGGAGACCATGGACGAGATCCTGACGGCGATCGACGATCTGCTGCAGCACGAGCGCGAAGCCGTAGCCGATTCCGCGCGCGACAAAAGGCAGGGTTCCCCTTCATTGTGGCATCGCCTCTTGCGACCTTTCGCGACGGGTTCCTAGTCTCATCGTTGCCCCGTTGCCTTACAGGTTGTCCGGCTTCTTGATAAGCAAGACAAGAGACAAGGGGGAGGCAGATTTATTTTGTCTTTGATCCTAAACCCAGGCCATCAACCGGGGGGTAGGCAAGTAACAAGACCTGACCGTTCGCAGTAACAGCAGTAAGTCTAGCGGGTTGAAGTCCCGTCTGGGGAGTTGTCCGTACGCCCCGGTAGCATGAGGAAGCGGCACTGCGGCAACGCGGTGTCGTGAGTTTCCAAACAGCAAGAGAGCAGGCCGAAACGCAAGTGAACCTGCACGTAGCCTCGTCAATGCAAATGGAGAAGCCGACCCTGTGGTCTGAAGGGGAAGGCCGTTGGGTGGATGCTGGAATAACGGAAGTGGCATTCATCGGCTCCCGGGGTAGCAGGGTCGGCATGTCCTCGAAGACTTAGTGCCCAGTGCTGGAGGCCCGATGCGGTGGTGGGGAGACCACCGACTGATGCGTATAAGGAAACGAAAGCGCAGCAGGCCGTATCGGGAGTCGGAGGGGTTCATAGTACCGCTTGAGACCGAGGGATAACCCCGGTCGAGGGAAGGGACCCTGCTTTGTTCATGCAACCGAAGAGTGGAGGAGAAGGGGATTGCGACATGCTAACCACCCCTGAAGCAATCAGGACACTACAGAGGAAGCTCTACACCAAGGCCAAACAGGAACCGGCCTATCGCTTCTATGCGCTATACGACAAGGTGTGGCGAGCGGACATACTCATGTTTGCTTACCGCTTGGTTCGCGCCAACAAGGGAAGCCCCGGCGTTGATGGGGTCACCTTCGAGGTCATAGAGCAGAAGATTGGGATAGACAAGTTTTTGTCGGAACTGGCTCAAGACCTGATAGACAAGACCTATCGCCCAAGTCCGGTACGGCGCGTCATGATACCCAAGGCCGATGGCACACATCGTCCACTGGGGATACCGACGATCCGCGACCGCGTAGCCCAGATGGCGGTGAAGCTCATCATCGAACCGCTATTCGAAGCGGACTTCTGCCCGAACTCCTACGGATTCAGGCCGAAGAAATCCGCCCACGATGCGCTAGATGACATAGCCGACGCGCTGCATCAGGGCTACACCAACGTCATCGATGCCGACCTGTCGAAATACTTTGACAGCATTCCTCACGCCAAACTGCTGGCCGTCGTGGCCGAGCGCATAGTGGACGGAGCGATTTTGCGCCTGATCAAACTGTGGCTCAAAGCGCCGGTCATCGGGGAGGATGAGAACGGCACCCGCAAGCATGTAGGGGGCGGCAAAGCCAACAGCCGCGGCACGCCGCAAGGCGGAGTCATCTCGCCGCTGTTGGCCAATTGCTACCTGCACTTGCTTGACCGGATATGGGGGCGGCATCAACTGCGCCGGAAATTACAAGCGACCCGCCCTAGGCCTTGAGCACGCCGAGCTGCATCAATACGAACGCAAGCATGGTCACGATCATCAATGCAACGACCAGCCAGAGCCCGGCCGTGACCACGTGATTGGGCGCCACCTCGGGCGGCAGGCGCCGATGGCGCAAATACACCACCGCGATGCCGATGACCGGCAGCATCAGCGCCAGCACGATGCCGCCAGCCTTGACCATTTGCACCGGTTCGCCGCTGCCAAAATAGACTGCGCAGGGAATGACGGTCAACGCGACGATGAAAAAATTCTGGTAGCGCACGCGGGCGGCATGGTTGTCGGGCGTGAATGCGCCGCTCAGGCGCGCGAGGTCGGCAAAGATGCGTGAGTTGGCGGCCGTGGCCGAGAAGATGGTGCTGTAGAGCACGAACAGCGCGCCGACGTAGAACAGGTAGAGACCGAACGTGCCCATCGTCTCGCTGTACATGGCGGAGAGCATCTGCATGGTTTCGTCGCCCTTGGGCACCTGGCCCAGCGTATGCAGGATGCCCGCGCCCAGAAAATAAAAGGCGACCGTGGCCAGGGTGTAGACCAGCATCGACACGAGTATGTCGAAGTGCATGACGCGTATCCAGCCGCGTGCGCGCCGGCGCCAGGCTTCGGTATCTTCGCGTGGACCGGTAAAGCGAGCGTAGCCTTTTTCCACGCACCAGTAGGGATAGGCGAACAGTTCGCCGGAGTTCACGCCGGTGATGCCGAACACCGCGATGGCGATGACGATGCCTTTCTCCGGCAGCCCGAACTGAAGACCTTCGCCGACCGCGCGCCAGGAGAAATATTCCGGATGGCCGGTCAGCACGGCTGCGGCGAAGACGGTCATCAGCGTAAATGTGGCCACCATCCACACGGCCAGCAGCTCGATGCGGCGATAGCTGCCGCCGAGCAGTGCGACCAGCGTGAGCCCGGCCAGCACGACGACCCATACGCCCAGCGACAGCGACGGCACGATCACGACCATGACCTGGGCAACGCCGGCATACATCGCGCCGATCAGCGTGATGGACAGCAAGGTCATGGCGGCCCAGCCCCAGACGACCCAGTTGACGCCGCGCACGCGCGGACCGGGAAAATGATTCATCGCCGCAAGACCGGTTTCGCCGGTGGCGATGGTGTAGCGGCCCCATACCGCCTGCACGATCGTCTTGATCAGGCAGCTGCCGATGATCGCCCAGAGCATGACGAAACCGACATCGGCGCCGAGCCGCGTGGTCGCGATCAGCTCGCCGGTGCCGACGATCGCCGCGGTCAGCAACATGCCCGGGCCGATGCGGCTCAGCGCGCCGGCGAAGCTGCGCGGCGGCTCCTCGATCGATGCAGGGTCGTAGGCATAAGGGTTGGCCAGCGCCACGGATTGCTGCGGGGTTATGCTCATCGCTGCTCCTTTGCCGCGGATTGCCGCGGCTTCACAGGTTCTCGCGCGCTGCGCAGCGCCGTTGCATTACGGCTTGGCGAAGCGCCGGATCTTTTCTTCGTCGAGTTCGACGCCCAGCCCCGGCTTCTGCGGCAGCGCCATGCAGCCGTCAGCCGGATCGAGTTTCACGGGTTCCTTGAGATACCACTGGAACACGTCGCTGCTCAAGCCCGGCAGTTCGTGGAAAACCTCAACATAGGGACAGTTCGCAATGGCCGCGCACAAATGCAGGTGCGCGATGAATCCGAGTCCGCCGCCGCCGTGATGCGGCGCGCACAGCTTGTGGTGCATCTCCGCGAAGGCGCAGGCCTTGCGCAGCTCCGACATGGTCCCGCCGACCATCGCTTCTGGTTGCAGGATGTCGTAGCAGTTGCGCTCGACCAGCCAGCGATACTCGTGCAAGCCGGTGTTGTTCTCGCCGCCTGCGATCGGGATATCTACGGCCGCGGCCAGCCGCGCAAGGTTGTCGAAGTCGTAGCGATCGAGCGGCTCTTCGAGCCAATACACGCCGAGTCGTTCGAGCTCGCGCGCGGTGTGCAGCGCGCGCTCATAGGTCCAGATCGGCCCCGGTTCGGGCTGCAGTGTGCCCGGCAGTTGTGCCTGGTTGGCGTCCACCATCAGCGTGAAGTCGTCGCCAACGGCACGGCGCACGGCTTCGACTTGCGCAATGTCGGCCTTGATCGTGGCTTCATGGATGCGCAGCTTGGTCGCGCGCCAGCCGTCGGCCTTTATACGCAGGATGTCATCGGCGCGGCGCGCCGGTTCGCGCACCTCGATGCAGGAGGCGTAGGCCGGCATGCGATCGCGATAACCGCCCCAGAGCTTGTACAGCGGCTGGCCGCAGGCCTTGCCGATGATGTCCCACAGCGCGATCTCCACGCCCCACCCGGCGTTGGCGTTGCGGAATATGCGCGCGTGACGTTCCAGGTCGAAGGGGTCCTGGCCGATGAGTTGCGGCTTGATCCACGAATCGATCAATGGCGAAATGCCGTAGCCGGGAGAGCCGATGCCGACGATGCCTTCGTCGGTGAAGACCTTGACGAGCGTGCCCCAGAAGCGCGGCCATTCGCTGCCCGGTGCCCAGGCGGGTTTGACCGCCGTGGAAAGAGGCGGCCCGGCCAGTTGCATGGTCTGGATGTCGGTTATTTTCATGCTTGTTGTTCCTCCCGAGTCGGCAATAATTAATGGGGTCAGACTCTATTTTCGCCATTTTCGACACTAATTCGAAGAAAAAAATTCGAGTCTGAGATGCCCCGGCTTTTTCGGACACTTTTAAACGTAGACGATACTACTGAGCAGGCAGGGCGCAAGCACCGACGCCGTCGTATCGGCGTTCGTCTCGATGAGTGGGGAAAGTGGGAACGTTCAAGACGATTGTGATATCGAGAGTTTGTCGTCCTGCCAGGCGCTTCATCAATTGATCGAGCCCAGCGCTTTTTTTGCGGCGAGCCAACCTTTCCCTGCTCATGCGTCAGTTCAATGGGGCTTCGGAAATTGAATGCGTGACGAACACGACGGTCTTCCCGGTCTGGTGCCACAACTGCAGGAGCTGCTCGTTGAGATGGTCGCGGGTGATTTCATCCAGCGCGCCGAAAGGCTCGTCCATCAAAAGCAGTTCGGGCTCGAAGGCCAGCGCGCGCGCAATGGAGACGCGCTGCTGCATGCCGCCGGACAACTGCCAGGGGAATTTGCGCTCGAATCCCGAAAGGCCGACCATCGACAGGTACTTCGCGGCGCGGGCTTTGCGCTCCGCCGCCGGCATGCCGATGATTTCCAGCGGCAGCAGGACGTTGCGCACCACATTGCGCCAGGCGTAGAGCGCGGGTGCCTGGAATACATAACCGTAGGCCCGCTTGAGCCGGGCCTGTTCGGGCGTCACGCCGTTTACCGTGATGTGTCCCGAAGTCGGCTGCGCCAGGTCGGCAATGACCCGCATCAGCGTCGTCTTTCCGCAGCCGGAAGGGCCGATGAAAGAAACAAATTCGCCGCGCCGGATCTGCAGGCTGACGTTGTCGAGCGCGGTCACCGGCGTGTCGGCGGTCTGGAAGGTCAGCGAAAGCCCGCTGATGTCGACGGCGATCGCCGACGCCTCGGCGCCTTTGCCCGCCGCATGCAACGGTGACGCAGCCCGCGCGGCAGACCGTTCGGGCAAAGCAGAAGCCTTGTCAGGAGTCGACACTGCGGTCACCGTGCAAACCAATCTTGAGGGATGAACTGGATCTGGGACACGACGTTTGTGTTCCCTTAAACAAATTGCCTGTACGCAATCGCCGTGCCACGGTTTTTTCCCTGCCCGATGCAGCGATCCGAAGTCCGCTGCCTCGAATCCCAGCGTGGTTCAGGTTCCCACAGCCTACTCCGCGGCCACGGCGGCGTCCATGCGCCTGTCGTTGGTGCGGGGGCGGGAAGCCGTGCACCGGCTTGGCGCCGCCGGTGGCTAAAGGGGCGAGCCTATACCCAAGATCGGCACTCATCGCAGAGAACGCAGAGGACGCGGAGGAAAAACCGCAGAGGGATTCGAAGGGGGAATTCTGGGGGAAGGTCGTTGCACCGCCCGGCCTATCCCACGCCATACAGGATTCGCCGCCACAACATCCAATCCAAATTCCTTCTTTTCTCTGCGTTTTCCTCCGCGTCCTCTGCGTTCTCTGCGGTAAGAGTTGGGTTCTCAGAGAGTCTAACCGGCTTTGTGAAAGGCCGGTTCGCAGCGCACCGGAAAATTCACCGAGTTCGCGATGAAGCATTTCTCGTGGGCTTCGTGGTGCAGGTGTTTCGCAGTTTCGAGGTCCGATTCCGCGCTCACCGTGATCAGCGGCTGCAGCGTCACTTCGAGGAAACGGCCGCCGCCGTCCACGGCTTCCTCCATGATGCCGACGGCGTTGTCCTGATAGTCGAGAACGACCACCTTGTTCACCGCGCACAGGTGCAGGTACCAGAGCATGTGGCAGGTGGACAGCGAGGCGACCAGCATTTCTTCGGGGTTGTAACGCGCCGGATCGCCGCGGAAAGCGGGATCGGAAGAACCAGGAATGACCGGCTTGCCCGGGGCGCTGATCTCGTGGTTGCGACTGTAGTCCTTGTAGCTGCTTGTTCCCGTGCCGAGGTTACCGGTCCAGCGCACCGCGGCCGTGTAGTGGTGCAGCTTCGCCATTTTGCTTGTCCCCTCAGCTAACGATTCAACTCTGATTCCTGAACCACGGATACCCGACGTGCTACGCCCGAAGGGTATCCGTGGTTCAAGAACCAGTGCCTTGAGACCAGCCCCCAGCACCTTAGCGGTGCTGGATGCTTTTTCGCAGGCGGTCCACGCCCTGCTGCAGCCGTTCCTCGGCGGAAGCGAAGCACCAGCGGATGAAGCCTTCGCCTTCCGGGCCGAAAGCGATGCCCGGTGCGAGACCCAAACCGCCTTCCACAACCAGGCGTTTGCAAAACGCCAGGCTGTCGCCGACCCCGTCGACCTTGAAGAATGTATACATCGCGCCGGCGGGCAAGGACGCTTCGACGCCCGGGATCTCGTTCAGCCGCGCGCCAAGGAAGTCACGCGCCTTGTGAAAGCGTGCGCGGGTGCTCGCGATCACCGGTTCGCCCTGCTCGATGGCGACGATGCCGGCGGCCTGCACGAAGGAGGGCGCGCAGGAAGTGTTGTACTCGAGCAGCGTGCCCAGGTAAGGCATCAGCTCCGCGGGCGCCACGATCCAGCCCAGCCGCCAGCCGGTCATCAGCCAGGATTTCGAGAACGTGTTGGCGCTGACGATGCGATCGTTGGCGTCGGAGATGTCGAGGAAGGAGGGCGCGGTGCCTTCCCCGTAGTACAGGCGTTCGTACGCATCGTCGGCGAGTATCCAGATGCCGTGCCGGCGGCAATGATCGAGGATGGCGCGCTGCTCTTCGCGGCTGATGGTCCAGCCGGTCGGGTTGTTCGGCGAGTTGATGCACACCATGCGCGTGGCCGGTGTGAGCGTTGCCAGCAACCGCTCCAGGTCAAGCTTCCATCCGGCGGCGGTGTAATCGAGAGGAAAGGTCACCGCTTCGGCGCCGAGGATCCTGGGAATCTCGACGAGGTTGGGCCAGACCGGCGTCACGATCACGACCCGGTCGCCGGGGCCGACGAGGGCCTGATTGGTGAGCATCAGCGCCGACATCCCGGCACTGGTGACCGCGATGTTGTCCGCAGTTACCGTGCAGGCCGGGGCGTGCAGCCGGGCGACATAGGCCGCAATGGTTTCGCGCAGCGCCGGGATGCCGAAGTTCTCGCTGTAGAAAGTTTCGCCACGCTGCAGCGCCTCAATGCCGGCCTGGCGGATGAAATCGGGCGTGACCTCGTCGGGTTCGCCGAACCAGAAGGCGAGCACATCCTTCCTGCCCATGCCGGCATTGGCGACTTCGCGGATTTTCGAATTGCGCAGGGCTTGTACGGCGGGGCGGGCGGCGAGGCTGTGTCGGTCCATGGGCATGAAAACGGAAAAGACGGGCATTCTCGCACAAGACCAACACCCACCTTCCACCCCCCCCATTCCCGGCGCACGCCGAGCATGTTGGCAACCAGTTCCTGGGTCATGGTCAATTCA
>CAYODB010000155.1:0-1824 GCA_964402495.1 uncultured Bordetella sp.
CGCTGACACGCAGGTCGGCGACTCGCGCGTCCACGAGGAGGGGGCCAGCATCCGCCGCCGCCGGCGCTGCCTGTCCTGCGACAAACGCTTCACCACCTATGAAACCGTCGAGCTGCGCATGCCCGCGATCGTCAAGAGCAACGGCGACCGCGAGGAGTTCGACAAGGAAAAGTTGCGTGTCGGTTTCAAGCGCGCATTGCACAAGCGTCCGGTCAAGGCGGACCTGATGGACGAAGCCGTCGAGCGCATCCGGCAGAAGCTGCTGTCGCTGGGGCAGCGCGAAGTCGATTCGCGCAAGATTGGCGAACTGGTGATGCGCGAGCTCTACAGGCTCGACAAGGTGGCGTATATCCGCTTCGCGTCGGTGTACCGCGACTTCCAGGACGTCGAGGATTTCCGCGACGCCGTGAAGGAAGTGCAAAAGCCCGCCGTCCGCCGCAAGACGAAATAGCGGCATGGCATTCACCGCAGAGGATTTCCAGCACATGGCGCAGGCTTTGCGGCTGGCCGAGCGGGGCCTGTACACGACGACGCCGAATCCGCGCGTCGGTTGCGTACTGGTCAGCAACGGCAGGGTGGTTGGCGAAGGCTGGCATGAGCGCGCCGGCGGACCGCATGCCGAAGTTGCCGCATTGAACGCGGCCGGGGCGCAGGCCGCCGGCGCGACCGCCTATGTGTCGCTCGAGCCATGCAGCCATCACGGACGCACGCCGCCTTGCGCCGATGCCTTGATCGCGGCGAAGGTTTCCCGTGTGGTCGCGGCGATGCAGGACCCCAATCCGAAAGTTGCGGGCCAGGGCATCGCCAGGCTCCGGGCGGCAGGTATTGCCGCGGAAATCGGCCTGCTCGAAAGCGAAGCGCGCGAACTCAACATCGGCTTCGTGTCGCGCATGACGAGGCAACGGCCCTGGCTACGCCTGAAGATCGCCGCCAGCCTGGACGGCAAAACCGCGCTGGCCAACGGCGTGTCGCAATGGATCGGCGGGCCGGATGCCAGGCGTGACGGCCATCACTGGCGCGCGCGCTCCTGTGCCGTGATGACCGGAATTGGCACGCTCAGGGACGACGATCCGAAGCTGACGGCGCGGGATGTAGAGACCAGCAGGCAGCCTCTGCGCATCGTGGTCGATAGCCGGCTGCGGATCACACCCCAGGCGAAGATCCTGGATGGCGGCGCGGTACTGGTGGCAACCGCCACGAATGACGCGGCCAAGGCCGCGGTGTTGCGGGACAAGGGCGCGGAAGTGGTTGTGCTGCCGAATGCCGAGGGCAAGGTGGACCTGCTGCAACTGACCCGGCACCTGGCCGGGCTGGGCATCAACGAGGTACTGGTGGAAGCCGGCATCAACCTCGATTCCGCACTGTTGCGCGCCGCCGTGGTGGACGAACTGCTGTTCTACCTGTCGCCGCATTTGCTCGGCGACGCCGGGCGCGGCATGCTGGACTTGGGAGCGTTGACCGAAATGAAGCAGCGCCTCGAATTGCGCATCCAGGAGACCCGCATGTTCGGTCCCGACCTGCGCATCCGTGCGCGGCTTGGCCCCGAATAGTGTTTACCGGACTCATACAAGCCGTGGGGCGGGTTGCCAGCGTAAAAGCATCGGGGCAGTCGACGGTGGTGGTGATCATCGATGCCGGCGGACTGGACCTGGGCGACGTTGCCGTCGGCGACAGCATCGCCTGCAACGGCATCTGCCTGACGGTCACGCAACTGACTTCGCACGGTTTCACCGTGGACGTATCGCCGGAGACCCTGCGCGTGACGACCGGCCTTGTCATCGGCGCGGCGGTTAACCTGGAGAAATCGTTGCGGCTGGCGGACAG
>CAYODB010000155.1:1834-8020 GCA_964402495.1 uncultured Bordetella sp.
GGCCACCTGGTCAGCGGCCATGTCGATGGCGTCGGCGAAGTGGTCGCCGTGACGGCGGTGGACGGCAATCGCGAACTGTCGATCCGGTTCCCCTTCGACCTGTCCCGCTATGTCGCACGCAAGGGATCGATGACGGTGAATGGTGTGAGCCTTACGGTGAATGCCGTGGATGGCGGGGATTTCTCGGTCAACCTGATCCCGCACACCCTGCAGGCGACAAACCTGAAGGACTTGAAGCAGGGCGATAAGATGAACCTCGAAGTGGATCTGGTGGCGCGTTACGTCGAACGTCTTCTAGGCACATCCAGGTAAGTTCAGGAAAACCTCGGGGTCAGGTCTTGTTTCTTGCATAATCGCGACGTAGAGTGCTTGCATGGCTCGCCCTCTGCGCATCGAATACCCTGGCGCCCTCTACCACCTCACTGCACGCGGCGACGGCCAGGAAGACATCTTTCAGGACGATGTCGACCGGCTTGAGTTTCTCTCCGTGCTGGCTGCCGTAGTCGGGCGCTTCGGTTGGCGGCTGTATGCCTACTGCCTGATGGACAATCACTACCACCTGATGGTGGAAACGCCCAGGGCCAACCTCTCCTTGGGCATGCGCCAGTTAAACGGGGTCTATACCCAGCGCATCAACCGTCGCCACAAGCGCGCCGGGCATGTCTTCCAGGGCCGCTTCAAGGCGATCGTGGTGGACAAGCAGACTTATCTGCTGGAGCTTTCGCGTTATGTGGTCCTGAATCCGGTACGCGCCCGGATGGTCCGGGATCCGGCTCGCTACCGCTGGTCCAGCTATCGGGTCAGCGCCGGACTGGAGGCACTCCCCGCCTTCCTCGATGCGCCTGCACTGCTGGCACACTTCGCCGATGCCTTGCCCACCGCGCAGCGGCGCTATGCGGCCTTTGTCGCGGAAGGCCTGCAAATGTCTTCACCGTGGGAGCGGCTGCAGGGGCAGGTATTACTGGGAGAGCAGGCTTTCCTGCGCAAGATCGCTCCCATGCTCAAATCCAAGGCCCTGGCCAAGGAGATTCCCAAGAGCCAGCGCCATGCGGTCCGCCCGAGCCTGGAGCAGGCATTCGGCCGGCTCGATCCGGCCAATCACGCGGCTCGCGATCGACTCATCACCACCTTGCACTTGAAGCACGGCTATACCCAGGCCCGGATCGCCACGTATCTGGGCTTGCACTATGCGACCGTGAGTCGCATCGTAAATCGATAAATCGATGCAAGAAACAAGACCTGACCCCGAAGTGTGCCGAAGTGTGCATGACCCCGCAGTGTGCAAGAAACAAGACCTGACCCCGCAGTGCTTGTGACCCCGCAGTGCTTGACCCCAGAGCTTTCGCTGCCGGCCTGTGTTCAAGTCTCCGTAATTGGAGTCGGCGCAGCGAGTATCGGTATCGGCGCTTCGCGGCGGTAGAATGGCGACCCTTGGCACCGTGCCACCCAGCCCTCGCAAAAGGCCTCGCGACGGCATCCATGACGGTATTGACCGTAGGCCCGACGAAAACATTTAATTTTTCAATTATTTATGTCCAATTTGAATAGATTGCCGTGTTACGTCGGGCGCAAGTTCAGCAACGCTTGCCGATGAGCGCGATCAGCAGCGTTCCGGAGATCCTGGCCGACCTGCGCGCCGGCCGCATGGTCATCCTGGTCGACGAGGAAGACCGCGAGAACGAGGGCGACCTGCTCATGGCCGCCGAGTTCGTGACGGCCGATGCGATCAATTTCATGGCCAAGCACGGACGCGGACTCATCTGCCTGACGCTGACCGAGGAGCACTGCCGCCGGCTTGCACTGCCGCCGATGGTGGGCGCCAACAAGTCGCGCATGGGTACCAATTTCACATTGTCGATCGAGGCGGCGCAGGGTGTCACCACGGGCATCTCCGCGGCGGATCGCGCCCGCACCGTGCTGGCCGCGGTGAAGAAGGACGCGAAACCCGACGACATCGTCCAGCCCGGTCATATTTTTCCGCTGATGGCGCTTAAGGGTGGTGTGCTGGTGCGTGCCGGCCATACCGAAGCGGGATGCGACCTGGCGCTACTTGCGGGGCTGATGCCCGCGGCGGTGATCTGCGAGATCCTCAAGGATGACGGCGAGATGGCCCGCCTGCCGGACCTGATCGAGTTCGCCGACAGGCACAGCTTGAAAATCGGCGCCATCACCGACCTGATCCAGCATCGCAGCCGCACCGAATCGCTGGTCGAACGAGGCGCGGAACGCGCGCTGCATACCGTGTATGGGTCTTTCAGGATGGTGGCCTATCACGACCGGAGTTCGCGTGACGTTCACCTGGCGCTGGTACGCGGCAACATTGACGCCGCCAGGGAAACCCTGGTCCGGGTGCATGAGCCCCTGTCCGTCGCGGACCTACTGGATGTGCGAAGCCAGGCGCATTCCTGGAATCTGAACGAAGCCCTGCAAACGATCGCCAAGGCAGATCACGGCGTGGTTGTCCTGTTGCACAGGACCGAAAGCGGCGGGGATTTGCTGGGCCGGCTGCTGCCGGACAGTCCGCGGGTGAGCGAAGCAGACAAGGTTGACTTGCGCACCTACGGCATCGGCGCGCAGATCCTGCGCGATCTTGGCGTAAAGCGCATGAAACTGCTGGCCACGCCGCGCAAGATGCCGAGCATGACCGGTTTCGACCTCGAGGTGACGGGATATCTGGAGAAGCCGTGAGGACCGTGAGGGCCGTGAATGTCGTGCACCCTTTCGGGCATACCGGGCTCTCGCCCATAACTATCGTGAATGCCGTAAAGGCGGATCGATTGCAATCGATGCACGAGACCAGGATCGCTCTTGCGACATTCACGAGATTCACGGCATTCACGGCATTCACAATCAAACATGGCAATTGACAAAGACGTGTTCCAATACACCGCCGATCTCAACGGTGAAAACCTCCGCATCGGCATCGTCGTCGGCCGTTTCAACAAGGTGATCGGCGAGGGCTTGCTGGCTTCCTGCTCGGCCGAACTCGAAAAGCTCGGTGTGAAGCGGGCGGACATCCAGGTCGCCACCGTGCCGGGCGCGCTCGAGATCCCGCTCGCGCTGCAGAAACTGGCGTGTACGGAAAAATTCGATGCCTTGGTCGCGCTAGGAGCCGTGATCCGTGGCGAGACCTACCACTTCGAGGTGGTGTCCAATGAATCGGCGGCCGGCGTGATGTCGGTACAGCTCCATACCGGCGTGCCGGTCGCCAATGGCATACTCACTACGAACACCGACGACGAAGCCGCAGCGCGCGTGACAGAAAAAGGAGCGGACTGCGCTCGGGCCGCCGTCGAAATGGCAAACCTGGTGAAGGCAATCGATGAAAAACAGTAGGCGCAGGGCGCGCGAGTTCGCGCTGCAGGCGCTGTATCAGTGGCTGGTGAACGAATCCCCCGCGGATGCGCTGCTCGCCCAGCTCAAGGAACAAAAGGATTTCGCCAGGGCCGATGCGGCACTGGCGGAGGCGCTGCTGCGCGGCGTGGTTGCGGATGCCGATGCATTGCGCGCACTCGTGACGACTTATCTCGATCGTCCGGTCAAGGAATTGTCGCCGGTCGAGCATGCGCTGCTGCTGCTGGCTGCCTGCGAGTTGCGCGACCAGTTGGAAACGCCTTACCGGGTCATCATCAACGAGGCGGTCGAACTGGCGAAAAGCTTCGGCGGTACCGACGGCCACAAGTACGTCAACGGCGTGCTCGACAAGCTCGCCGCCGAATTGCGCCCGAATGAAGTCCGCGGTCCTCGCGTTCAGAATACTAAACCTTAGATGTAACCGCAAAGGCGCAAAGGACGCAAAGGGAACGCAAAGGAAAGCGAAGGGCGAAACAGAGAGCGAGAAGAAATGCCGGTATGAAATCCGGTGGCCGGGATCGGCAATGTGAGTGATTTGATCATCGAATCTGTACTTGCTTTCCTTTGCGTCCTTTGCGGTGAAGGGCTAAACCAGTAGGAGGAGATAAAAATGGCAGAAGCAGCCGCACCGAAGAAACTCACGATCTTTGACCTGCAGGCCAAGGTGGACCGCGGCGAGAAGGTGTTCCAGGTCACCGCCGTCGACTACCCGACCGCGCAACTCGTGGACCGGTCAGGTGTGGACTGCATCCTGATCGGCGATTCGCTGGGCATGACGGCATTGGGTTATTCCGGCACCGTGCCGGTGACCATGGATGAAATGATCCATCACGCCAAGGCGATTTCGCGGGCGGCAAAACGCGCGCTCCTGGTCGGCGACCTGCCGCTCGGCGCCTATCACGCAGCGACCGCCGATGCGATCAACAACGCGATGCGCATGCTCAAGGAAGGTGGCACCGACGTCGTCAAGATCGAGGGCGGCGAGGATTTCGCGCCGATGGCCGAAGCCGTGGTCAAGTCCGGGGTACCGGTCATGGCGCACATCGGACTGACGCCGCAACTGGTCTCCAAGATCGGCGGCTTCAAGGTGCAGGGCAAGAGCGCCGAAACCGGCGTGCAGTTGCTGAAGGATGCACTGGCGATGGAAAAGGCCGGCTGCTTCGCCATCGTGCTCGAGGCGATTCCGGACCGTGTCGCCCAGGTCATCACCGAGAAGCTCACGATCCCGACAATCGGCATCGGCGCGGGACCGCACTGCGATGGCCAGAACCTGGTGCTCCACGACATGGTCGGCCTGTTCGACCGCTTCACCCCGAAATTTGTGAAACGGTACGCCAACTGCTGGGACGTCATCTCCCAGGCGCTGGCGGATTTCCAGGAAGACGTCCACAAGGGCCAGTTCCCCCTGGCGGAGCACAGCTTCACCATGAAGGAAGACGAGTACCAGGCCTTCCTGAAGAAACTGGATTCGACGAAATAAGTCTGAACCACGGAGGGCACGGAGTACACGGAGAAGTACAAAAGACCGTGTGGATTGAAATCATAAATCAACCGATATCGCCTGGATATTCTTCGTCCGAAAAATTGGCACCATTTCCAGACAAAACATTCTGCAGTTGTTTTTCTCCGTGTCCTCCGTGTCCTCCGTGGTTCAAGAACTATTCGGCTTGCCCTTGTTGGACCGCGAAAATGCCCGAGGCGCGGATGATGCGCTGGTCGCCTACGTAGAGATAGACGTTGCAGAACGCCAGCGTGCGGCCGACCTTCTGGATATCGGCGCTGCTTTCAATCCAGTCGCCGAGTTTCGCGCTGCCGGCGAAGTCGGTGGATACGGAAGCCGTTACGGCCTTGACGGGCGGGTCCGCCGACGTCGCCATCGCATAGCCCAGCGCGATATCCGCCATGGTCATGAACAGGCCGCCGTGGACCGAGCCGCGCGCGTTGAGGTGATGTTCCATGACCCGCAGGCTGATTCTGAGCTCCTTGCCATGGCCCTTCGAGTAAAAGGGGCCGGTTCTGTCGAGGAAGGGACTGCTATGGAACAGCGGTTCGAATCCTTCGGGTATGGTGTCGGCCATATGGTCTCCGCAAGCGGCATGATGTGAAGGTTCCCCGAGTTTGGCACATTCGCGCCAGGCACCGCCAAGTCCGGCAGGCCGTTTAAACTGACAGGGTTCCCTACCGTGAATCGCCGCCCGTGCCAACGGAATTCGAACTGATCTCGAAGTACTTCACCCGTCCGCCGCGGCATGCGTTGCTCGGCGTGGGTGACGATGCGGCGCTGGTGGCCGTAAGGCCGGGCCATGAACTGGCGGCATCGACGGACATGCTGGTGGAAGGCGTGCACTTCTTTGCCGATGTGAGCCCGCTCTCGCTGGGACACAAGGCGCTCGCGGTGAATCTTTCCGACCTTGCCGCGATGGGTGCCGCGCCGCGATGGGCCATGCTGGCCCTGTCGCTGCCGGCAGCCGACGAGGAGTGGGTGAAGGATTTTGCCGCCGGGTTTTTTGCCCTGGCCGAACGGCATGACGTTGACCTGATAGGCGGCGACACGACCCGCGGTCCGCGCAATATCTGCGTCCAGGTGATGGGCGAGGTGGAGCAGGGCAAGGCCCTGCGGCGCGACGGGGCGAAGCCCGGCGACGACGTCTGGGTATCGGGGCATCTGGGTGACGCTGCCGCGGCTGTCGCCCATCGCAAGGGCGAACTCCTGCTGCGGGAACCGCTGCTCAGTCACTGCATGGCAAGGCTGGACCGGCCGAATCCGCGTGTCGAACTGGGCGGCAGGCTCGTGGGGTTCGCCAGCAGCGCGATCGACATTTCCGACGGCCT
>CAYODB010000155.1:8030-9161 GCA_964402495.1 uncultured Bordetella sp.
CTGACCGGCGACCTCGGCCACATCTGCGAACGCTCCCGCGTCGGCGCCGAAATCAGCTATGCGCAAATCCCCTGTTCTGCAGGACTGACGCCGCTCAGGCATCATGTGCACGTGATGCGTTCGATCCTGGCCGGCGGCGACGACTACGAACTGTGCTTCACCGCCGCACCCGGCAACCAGTCCGGGATCGACTCGCTCGCGGCAAGCCTGGGCCTGGCGCTTACCCGCATCGGCAGAATCACCGAAGGCAATTCGGTTACCGTGCTCGACGAAAAAGGACAGCCCATGCGGCTGCAGGAACAAGGTTTTGACCATTTCCGCTGAACCTTACGGCCGGGCTTCCGTGCGCTTCGTGTTTTCGCATCCGGCGCATTTCATCGCGTTCGGCTTTGGCATCGGCCTTGCGCCCGTGGCACCCGGCACCTTTGGCACGATGCTGGCTTTCCCGATCTACACGCTGCTTTCGCCGCGCCTGGATCCGTACGAGTTCACGCTCCTGCTGCTGGCCATGTTCGTGATCGGCGTCTGGGCCTGCGAGCTGAGCGGAAAAAACCTCGGCGTGCACGATCATGGCGGGATGGTCTGGGATGAGACCGTAGCGTTCCTGCTGGTGTTGTTCCTGACACCGAACCAGCTTGTGTGGCAGGCTTTTGCCTTCCTGCTGTTCCGCCTGTTCGATATTTTCAAACCGGCGCCGATCCGCCATTTCGACCGCAGCATACGCAACGGCGCGGGCGTGATGCTCGATGATCTGCTGGCGGCGTTCTATACGCTGCTGTGCCTCGCCGCCTGGAAGTTTACTTTCGGTTGACGTCATGGATCCGGAACTCTACGAAGTGTCGGGGAAAGTGGGCGACGCGCTGAAGGCGAAGGCGCTGGTGATGGCCGCCGCGGAATCCTGCACGGGCGGCTGGATCGGCCAGGCGGTGACCATGGTGCCCGGCAGTTCGAAATGGTTCGATCGCGGCTTCGTGACTTACACGAACGAGGCCAAGCAGGAGATGCTCGGCGTCAGCGCCGAGACGCTGAGGAAATTTGGGGCGGTATCCGAGCAGACGGTGCGGGAAATGGCGGCCGGTGCGCTGAAGGCGAGCCGCGCGCAGATTTCCGTCGCGGTGAGCGGCGTGGCGG
>CAYODB010000156.1:0-9147 GCA_964402495.1 uncultured Bordetella sp.
GAGCAGGGGCTAGGGGCTAGGAGTTCAAGACTTTAATTTCTTGGTCCCTGAGCTTCCCTAGCCCCTAGCCCCTGGTCCCTGCTTCATCGCTAGCCCCTGCAGCGATAGCGCTGGCGCCAGCGCGCGCGTCTCTCCTCCCCTTCTCGCCCTTGGCGTCGGTTGCCGTCGTCGCGAGGTAAGTAATCACCGCGGACGAGAATGCGCAGGCAGCCAGGAAATACAAGGCCATCTCGAAACTGCCGGTGCTCTGCCGGATCCAGCCGACCAGGAACGGACCGACGTAACCGCCGAGGTTGCCGATGGAGTTGATCAGCGCTATCCCGCCGGCCGCGGCCGCGCCGGTCAGGAACAGCGACGGCATTGGCCAGAAGGAAGGCCGCGATCCGTAGATCCCGACAGCGGCAACCGACATGGCGACCAGGGCCCAGTAGGAACCCGTGAACAGGCCAATGCCGGCGAGTCCTATTGCTGCAACGGTGGAGGCAGCGATGAGATGCCAGCGCCGTTCCTTGTGCCGGTCCGAAGAGTGGCCCCACAGGATCAAGCCGATCACGCCAACCACATAGGGGATCGCGGTCAGCAGGCCGGTGACGAAGTTGGAGTGACCGTAACCCTTCACGATCTGCGGCAGGAAGAAGGTGATGCCGTAGCTGGCGATGACGCTGGTGAAGTAGATCATTGAAAGCGTCAGGACGCGTTTGTCCAGGAGCGCGCGCAGCAGGCTGAGGTGACCGGCCTTCTCGATCCGGCTGCGCTCGGCGCGCAGTTCGGTTTCCAGCCATTCCTTCTCGTCTTCCGCCAGCCAGTTGGCGACGGCGGGCCGGTCTGTCATGCGCGCGAACACGACAAACGCCAGCACGATTGCCGGGACTGCTTCGATGATGAAAAGCCATTGCCAGCCGTGCAGTCCCCAGATGCCGTCCATGCCGAGGATTGCGCCGGACACCGCGGATGCCAGTGCGTTGCCCACCGGCACGGCGATGAACAGGGTCGAGATGACGCGTGCCCGGTATTGCGCCGGAAACCAGTACGTAAAGTAGAGGATCATGCCGGGAAAGAAGCCGGCCTCGGCAACGCCAAGAAGGAAACGCAGCACCAGGAAGCTGATGGGGCCCGTGGCCACGGCCATCAGGCCGGAGATGATGCCCCAGGTGATCATGATGCGCGCAATCCAGAGCCTCGCGCCGACCTTCTCCAGGACCATGTTGCTCGGCACTTCGAACAGTGCGTAGCCGATGAAAAAGATCCCCGCTCCGAGTCCGTACATGTACGAACTGATGCCGAGATCCTCGTTCATGGTCAGCGCGGCAAAGGCGACGTTGGTGCGGTCGATGTAGGCGACCAGATACGAAGCGACCACCAGCGGCAGCAGCCGCCAGGAAATCTTCAGTATCGTGCGGCGCTGGAACTCCGGCGTGAAGCGGGCGTCCATTCGTTCTCCTCCGGGCATGTCGCAGTGCGGCAGGCTGCCCGCGACGAGTGTTGTGGCGGCATTATGCAGGAGGAACGGCGAGTGCTGAGTACTGGGTGCTGAGTGCTGAGTGCTTGGAAAAAAGCAGGACTGAGGACTGAGTAAACGCCAAGGGACAAGGGAAGTACCAAGAGCTTTAGAGACAATACGACGCTGGGCGGCTAGACTTTTTAGCCCTTCACCCTTCACCCTTCACCCTTCACCCTTCACCCTTCACGCCTCACCCATGTCCCGCCAATCCCTGCTCGACCGCCTTGCCTCACAACCCGACTGGGACGTGATCGTCATCGGCGGCGGTGCGACGGGCCTCGGCGTCGCGCTGGATGCGGCGGCGCGGCGCTATTCAGTCGCGCTGGTCGAGGCGAACGACTTCGCCAAAGGCACTTCATCGCGAACCACCAAGCTGGTGCACGGCGGCGTGCGCTACCTGGCCCAGGGGAATGTCGCGCTGGTGCGCGAAGCGTTGCGCGAACGCGCGGCGCTGCTGGCCAATGCTCCGCACCTCGCCCAGCCGCTGCCCTTCGTGATGCCGGCGTATCGCTGGTGGGAGAAGGCGTTCTACGGCGCCGGCCTTGTCCTCTACGACCTCCTCGCAGGACGAGCGGGCCTCGGCAAGACCCAATTCCTGAGCCGCGACAAAACCCTGGGGCTCTCACCGACCGCCAGGCAGACCGGCCTTCGCGGCGGCGTGAAGTATTGGGATGGCCAGTTCGACGATGCGCGGCTGGCGATCGCGCTGGCGCGAACGGCCAACGAGCGAGGCGCCTGCGTCGTCAACTACTGTAAGGCGGTCGAGCTGCTGCGCGGTGCTGGCCAGGTCTCCGGCGTGGTCGTGGAAGACGCCGAGACGTCCCGGCGCTTCGAGCTGCGCAGCCGTTGCGTGATCAACGCGACCGGGGTCTGGGTCGACCACATCCGCGAGATGGACAGCCCCGGCGGTGCGCAGATGGTGGCGCCGAGCCAGGGCGTTCATCTGGTGGTGGACCGCGAGTTTCTGCCGACCGACCATGCGCTGCTGTTGCCCGATACCGCCGACGGCAGGGTGCTCTTCGCCATTCCGTGGCTGGGCAAGACATTGCTCGGCACGACCGACACCCCGCGCCAGGATCTGGTTTACGAACCCCGGGCCTTCGAGCAGGAAATCGACTTCATCCTGCGCGAATCCGCTCGTTACCTGTCAAAGGCGCCGACCCGGAAAGATGTACGTTCGATCTGGGTTGGGTTACGCCCTTTGGTCAGGCCCGTCGAATCCCATGGCGGCAAAACCAAGGCGATCTCGCGCGAACATACGGTGGTCATTTCGAAGTCAGGCCTGGTGACCGTGACCGGTGGCAAGTGGACGACCTATCGCGCGATGGCGGAAGACGTCCTCGAGGAATGCTTCGCGCGCAAGTTCCTGCCGCGGCGCGACCCAGGCGCGACCACGCACCTGCGGCTAGCCGGCGCCCCGGAAAGCTCCGTCGTGCCTGTTTCAGCGCCGCCCGGCCTTCATCTCTATGGGTCCGACGCGTCGACGGTTGGCGCCTTGCCCGGCGCCGCCCGCGAACTTGCACCTGGTTTCACCGAAGCCATGGTCCGCTTTGCCGTGCGTTACGAATTCGCCCGCTCCGTTGAAGACGTCCTCGCCCGCCGGTCGAGGCTGCTGTTCCTTGACGCAGCGCTGGCTGCCTCGCTTGCGCCAGACGTCGCGGCAATTCTCGCGGAAGAGTTGGGAGAAAGTTTTGACGCGGCGGGATCAGTACGGGAGTTCGAGGGGCTTGCGAAGCAGTATGAGCTGCCGCAGAACTGAGAGAAGAGACAAAAGGTAAAAGAGGAAAGAGAATTACGCGCCACTTCTTGGCAGCGTGATGACGGCATGCAATCCGCTTCCGTTGAACAGGGCGATATCCCCGCCATGGGCACGGACGATGCTGCGGGCGATGGAGAGGCCGAGGCCGACGCCGCCGGTTTCGCGGTTGCGGGAGTCCTCCAGCCGGACGAAGGGTTGGAACACGCGCTCGAATTCCTGTTCTGGAATGCCTTTACCGTCGTCCTCGACCATGATCTCGATCATGTCGTTCTTCGTGGTGAGCGTCACCCGCGCCCGTTCGCCGTAGCGTACGGCGTTCTCGATCAGGTTGCGCACCGCGCGTCTCAGTGAATCTGGTCGGCAGCGGTAGGGGATCTTCTCGCCGTTCCTGAAGGTCACGTCCCAGCCCAGGTCGGCGAGGTCCGCGCACAGGCTTTCCAGAAGCGCCGACAGATCTACGTTGCGAGTTTCTTCGCGCTGCGCGTCGTCGCGGGCGAAGGCCAGCGTGGCTTCGGTCATGGCCTGCATCTCGTCCAGAGTCGCGATCATCTTTTTCTTCGTGTCTTCGTCGCCGATGAACTCGGCGCGCAATCGCATCGAGGTGATCGGCGTGCGCAGGTCATGGCCGATGGCGGCGAGCATGCGCGTGCGGTCCTCGATGAAGCGCCGCAACCGGGTCTGCATGCGGTTAAACGCTTCCGCCGTGCCGCGCACGTCGCCGGGGCCGCATTCGGGAATGGGCGCGACTTCCTCGCCGAGCCCCACCCGTTCGGCGGCGACCGCAATGTCCTTCAGCGGCCGGGCGATCCACCGGGCCATGAGGATGGCGATGAACGAGATGGCCAGCGCGGCGATGCCGAGCGAAATGAAAGTCTGGTAGGTCGAGCCCGGCACCAGAACGGGCTTGGCATAGACGGCGTTGAGCCACACCCCGTTGCTGAGTGGCACGGCGAGGCCGAAGCCGTTCCAGTCGTTGAGCTGCAGCAGCTTCGCTTCGCGGCCGAGCGGCCAGGCGCCCGCGGGCAGGACTTCCCAGGATGCGCTGCTCATCGGATGCAGTTTCGAGCCGGCGAGATAGGGGTTGGTCGCGGGTTGCGGGCTGTCGGTCAGCATAGCGGGCTGGTCGGCGCGCAACCGGGCCGGCAGCACCTGCAGGAGATGCGACAGCGCCTGGCCCTGCCACGCCTGGGATTCCACAGGGGTTGGCGCCAGCCAGTAGCGAGTGATCGCCGAGCCGCCAGCGCGCAGGATTTCGCCGTGCAGGTCGGCGGGTGTCGCATCCAGGAGGCGGGTGACCGCGGCGGTGCGGGCCAGGAACTCCTCTTTCAGGGCGCCGCGCAGCAACTGCGTGCGTTCGTCGCGGTAGATGACGAAGCCGACGACGTGCGAGAGCACCAGCGCAAGCAGCAGGAGCGCCACCATCTGGCCGGCCAGGCTGCGCGTCCAGAGTTTTTTCACGAGGCGCTTACCTGGGCGGTAAAGCAATAGCCGCCGCCCCAATGGGTTTTGATCAGCGCGGGACTCTTCGGCTCGATCTCGATTTTTTTGCGCAGGCGGCTGACCTGGTTGTCGATGCTGCGGTCGAAAGCATCGGCATTCTTGCCTGCAGTGAGATCGAGCAACTGGTCGCGGCTCAGCACGATTCCGGCATGGTCGAGGAAGGCGCACAGCAGCCGGAACTCGGCGGTGCTCAATGGCACGGCGCCGCCGTCCTCGCCGACCAGCTCACGGCGGCCGACCTCGAGCACCCAGCGGTCGAACTTCATGCTCCGCGTTCGTGGCACGCCCCGTTTCGGCGGCAGGCTGTGCGCGCGCCTCAGTACGGCGCGGATGCGCGCCAGCAGTTCGCGCGGATTGAACGGCTTGGTCAGATAGTCGTCGGCGCCCATTTCGAGGCCGACGATGCGCTCGGTATCCTCGGCCAGCGCGGTCAGCAGGATGATCGGCAGGTCGGTGGTCGAGCGCAGGTACTGGCAGAGGGACAGTCCATCCTCGCCCGGCATCATGATGTCGAGCACCACCAGGTCAAAGGCGCTGCGTTCCTGGAGGCGGCGCAGGACCGCGGCATTTTCCGCAGCGCTGACGCGGTAGCCGTGCTCCATGAGGTAGCGGCCGACCAGTTCGCGGATGTCTTTGTGGTCGTCGACGACGGCGATGTGGGGGGCAGATTCCATGATTCCCTTTCGTTACGGCATGGTTACACAGTCGCGGCGGGGGCCGGTGTGGAAAATGTATCAAAGTATCCCAACTGGTCCGCTGGCGAAAATTCGCGACAAACGGGCCGCTCCGCAGACACGATTCTGATACATACGCCCGTCATGCTGCCAGCCATAGAATGGGTTTGGCTCAAGGAGGGAACGATGCAAACCACGGGTGTGCGCGATTTACACGACTGGATCACCGGATTCGGCTCGCTTCAGGTACGCATGCGGGCCAAGCTGGCGAGCCCGGCGCCGGACTACCACCTCCGCGAAGCCCGGTTGTCGAGCGCGCCGCTGGGATGGCGCGACCTCAGTCTGGAGCAGCATGAACTCGGACCCGGTGCGGGCACGCCATCTGCAGAAGCGGGGCGTCATCGCGTCGTTCTCAGCCTGGGAAGGGGCGAGATCGTCCTTTCGAGCGGCGCCGAGTCCGCGGTCAATGAGACAGGGGCCCACCACTCACGGCAAGCCCGGCATCCGGTGCAAGCCGGCAGCGTGATACTGGTTGCGGCAGGCGAGGATGCTCGATTGAGCGCCGAAGCGAGCCTGGGCGTTTGCGTGCTCTCGCTGGAGAGCCGCAGGCTGGACCAGGTCGCGGCCGACATCTACAAGACCGCGCCACGCGATTTCGAACTCGCGCCCACGATGCGGGACTACGATTTCGGCATCATCGGGCTGGCCGGCGTGCTGGCCGAGGAGGCCATGCGCGGCGTGCGCGGCAACAACCTGTACGTGAACTCCCTGGCCAGCATCCTCGCCGTGCACCTGCTGCGGCACTATGCGAAATGGCGGCGCAGGGAACCGGCCGCCGAGCGGCTCACGGCGTTCGAACGCACGCTCAATGCGCCCGAGCCGGTGCAGCGTGCAGTCGTGCACATCCGCGAGAACCATACGCGTGACATCGGCGTCCAGGAAATTGCCGCAGCGGCGGGCGTCAGTCCCTTCGTCCTCAAGCGCCTGTTCGACGAAAGCCTCGGCGCCGACCCGGGGCAGTACCTGCTGCAGTTGCGTACGCAGAGCGCCGAGTCCCTGCTCGCCGCCGGCGCCCGCTCGCTGCCTGAGATTGCTCAGGCGGTCGGATTCGGTGACCAGAGCCACCTCATCAGGGGAGAGGGGCGAGGGACGAGGGAAGAGGAAATGGATATCAGGCGAAAAAAAGTGGAGTAGGTCGGGCGGACGGGGCTATCCACACAGGCGCCTCGCCTCTGATGTTCCCTCGCCCCTCGTCCCTCATCCCTGCACTTCTTTTGTATCAATCTTTGTCAAAACAGTAGACAGGCCGCCCGGCGGGTTTATGCTAGCGCCCATCCCAGTCGGGACCAACCCGTCGGAACCAATCGCTTGTTCTGAAGTTGCCGGTACCGGCAAAACACCATCGAGGAGCCAATCGTGACTACTCTGAACGTCAACGGAAGGAACGTGAACGTAACAGTCGAGGATGAAATGCCCCTGTTGTGGGTATTGCGCGACGAACTGGGCCTGACCGGCACCAAGTATGGCTGCGGGATCGCCATGTGCGGATCCTGTACGGTGCACGTGGACGGGCAGCCGATGCGCTCCTGTGTGATGCCGGTCTCCGCGATGGCCGGCAAGAAGATCGTCACCATCGAGGGCCTGTCGAGGGACGGTTCCCATCCGGTGCAGAAAGCCTGGGTGAAGCTGCAGGTGCCGCAGTGCGGCTACTGCCAGAGCGGCATGATCATGGCTGCCGCCGCGCTGCTCAGCGAAGTGAAGAAACCCAGCGAGCAGCAAATCAAGGATGCGATGACCAATATCTGCCGCTGCGGCACTTACGCGCGCGTCAAGGATGCCATCAACCTCGCCGCGAAGAGCGCTTAAGGAGACCGCCATGAACCAACAAAACTTTCAGGCAGGCCGCCGCGATTTCCTGGTCAAGTCCGCCGCCGCTTCAGGCGGTCTCGTCATCGGTTTCCACCTGCCCGGATTCGCCCTTGCGGCGGATGCCGCGGGCGCACCGGAAGTCACCCACTGGATCGTGATCCAGCCCGACGATACGGTCATCATCCGCATCGCCCGTTCGGAACTGGGGCAGGGCACGTTCACCGGCCTGTCGCAACTCGTCGCCGAGGAACTGGAGTGCGACTGGAGCAAGGTGCGTCCCGAGTATGCGGACGTGAACATGCACATCAAGCGCAACAAGATCTTTAAGGACATGTCCACCGGCGGCAGCCGCGGCATCCGCGACTCGCAGGAGTACGTGCGCCAGGCCGGCGCCAGCGCGCGCGAGATGCTGATCGCCGCCGCAGCGCAGGAATGGGGTGTGCCCGCCGCCGAGTGCAAGGCGGAGCGCAGCGTGATCACCCATCCCTCCGGCAAGCGGACGACTTACGGCAAGGTTGCCGCGGCAGCCTCGAAGCTCGAAGTGCCGAAAGAACCGAAGCTCAAGGACAAGAAGGACTGGAAGATCATCGGCACCTCGCCGGCCCGCTTCGACATTCCCGACAAGACCACCGGCAAGCAGATCTACGCCGCCGACGTGCGCCTGCCGGGGTTGGTGCACGCCTCCATCGTCCAGGTGCCGGTGTTCGGCGGCAAGCTGAAGAGCTACGACGAGACGGACGTCAAGGACATGATCGGCGTGAAAAAAGTGGTTGCCGGCGAAGACTGGGTCGCGGTGGTTGCGAACAACTGGTGGCGTGCCAACGAAGCCATCAAGGTGATGCCTGTCGAGTGGGATGTCGGCGAAAACGGCAATGTGTCGAGCGAGTCGATCATGCAATTCCTGCGCAGCGGTATCGATGCGCCGACCGCGCCGGTGGCACGAAAGGATGGCGATGCGGATGCCGCCTTTGCCGATGCCGCAAAAGTAATCGAGGCCGAGTACTACTCCGGTTATCTCAACCACGCCACCATGGAGCCGCAGACGGCGACGGCGCTGTACACGGATGACAAGCTGGAAGTCTGGGTGGGTACGCAGAACGGCGAGGCCACCATCGCGGCAGCCGCCGAAACGGCGGGCCTCCCGCTCGACAACGTCTTCGTGCACAAGATGCACGCGGGCGGCGGTTTCGGCCGGCGCGGGCCGCACCAGGAGTACACCAAGCAAGCCGTGAAAATCGCCCAGTCCATGCCTGGCACCCCGGTTCGGCTGCAATGGTCGCGCGAGGAAGACATGCGGCAGGGGCGCTACCGCCCGGTCTCGCTGGTGAAGCTGCGTGCGGCGCTCGACAAGGACGGCAACTGGACCGCGTGGCAGGTGCGGCAGGCCGACCAGTCGATCATCGCCACCGTGCGCCCGACCATGATCAAGGACGGGGTGGACCCGATCAACACGCGCTGCTTCATCGACAATCCGTACAAGGTGGCGAATTTCACCAACGAATACGCGATGCGCCAGACCCATGTGCCGCCGGGATTCTGGCGCGCCGTGGCGCACACCAACAATCCGTTCTACCGCGAATGCTTCATCGACGAACTGGCGCTGGCGGCAGGCAAGGATCCGTACGAATTCCGCCGCCCCTTCCTGGAAGGCAAGAAGGACCTGGGCGTTCTTGACGCCGTGGCGAAAGCGGTCGGCTGGGCCACGCCTGCGCCCAAGGGAATCCACCGCGGCATCGCCGTGGTCGATTCCTATGGCAGCTTCACGGCGGATGCGGTGGAGATTTCAGTCGAAGGCGGCAGCGTCATCGACGTGAAGCGCGTCATCGTCGCGATCGATCCGGGGC